>CANLHV010000011.1 GCA_947490975.1 Acidimicrobiaceae bacterium
GGTGGCGGTGGCGGCGGCGGTAGGTCAGCACCGACTACTACAACGACTACAACAACTACAACAACTACGACGACTACAACATTGCCGTCAAGTACGGTTCCGACCGGTGCTACACCTACGACCGCGGTGCCAAGCAATACAGTGCCAACTAACGCACAACCAACAGCACCACCAGCTAACGCTCTACCAGCGGCATTACCAACAAGTAATACGGTCAACTCAAATGGCAATGGTCGTCAACCATCACTGGGCCAGCCGATGCCTCCAATCGCCGCAAGTGCACGGCGAATTGCTGCTCCAGTAAAAGCAGTTGGCAACGCAGTGAATTTCAAAATTGCTGCCAAGCCAGGTTCGACGGTAAACATTTATCGCAACGGCATCTTGGTCAGTAGTGTTCCGGCTGCTGCGGCTGCTGCATTGAAAGTCACAGATAATCCGACCGGCGAAAACTCATATCAGGTTGTTGTTGTTGAACAAAATGGCAATATTTCAGTCTCTGAAAAATCGACGGTCATAACAAGTTCGGCACCTAACTCTGCAACTGCAGGCGAGGCAGAGAAAAACCCATCGGGTTCGCTACCGGCGAATGCAGCCAACGGCAATGTAGCTACACCCCAAAAAGCAGCCAACGGCAAAGCAGCCGCACCAAAGAAGACAAAATCGCAAGCCAAGGCGTTGACAAGCAAGAATTCCAAATAGGCGAAACTCATTCGCTACAACTAATCTCTGCTTCATGATTGAAGCAAAACTGCCTGCGAGTCTCGCAAAAACATTGGGTGAACTAAAGCAGTCGGGCTGGAAGTCACAAAGTGTCAAAGAAGAAATTCGTAAAAATACCGTCGCACGCGTCGCAGCTGATCAGCAACTTTTTGCCGGCGTTTTAGGTTATGAAGAAACTGTCATGCCACAACTTGAGAATGCGCTTTTGGCGGGTCATGACATCGTTTTTCTGGGCGAGCGCGGTCAGGCAAAAACTCGAATCATTCGCTCGTTAGTTGAGCTCTTAGACGAGTGGATGCCGATAGTCGGCGGCAGCGAAATCAACGATGACCCATATGCGCCAGTTTCGCGGCAGGCGCGTGAACTTGTCGCGAGCAATGGCGACGCAACGCCGATTGATTGGGTGCACCGAACTGCTCGCTACGGCGAGAAACTGGCAACGCCCGATACTTCGATTGCCGACTTGATTGGCGAAGTTGACCCGATAAAAGTTGCCGAGGGCCGTTATCTAAGCGACGAACTGACTCTGCATTACGGCTTGGTGCCACGTTGTAATCGTGGCATCTTTGCGATCAACGAACTGCCAGACCTGTCAGAGCGAATTCAAGTTGGCCTACTTAATGTGCTTGAAGAAAGGGATATTCAAATTCGTGGTTACAAAATTCGTTTGCCTCTTGACATCATGCTTGTTGCATCGGCGAACCCAGATGACTACACCAACCGCGGTCGAATAATCACGCCGCTGAAAGATCGTTTTGGAAGCCAGATTCGAACTCACTATCCGTTAGAGATAGCAACAGAGATAGCAGTCGTACGTCAAGAGTCGCGCAATGCAAGTGTTGGCGATGTGAAAGTGCGAATTCCAAACTTCATGGAAGAGATAATCGCCACAATTAGTCACTTGGCACGCGCGAGCACGAAGATCAATCAACGCAGTGGTGTGAGCGTGCGTCTGACAACAAGCAACCAAGAGTTAATGTGCGCAAACGCTATGCGACGTGCGCTTAAAGCAAAAGAGACTGAAGTGGCACCTCGAGTTTGCGATCTCGATGCACTAGCGGCCTCAACTGCTGGCAAAATTGAAATTGACGTAATCGACGATTCGCGTGAGTCTCAGGTTTTTGACCAACTTATACGTGGCGCCGTGCTTCAAGTCGCCAAGCAGCGAATTTCGCCTGAGAACCTTCGCCTAGTGACAGAAGAGTTCGTTGAGGGCAAGGTCGTGCAAACAGGCGAAGATATTGCTTCAAGCGATTATGTCGCATTGCTCAAGACAATGCCCGGTTTGCGCGCGGTTGTTGCTGATCTAGTCGATGGCGACGAGTCTGCCGCGGTCGTTGCCAGTGCCATTGAGTTTGTTCTCGAAGGTCTGCACCTTTCAAAGCGACTAAACAAAGACGCCAAAGCGGGCAAAGCGATTTATCGCTCAAAAACTGTTTAGATTTGCGACTGCTTGCCGCGCGCACCGAGCAAATTATTTAGCCCAGGAAGGGTTGGCGAGTCCAGATTTCGCTTGTGTCGTTGCGTTCTGCGATAACAGGGCGTCCTGAGAGAATTGAAATTTCAATTGCGTTGTTGAAACCATGCAGTTTGAGTGCGCCGTGGCGAGTTGCCGAGACACCTTCTGGCAATTCTTCGATGTGTTCTGTGGGTATTAGTACACCTAAATTTGCTGACTCGTCGCAAAGTCGCGCCGCCAAGTTTGGTGCACTGCCGATGTAGTCGTCGCCCTCGAACAGCATCGTGTCACCGGTATCAATGCCGATTCGCAGTTGAAGAGGTGCGCAGGCCGTCTCAGCTCGTCTTGCTAACTCGAGTGCAAATGTGATGCCGTCAATTTGCTCGACGGCAACGGCCATTAAACCATCACCGAGGTATTTATCAATGCGCACACCACGCTCTGAGGCAACTGCTCGAGCAACTGCTCGAAACTCGCCGAGAAGTTTTGTTGCCCGGCGATCACCATTGGTTTCTGTGAAGTTTGTGAAGCCAGACAAATCAACGAATATAAAGGTTCTAGGGAAGCGCATTGCGATTATCAGTCTACGGACAGTCGTACTATCGTGCGCTTATGCCAAGTCGGTTCAATTATTCACGCTGGGACGGAACTCAGCAAGGTTTTGAAATTGACGCACAAAGTCTGATTGACGAATTGACAGATGATTTAGTTCATCACGGCGATGTCAATGCGGCGTTGCGCAGATTAATGCAAGACGGAATGCGCAATGATCGCGGCGAAAACTTGATGGGTCTTCGTGAAATGATGCAGAAGTTGCGCGATAAGCGCAACGAGATAAAAGATCGTGGCGACCTTGGTGGTGTCTATAAAGAGATCGCCGATGAACTTGACGATCTGGTTGACGAAGAACGGCACGCCATTGATCAGGCGCTTAATGACGCGATCAGATCTGGAGACGAGCGTCGAAGCGAGTTAGCGAAAGAATCTGCCGAACAAAAAAACTTTCGGCTCGACATGTTGCCCGAAGATCTCGCCGGCAAGATCAGCGAACTCGAGCATTACGACTTTCAGTCGCAGCAAGCACAACAGCGATTTGAGGCATTGCTAGAAAAACTGCGCAATCAGTTGATGCAACAGTACTTAGATCAAGCATCTAGTGCGGTTGAGAAGATGACGCCTGAAGAAATGCAACGCACCAAAGACATGATGGCGGCACTGAATGAAATGATTAACCGTCGCGAACGGGGCGAAGATCCTGAGTTCGAAAAGTTCATGGAGAAATTCGGCGACTTTTTTCCGGAGAATCCGAAAAACTTGGACGAACTTCTCGAAATCATGGCCAAGCGAATGGCCAACGCCCAAGCGATGCTCAATTCGATGACGCCAGAACAACGCGAGCAGATGCGTGAATTGAGCGAAAAACTCCTTGAAGATATGGATTTGCGCTGGCAAATGAGTGAGTTGGCGCAAAAGCTGCAGGCAATGTTTCCGCAACAAGGGTGGGGTTCGAAACAAGATTTCACAGGTGAAGACCCGATGGGGTTTGGTGAAGCAATGCGTTCGATGCAAGAACTAGGCGATCTTGATCAGCTCGATAATTTGTTGCGCAATGCATCCTCGCCGTCGGCATTAGCCGAGGCTGATTTAGATCGAGTTAGCGAACTGCTCGGCGAAGATGTCGCAAAATCTCTGCAACGTATGGCTGAGATAACCAAGAAACTAAAAGAGGCGGGTTTGATTGATCAAACCGAAGGCAAATTAGAGATGACCCCGCGAGGTTTACGCAAAATAGGCGAGAAGGCGTTGCGTGACGTGTTCGGGGCATTAGATAAAGATCGTCTTGGTCAACACCAAGTAGAGCGAATCGGTGTCGGACATGAGCGAACTTATGACACGAAACCTTACGAATACGGTGATCCATTTCAATTAGACCTTCAACAGACGTTGCGCAACGCCCTAAAGCGTCGAGGTTCGGTTGTGCCAGTGCGGTTGGTTGCTGAAGATTTTGAAATTGAACAGACTGAACATCTAACCCGGTCATCAACGGTACTGATGCTTGATCTCTCGCTGTCGATGCCGATGAGAGATTATTTCTTGCCGGCAAAAAAAGTTGCAATGGCTTTGCATTCGCTGATGAGTTCGCAGTTTCCGCGTGACTATCTTGGCATCGTTGGTTTCAGCGAGACGGCACGCGCGCTAAAACCCCATCAATTACCTGAAGTTTCATGGGACTTTGTTTATGGTACGAACATGCAGCACGGGTTTATGTTGGCCCGTGAAATGTTGTCTCGGCAGAGTGGCACCAAGCAGATAATCATGATCACCGATGGCGAGCCAACAGCTCATATTTCGCAGTCTGGCGACGTCTTTTTTAACTATCCACCGGTGCGTGAAACCATCGAGGCGACATTGCGTGAGGTCATGCGGGCGACCCGCGAAGGCATACGGATAAACACTTTCATGCTCGATGCGTCGCATGCTTTGCAGTCATTTATTGAGCAACTCACGGCGATAAACAAAGGTCGCGCGTTTTTTACCGGCCCAGAGAATTTGGGTGAGTATGTGCTCGTCGACTTCATCGAACACAAGCGTCAACTTTCTCGGCTAGGTGGGGTTCGGCGCGCAAGTTGAGCAGTATTTGCATTTTTTGTAAAAGTTTGGCAGAATGACACCGTTGTAGTTACACCATTGTTGGGTGCTTAAGCATCGGGCAGTGTTTATCGGGAGGGTTTCAAAATTGGAAGATCGCATGCACATACCGGTGAATAGCGAGCGTGCATGGCAAGATCAGGCAAATTGCCTCGGCGTAGACCCCGACCTTTTCTTTCCAGAACGTGGCGCTTCAACTCGTGAAGCTAAAGAAGTTTGTCGAGGCTGTGTCGTTAAAAACGATTGCCTCGAATACGCCCTAGAAAATGGCGAAAAGTTCGGTATTTGGGGTGGGCTCTCAGAACGAGAGCGACGTCGACTTCGCCGTCAGCGCGCGCAGAGCAATCGCAACATCGCTAGCGCTTAAAATAGCTAGCGCTTAAATACGTCAATCTAAGTTTTGTATCGCGCGGTTGCGCGTCGCCAAACACCACTCAATTGTCTTTTCTTTACTCAAATCGAGATCAGCCCAACGCGATTTAGAAATCTGAGTGAGCACTCGCGCAGGCACCAGACCAACTAGTTCGGCCCGCGCAATGTCTGCCCGCTTTGCCACCTCATCAAAGACAAAATCAGGCCCCACTTCATCGGGGCTAATCAGGTTCATACTGACCTGAATTTCGTTGCCTAATTGAAGACCAAGTGTGCGCACCTTAGGGCTTCTAATCTCGCGGGCAATGCGTCTGCCGTCTTCGATAGTCGAGTTTTTGAGCCAAATGTTGTAAGCGACTAAAACTTGTCGTGCACCAACGCATATTGCGCCGGCAGTTGGGTGCGCCTGGTTTGGCCCAAAGTCAGGCGATAAGTCGACAAATGCCCTCTTGCGAATTTCAGGTAAGTCACGTTCTGGGCCGTAAACGAAACTCGGAATTTTTAACTCACTCGCCGCAAATTCGGCAAATTCATTTCTTGCCTGAATCGCTTGTTCAATTGTTGAATTTTCGAGTGGCACAAATGGAACGACATCGATGATGCCAATTCGCGGGTGAACACCAATGTGCTGACGCAAGTCAAACTGTGCCGCGCTTAGTTCGGTGAGTTGTCGTGCCGCCTTTGTAGTTGCAAGCGTGAACACACTTCGGTGATGGTGATAGTCGCTGTGAATATCGAGCACGTCATGGCCAATCTGACCACGAATCTTTTCGATGGCGTCTAGACGCCTTCCTTCGCTGATGTTGATTACGCACTCGAGCACCTATATTGCTTAGCGCATTTTTAGGTGGCAATGCTAGAGTTGTCATATGTTCAACGGCCCTGAAATCTGGATCATCATCTTGCTTGTTGTAGTTCTTTTCGGCGGATCACGTCTTCCAAAAATTGCTCGCAACCTCGGCAAAGCCCAAAGCGAACTTAAAAAAGGTCTCGCCGAAGGCATTGCAGACTCTAAGAAGGACGAAACTCCAAAAACTGACTCCAACTAGTTTTGGCGTCGCGGCAGATTGCCTGCCGACTATTTGACTGCGAGCACTTTTACTTTCGTCGCAAGCACGTCGGCGAGCAGGTTTCTTCGCTCATTGGCCGCATAGAGATTTAGTTCTATATCTGCTTTTGCAGATGCTTTAGCAAAGATGAGAAGTTGTTCATCTTCGGCACGAACCGTCACTGATTTGACGCGTCCGTCTTGGGTTCGATCGAGACCAATGGCAATTCGCAAAATTGCAGCGAGCGAAGTCACTAGCTTCTGATCTGTTTCGCTGAGTTGCGCGAACTCTGCGTGAGACTGTTTAGGTGCACTCTTACGGTGGTAGCGCGCGATGACCGCAATCAGTTCTATTTCGCGGTCGGTTAGGCCAACAAGTTCAGAGTTTCGAATCACATAATAAGAATGAAGATGATGTTTTGAGTGAGAAATGACTACTCCAACATTTGCAAGCAGAGCTGCGGCCTCAAGGTATCTGCGCGAAGCCGGTGGGAGAGCTAGCTTTTTCTGCAAACTATCGAATAGTGAGAGAGCAATTTTTGCCACATACGCCGAATGCTCGGGGCGATCATCACAACGGTCAGCCAGTTGTTTAACGCTGAGCAATGCTGGGTCGATGTCTTCGGGGTTGTCGAGTAGTTTTTCGCGAGCGAGGGTGTCAAAAAGAACTCCTTCTCGCAATGCGTAGTCAGAGTAAGTGAACTTAGTTACGTCAAATGACTGGGCGATGCCCTCCAAGATGACGGCGCCGGCCAAGATGATTTCAGCGCGCGAAGAATCAAGATTAAATATGCGTGCCCGCTCTTTGACGGTCGGTGCATCTGCCAACAAATCCAACATCTTTGTCACATCTTTGGCGGTGAATTCGCAGCGGTTGTATGACTTTGGTTCTGGTTCGTCGTTGAGTTTTCTGATTAGTTTGGCAACTGCTTCGACTGAACCTGATGAGCCGACGGCAATCTCAAAGCCAAGTTCGAGCACCTCTGGCTTAATTGTCGCCAACATTGATCGCACAAATTTTCGACAACTGCTGAGAGCGCTTGGATGAAGTGCGTCTGTGCTAAAAAATCTGTCGGTTAGACGAACTGCGCCGAGCTTAAAACTGCGAGCCAGCAATATCTCATCCCCAGAGGCGACTACCAGTTCGGTAGAGCCGCCACCAATATCGCAGAGCAACATTGGTTGTTCGCCAACAGCAACTGCATATCTGGCACCAAGGTGAATAAGTCTTGCTTCTTCGACTCCTGAAATCACTTCGACTTCAATATCGGCTTCTTTACGCGCACGCTTGATAAATTCGTTGCGATTTTTGGCCTCGCGAACTGCGCTTGTTGCAACTGCGCGCAGTTTTGCACCGTGTACATCGGCAACTGCTCGCATTCGTTTTAACGAAGCGATTCCTCGCTCGATCGCTTCAGGCTCAAGTTGCTTCATGTCACCGGCACCATGGCCAAGTCGAATTACTTCTTTTTCGTTAGTAATGACTTCAAAGCCTGTCTCAACTGGCCTGGCTATAACTAAGTGAAAACTGTTTGTTCCGATATCAAGTGCGGCAATGACAGTTTCTGATTCTGAGCCCACAAATGCACATCTTAGAACGCGACGGTTCGACGGTAGGATTTAACGACTAATCGAAGGAGATGTCATGACCAACTACGCAGATGCAACAACTTTGAATGAGCCACCGCGTGGTCATGCGCGTATCGTTTATCTCGGCCCAGCATCACCTCATTGGGAGGTCTACGGCGACTATGGCGACCAGAACATGCTTGAAGAGTTTCGTGCACGTACACTCGCTCGACTTATTCTCTTGCCACGCAACGACCCACAGTTTCGTCGCAATCAAGAGCGAGTCAACAAAGATGCTGAGCGCGAGCGCATCAGCATCGAATGGGAGCTCGGATATACAAATGCTGCCGAGGCCCCTGCCGCGGCACCAGCGGCGACACTTGCGCCAACACCGGCCGAATAGGCGCGATTTTCAATCTGCATTTTTGTGCGACCAAAGATGTCGCTGAAGTGAAGTTCAAGTGACATTTTGGCGAAATCGCTTTTTGGCAAACGTACGAGAGCAAACAGATTCGTACGATAAAAAATCAGTGCAGAATTACATCAACCGTGAATTGAGTTGGCTCGACTTCAATGATCGAGTTCTAACTTTGGCAGACGACGAAAAAGTTCCGTTGCTAGAGCGATGTCGCTATTTAGCAATTTGTTCGTCGAATCTCGATGAGTTTTATCAAATCAGAGTTGCTGCACTCAAAGATCAAATTGCGGGTGAAGTTCATACGCCAACGGCCGACGGAATGACACCCCAACAACAATTGGATGAAATTACAAAACGGACTCAAGATTTTGTAGCTAGACAACACAAGGTCTGGGCAGATGAGTTGTTGCCGAGACTCAAGCAATCTGATGTCTTGGTCGTCAAATGGTCAGAGCTTGACGAGACCGAAAAAGCAAAACTTTCAGACGACTTTGATCGCAGAATATTTCCAGTTCTGACACCGTTGGTTGTCGACCCTGCCCATCCGTTTCCTTATATTTCAAATCTTGCTCTCAATTTGGCAGTTGTTGCTCGTGATCCGCAATCTGGCGAGCAGAGATTTGCGAGATTGAAAATTCCAAAGAATATTTCTCGGTTTATGAGAGTGGGCAGTGACAACAAATTTGTCTTACTTGAAGAAGTTGTCTCGGCTAACTTGCCGCGTTTATTTCAGGGCATGGTGATTGAACAGTGTTTTGTCTTTCGGGTAACACGAAATGCCGACCTTTCGCTTGATGACGAAGATGCTGAAGACTTGTTAGCAGCCGTAGAAATGGAATTACGCCGTCGTCGGTTTGGTCGTGCGGTGCGACTTGAAATTCCAAGAGGTACTGCTCAAGAAACAGTTGATTTGATGTGCGAAGAACTTGAACTAGATGCTGAAGACATCACCTATCACACTGGTTTCATCGAAATGAATGCGTTGAACCAATTGGCATCTCTAGATTTACCAAGTTTGCGATTTAAACCCTGGCCACCGCTTACTGCTGGCAGATTATTGGCTGCCGAATTCAGTGGTCAGAGTATTTTTCAGGTCATACGCGAGAGACAGTTGTTGGTTCATCATCCTCACGAGTCGTTTGCATCTTCAGTTGAGTCTTTCGTGGCACAAGCTGCAAGTGACCCAAAGGTTCATTCAATTAAAATGACTCTTTATCGAACCTCAGGTGACTCGGCGATCGCCAAGCATCTAGTGCGTGCCGCCGAAGCAGGCAAGCAAGTTGCTGTTGTTCTTGAGATCAAGGCGCGCTTCGACGAGGCTCGAAACATCGCGTGGGCCAAAGAACTTGAGTTTGCCGGTGTGCATGTCACGTATGGCATCGTCGGCTTAAAGACGCACTCAAAGTGCATATTGGTGGTTCGCGAAGACAGCGACCAGATGAGACGTTATGTTCACATCGGTACCGGAAATTACAATTCGGTAACTGCAAGAGTTTATGAAGATATCGGTTTTTTCACTTGCGAAGAACAAATCGGCTCTGACGCAACAGAACTCTTCAACTATCTAACTGGTTACGCCAAAGAGCCAGATTATTTGCGATTGTTTGTCGCGCCACATCAACTACGTCCAAGAATTCTTGAGCTAATTCATCGTGAGGCGTCATTCAAAGACAAAGGTCAGATAACACTCAAACTGAACTCGATTTCTGACCCGTCAATAATTGAAGCACTCTATGCAGCAAGCAACGCTGGCGTGAAAATAGACCTCATTGTGCGAGGCATCTGTTGTTTGCGCGCGGGCGTGCCGGGTATGTCAGAAAACATCAGAGTGCGGTCAATACTCGGTCGCTATCTTGAGCACTCACGTATATATAGGTTCGAGCATGGGCTGGAAGACGAGTCTCCATTGCACTTGATTGGTTCAGCAGACTTGATGGGCCGCAATCTTGATGGTCGAGTTGAGGTATTGGTACCTCTAACGCACCCGAAACATCGTGCGTGGCTAGACAAAGTTCTAAGTTTCTTGACCGCAGACGATGTTGTTCACTTCAAACTGGGTAATGACGATAAGTGGGTCGAACACAATTCGGGTACCGAATTCGGAGACGCGCAACAGCGATTACACGAATGGGTTGTTGCGACGCAGGTTCGCTGACCTAAAAATCTGTTCACCGTCGCGACACTCGTTTGACAACTAAAGTTCACTTTTAACGGGCTACCGTTATGGTCAGTCGTAGTTTGTAGTCGAGTAAGGAAAGGTGCCAAAAATGGACGAAATTCGCAAGAATTTTCATAATGACCTCGAGTCTGTGCGTGCCGAAGTTATTCGCCTCGGGGCATCTTTAACCGAGTCAATTCCTCGGGCTACTGCGGTTTTGCTGAGTGGCGACCTTGAAGGTGCCGACTATTTAGTGCAAGCCGATGATGAGTTTGACGGTCGAAGTGCTGAACTTGAGGTCTCTTGTTTCGAAATTTTGGCATTGCAGGCTCCGGTTGCTGCTGACTTACGGCAAATAGTTGCAATCATCAAAATTGCCGGAGAACTTGAGCGCTCGGCAGATCTTGTAGTCAACATTTGCAAAGCCGCGCGTCGTATATATGGTCACGATATTGATCCGATGCTGCGCGGTGTAATTTCGAAAATGAGTGAGCAAGCTCAAAAACTTTTTGCGGCGACAATGGAAGCATTTGAAGAGAGCGATTCTGCGAAAGCTTCGGCAATCGACGATATGGACTCATACCTAGACAGTTTGCATCGCCAATTTATTCAGCAAATTTTCGAGTCTCACTCAAAGTCAAAGATTGATTTGCAAGTCGCAGTTCAACTAGCAGTTGTTGCACGTTTCTATGAGCGCATTGGCGATCATGCCGTGAATGTGAGTGAAAAAACTAGGTTTATCGTCTCGGGTTGGGTGCGAGAGCGTGGTGGTATTGATCGTTATAAGGCTCGTGTCGGCGATCGAACCGGTGAGATTTTTCTCCCACGAACTGAAAGTTAAGTTCAGAGACCCTTTGTGGACTTGATTTTTTTCTTGTCTGGAGTATCAGTAGCTGCAGTATTCGCATATTTGATTTCGAAGCGTTCATCAAAAAACTTGAGTGCTGCGATTAGAAGTGAGTCCAAAGTAAATACAACTCGCTCTGAAGATCAGCTTGAGAATTTAGTTGAAGCTCTTGATCTTTTACCGATCGGTGTTGTAATCATTGATTCAAAAACCGGTCGCAGATTGCGTAATAACGCAGCGGCAGCAATGACTGGCGTGCGATATGTAGACATTTTGGTCGATCAAGCTGTCGATGAAATGCTCGAGACAATAGCCACAACAAAGTCGAGTGAGCGCATTCTTGAAGCAGTGGCGGGCACGACTCGTTTCTTTAAGATTCGCGGTCAAGCTATTGATCAGCAAAAAGCGATTGTGACCATTGAAGACATCACCGAAAAGTCACGAATTGACACCGTGCAGACTGACTTTGTGGCGAATTTGAGTCACGAACTTAAAACACCAATTGGCGCTGTCGCGGCACTTGCTGATTCTCTTAGCGGAGAAACTGAAACCGAGGTTGTGTGGCGACTTGCCGAGCGAATCGTCACTGAATCTCACCGCATGTCGCGCATTGTTGATGACCTTTTAGATTTGTCAAGAGTTGAATTTGGCGGAACCGAAGAATGGTCAGATATTGATCTCGGCTCGGTGTTGGTTGAGGTTGTTGGCACCAACCAACATGCCGCTAAGCGACAAGGTTTGGGTTTGTCGTTAACTGGATCAGCAGAACTGTTAGTCCGTGGTGATCGAGCTCATTTAGTTTCGGTATTTTCAAATCTGGTTGACAATGCGATCAAGTACAGCGAGGCCGGTGGCGTAGTCTTGGTCGAAGGCGTGACTCAAGGCGAAGAAATCGTCGTAACAGTGACTGATCATGGCATCGGTATCGCCGAGCGTGACCAGAAGCGAATTTTTGAGCGCTTCTATCGAGTCGACAAAGCGCGAAGTCGGGCGACTGGTGGCACTGGTCTGGGTTTATCGATTGTGCGACACATCGTTCTAGAACATGGCGGTTCGATAGATGTGCGGTCCGAAGAAGGCACTGGCTCAACTTTCATGGTTCGTTTACCGCGCGTGATTAGAAAAACCAAAGAAGCATTCTCAGACGAAACACGAGCAATGGCATGAGTATCAATAATTCGCTTCCGACAATTTTGGTGGTCGACGACGAAGAATCATTTATCGAGGCACTTCAAGTTGGTTTGAAGCGTGAAGGCTTTCGAATCGAAGTAGCCCGTGATGGTGCAGAAGCATTAGCGGTGTTCGATGCTGTCAAACCAGACGCTGTTCTTTTAGATGTGATGCTTCCAAAAGTAAGTGGCACAGATGTATGTCGCGAAATTCGTAAGAAAAGTTCTGTTCCGATCATTATGGTTTCAGCAAAAGGTTCAGAGATCGATACTGTCGTCGGCCTCGAAGTTGGTGCAGATGACTATATTGTCAAGCCATATCGCCTTCGTGAACTGGTCGCTCGATTGCGCGCCGCGCTTCGACGGGGTGAACTATCGAAATCTGAAAACGATTTGACGGGTGTTGGCACAGTTGCAATTGGGGCGGTGTCGATTGACCCAGAACAACACGTAGTGACTATCCGTGGCGAGGTAACAAAATTGCCACTTAAAGAGTTCGAGTTGCTATATATGTTGATGGCTAACGCTGGTCGAGTGATGACCAGAGAGACGCTTATCGATCGGGTTTGGGGCACTGACTACTTCGGCGACACCAAAACACTTGACGTTCATATCAAAAGGTTGCGCGCAAAGATTGAAAAAGAGCCTGCTGATCCGCAGTTGGTCGTGACTATCCGTGGGCTTGGCTATAAATACGAGAAAATAGGTGTATAGCTCTTTCAAAGTCAGGTCTTGCCCCGGCGTCGCCGCTAAGACGTCTCGGTCGTGTGCACTCGCTCATTGCATGTGGTGAGGCAGCTTTCGCAATTGCTTTAGCAGATTCGCTGTTTTTATCGATCAGCCCTGATGCCGCTCGAAGTCGAGTGTTGTTATTTTTAGCAGTGAGTTTGGCCCCATTCGCTATTGTCGCACCATTTATTGGACCAGTAATCGACAGAATTCCGGGTGGCAGACGGATAACTGTTTTCATTGTCGCGGTTTTGCGTTGCGTAACCGTGGTCTTGATGATCTCTCGACTTAATTCAAATTCGCTTTTTGCGCTTGCATTTGTCTCACTTGTTTTGGCGCGCACCTACAGCGTTAGCAAAACCGCGATAGTTCCGACACTCGTGAGAAATGATGATGAATTAGTTTCTGCTAACTCGAAGTTGGGCTTGCTCTCGGGTGTTATGGGTTTTGCTGCGGCAGTACCGGCAGGTTTACTGCAATTAGTTGATGCAAGAGCAACACTTGTGATGTCAGCTGTGATGTTTGGTTTGGCTGGATTTGCAAGTTTGCAGTTGCCTCGTCATGTTGCGACAACGCCAAAAGAAGCCGAAACAAAAGAAATCGAAGAGTTGCGAGGTTTGCAAGTTAGAAGAATTGCTTTTTCGATGATGCTTCTACGCGGGATGATTGGATTCTTGTTCTTTCATGTTGCTTTCTGGCTGCGTGATGAGCGAGCGGGCACTGCATGGTTTGGACTAGCACTTGGCCTATCTTCGTTAGCAATAATGATTTGCAACTTGATTGCGCCGTTTTTGCGGCGTCAAATGTCTGAACGGGCGATGATGCTGTTTGCTTTTTTGGTGATCGGGTTAATTGGTATTTACGCCGGAGTTGTCGGAGGAATAACCGCTGGAATCATTTTAATTTCAGTAACGAATGGCATGGGTTCTGTAGGAAGACTTGCGTTTGAATCTGTTGTGCAACGCGAAGCCCCAGATGCAAATCGAGCACGGGCATTTGTTCGTTTCGAAACTTTGAATCAGCTCGCGTGGGTAGGTTTGGGTCTTGTTGCTGTAATTTTTAATTTGCCCGGAGCACTCGGTTTTGCCGTAGTTGGTGTTATTTGTCTGACTGGGTCGGTTTACTTATTCGTGAAGCGGTCGCGCTAAAGATTTATTCGTTCTATCCACAAGCCTGGGGCGGCTATTTCATTGGGTGTGGGCAGATTTCCTTCGCGAGCCCATAGGCGTGCCAGCCCAGTTTCGCCCTGCCGTTCGATGACACCGGCGATGAATTTTTCGCCACGATCGACTTGATCATCGGTCAAGTAAATGCCAAAAAGTTGCTCGACATATTGGTCTTGCGAACTCGATTCGACTCTTCTTCGACGAAAAGCCTCTGAAATCTGGGCGCCGTTGCCAAGAATTCGGTTGGCAACAGTGTCTACAACATGGTCGACGTAGCAAATTATTGCGCAAATGATTGCATCAAGTTTGGGGGCTAATGCTTGTTGTTTGGCTGACCTTTCGTCGCCGAGCAGCAGTGTTGGGTCTCCTAAGAGTTTCTGCATCATTGCCGCTGGGTCAGTGTTGGTGACGTCAATATTTGTAAGGCGTTGACCCAGTGCGTTTGGATTCGGATTAAAGCCTGCAACGTGTTGCTTAACCAAGTTGGTGACGGCATCACGCACAAAGTCGATGCGAAATAGCGCGTGAAATGTCAACTCTTGAATCAGAAGCCACATTTGCATGTCTTCAACTTTGATACTCCAGTCTTTGGCAAATTCTTCGCTGTTGCGAACCACAAACAAAAGTTGCGACTTAGGCTCACGCGGAAGTGGCAAGTCGTATTGACCAAATGTTCGCAGTGAGAGTTGTCCGATCATTGAACCGACCGACATACCGAGCATTGCTGGTGCCATCATTTTTGTGAGGTTTGACATCATCGCATCCATGCCGTTTGATTCAAGGTCGAGATTCTCGCCGCCGATTGTCGAGTTTGAATTGCCAGAAAAGTCTGAAAAGTAAAACTTAAATGCTTCGACTGTGTGGTGTACCCAAGTTGAGCGTGTTACAACGTCAATAACAGGAGGCTGAGTTGTATCACTTGTTGATAACCCGGTGACATCTCGAACATGCAAATCTGCGACAGCAGCGAGTTGGTGTACCGCAATTCGAGAAGTGGGCTCAACATTTGGCTCGGTGCTTGAGTTTGTCGCGGCCATCATTGCAAACTGTCGCGCCATGTCCCATTGCACTGGGCCGGCGCTCGACATTGCTTTGGCAATTTGCTCAAAAAATGGAAACCCTGAAGCTGAGAACTCATTGGGATCTTGAGGCATAGACAGATGATAGGCAGACCAAAAATGAATTCATCAGTTCTTGAAGAGTGGCGAATGGCTCAGTTCGCAGTCAGAGGTACACTTATTTTGATGTCATCATCGCACAACAAAGTTGAAGTCGACACTCGACTTGAGTTGACTAGTGAAGTTCTTGATGTTGGCTCTGTTTACAACTGGGCGGCTATCGAATCATGCGGTGCGGTCGTAGTTTTTTCAGGAATTGTGCGTGACAACGCTGACGGACGCACTGACGTAAAGTCTTTGACTTATGAGGCTTACGAAGATCAGGTAGTACCGAAGCTTGAAATCATTGCCGATGAGATGCGCTCACGATGGAGTGATCTCGGGCGAATCGCTCTGATTCATCGTGTGGGCAAACTAGAACTTACCGAGTCGTCTGTCTTGGTGGTCGTTTCTTCACCACATCGCCCTGAAGCTTTTGCTGCGGCAAGATATGCGATCGATGCATTGAAAATTAGCGTGCCGATTTGGAAACAAGAAAACTGGAAAGACGGAAGTGATTGGGGCACAAATAGCCACGAAATTTCTGACGCACGCAAAGTGAAGAGCTCAACGCTGTGATAATTTTTGCCGCGTCAACACTTGCCGTATTTTTTGCGGCTGTTTCGATCGTCTCGGGTGTGAGCTTGGCATTGCTAGTGCTAACTCAAGACCGCTCAAGTACTTCTAACGAAGGTATGGCCGCGTTTCATCGGCACCTTGATGCATTGTCGGACGAATCGCGCGAGCACCTGCGAAGTCAGTTGCGAGAAGCCAAGCAGCGACAAACGAGGGGCTAGTCAGTGGCACGCGACCTTGCAATCGACCTCGGCACCGCAAACACTCTCGTATATATGCAGGGTCGGGGCATCGTTATCAACGAGCCATCGGTTATTGCTGTAAATCGACGAAGTGGCGAAGTCTTGGCAACCGGCGAAGAGGCGTGGCAGATGATCGGTCGTACGCCTGGTTATATTGTCGCGGTTCGACCACTTCGTGGCGGAGCGATAACCGACTTCGAAGTCACCGAGAAAATGATTCGGCTGTTGTTGCAGCGCGCTGGTGTCTCTAAGTTTTCTCGACCAAAGGTTTTGATTTGCGTGCCTTCAGCGATCACCGAAGTAGAGCGTCGCGCGGTCACCGATGCAACTCGTCGGGCGGGTGCGGCCGATGCACAGTTGTTAGAACAACCAGTTGCGGCTGCGATTGGTGCGAATTTGCCGATTGACGAACCTGTTGGCAACATGGTGATTGACATTGGCGGAGGCACAACCGAAACTGCAGTAATAAGTCTTGGTGGCATCGTTGCGCTCGAGGCAGTGCGCGTTGGCAGTTTCGATATTGACACCGAGATTCAGTCGTTCGTTCGTCGTAAGCATGGCATTGCCATTGGCGAACGCACCGCAGAAGAAATAAAAAAGTCAATTGGCAGTGCAATGCCGATGCCCGGTGACTCAGAGGCCGAGGTTCGTGGCCGAGATTTAGTAACTGGTTTGCCTAAGACAGTTATTTTGACATCCAAAGAAATTCGTGAAGCGATTGACCCAGTGGTAACTCAAATGGTCGATTCGGTCGTGCGCTGCCTTGGTGTTGCACCACCAGAATTGTCGCAAGACTTCTTGAAACGCGGAATGTATTTGGTCGGCGGTGGTTCGTTGTTGCGTGGTATGGCTGAGCGAATTTCGAACGAAACACGTGTGCCCGTAAATATGTCGAACGAGCCCCTTGAAGCAGTTGTGCTTGGCGCCGGTCATTGCATTGAAAATTACGCAGCGCTGCGCGGTTTGTTTATGGACTCTCGTCGCTAAAAACTATTTTTCAACGAGGCGCGTTAGTCCTTCTTGCACGACAGTGACAACTAGTTCACCGTTTGGTGAAAAAATATAGCCACTGGCGATACCGCGAGCGTTTGAAGTTGAGATTGCAGTTTGGTCATAAAGCAGCCAGTCATCTGCTCTAAACGGTCGATGAAACCACATCACATGGTCGAGACTCGCCATTTGAATGTTTTGTTCTGTCCATGATCGACCGTGTGGAAGCAATGTTGTGTCGAGTAACGACATATCGCTGGCATAAGTAACGATGCAAGCATGGAGCACCGGGTCGTCGGGAAGTTTTCCGTCGGCGCGCATCCAAAGTTTTTGCCCTGGGCTCTTGAGGTTTTTGCGTGTTAGCGGGTCGGCGTCGATATAACGCAGATCAATTGGTCGCGGATGCGTGAACCATTCACCGATTTGTTCTTTGAATGGCTCCATGCGGGTTTTGAAGTCTGGCAGCGTCTCTGGGCGAGGCAGGTTTTTGGGCATTTCAATGAAATGGTCGAGTCCTGGTTCGGAAATCTGGAAACTGGCTTGCAGATTAAAGATTGCCTTTCCGTGTTGAATGGCAATCACACGGCGAGTCGTAAAACTCTTGCCATCGCGGATGCGGTCAACTTCATAGAGAATCGGAATTGTTGGGTCGCCCGGTCGCAGAAAGTAGGCATGAAGTGAATGCACATGTCGTGATTTATCGTCGACTGTGCGTGCGGCTGCAACGAGAGCTTGACCAGCGACTTGTCCGCCAAAAACTCGTTGACGGTTTTCTTGTGGTGAGACACCACGAAAAATGTTTACTTCGATAATTTCAAGATCTAGGAGAGCCACGAGATCATCAAGCGCAGATTGCATAGTTCTATTCTTGCATCTATACGCCGTAGAACTTGATTAATTCTCAGCGCAGATAAGATTTAGTGAGTGACGATCGTCTGGAATGCTCAACGCGTCAGCGAGGGTCTCAGAGAAATCGACTCTGCGCGAGCATCGGTTTTGGCAAACGTCAAAC
>CANLHV010000012.1 GCA_947490975.1 Acidimicrobiaceae bacterium
TTTGTCCAGCCGCCAGGACGACGCGCCAATGCAACACCCGACATGCCACCGATTATCACGGCGATAATCGTCGCACCGAATGCCGCGATGAAAGAGTTTCGAATTGCATCGCCAATGCCCGCAAAATCAAAAATCGTTCGATACCAATTAGTTATCACACCGTTGATGATCAAAGCTAAAACGAATGCGCCAGTTGCAATCCAGGTCTTCACCGAACTTGCTACGTAAGTTTTATTCTTGAAATATCTTTTCGCCAAAAGTCCGATTGCGATCAAGACAGCAAACCGAATCAAAACAGCAAACGACTCGGCGCCATCGAACAACTCGCCCCACCACTTGAGACTTGTACTCCCCGACCAAATCGTGAACGAGCTACCCGCATTAAATGAGTGCAAAATAACTAGCAAGATCGGCACAAACAGAAATATCAAAACGAGCACAGTCCAAACGGCCAGCAGCTTGCTCAAAACTTCGCGCTTAATGCGAATCTGTATCTTTTCGCTGCGCACCTGACTTGTTGCGCGCTCGTGAATCTTGCGACGCACTTGCTGCATAAGTGGTGACGCCAATCGTGCGAGTCGTGGCAAAATCCAAAAAATTGCTGCTCCGACAATCAAAGTCATCAACACGGCTCCGATCATCAAGATCGCCATCGCCGAACCAAGCGGCCAGTTTTGTGCGCCACTAAATTGCGATGCGATCATCGAGCCAATCATGTTGCCCTTTGCGCCACCAAGAACTGTCGCCGTCACATAGTCACCACACATCGGAATAAACGTCAGCAACACACCAGCGATGATGCCCGGTCCAGCGAGCGGCAAGGTGACGCCAAAGAACGTTGCGATGCGTCCTGCGCCAAGGTCTTTGCTTGCTTCGCGCATTCGCACATCGATGCGATCAAGCGCCACAAATAGCGGCAAAATCATAAAACCGAGATAGTTGTAAACGATCGCAATCTGTACCGCAGTGGCAGTCTCAAGAATCTGAATGCCATTACTGCCGATGTATCCCATCTCAACAAGCCATTTTGAAAGCGTGCCGTTCGGCGCAAGCGGAATTCGCCACGCGACCGTGCGAATCAAGAAACTCGTAAAACTTGGCACGACAACTGCGGCCAGAATTATCGCCTTCCATTTTTCTGTAACTTTGAAGGCCACAAAATAGGCAACGGGCAAACCAATAATGACGCACATGATCGTTGCAACAATGCTGATTCGCAGTGTTGCCCTGAAAACTTTGAAGAATGTCTCGTCAAAGACTGACGAATAACTATTTGACGAAAGGCTGCTTAGGTCTACCGGCAATAACTTTGTCGTATCTTTGGTGCCAAACGAATAAAGAACAATGAACGCGATCGGCGCCGCAAAAAAGACCAGATACCAAATGATCGCCGGAATGGCGAGCAGATACTTTGGCGCTCTTGTCTTGCTTCTAAGTTTTGCGGCGACCGATACGGTCACTAAAAATCAGCCTCCGGCCTTTGCCTTTGACTTGTTGAGGATGTCGATCAAACGATCAAGCGCTGGTGTGATTATTTGAGTTCGCATTGTCGAAACCTGCTCATCACCAAAGAAAATCATGTCGCCACGAGTGAGATCGGGTGCGACCTCTGAAATCAATGTCGACATGCTCTTCATGCCGGTGTGATAGCCGTGGTACGACAAGTCTTTGATCGAAATTTCTGGAATCAAGTCCCAGTTGATCCAAGCATTTGCAGCTTCAGCATTCGGTGCTCCTGCTGCGATGCAATAGTTGTCCATCCACAGTTCGGTTTCTGGTGCACCCAAAACCCACTTCCAATCGTCTGGGTTGCCGCCTGCTTCTTCGATTCGCGCATAGGCCTGACGAGCATCGCCGTTCCATGCCATTGCGATTGCATAAGCACCTTCAGCGAGTTTCGTTGATGGGTAGCTATCGAATGCCTTGATGTGCTGTGCGAATTCTTCAACCAAGAATTTTTCGCAAGCATCAAGATCTTCAGTCTTCTCGGTGTTCCAGTCAATGCCGTTGGCCCAGAACCAAGCGCCACAGTAGTTCGGTGCAGCGTCGATGACTGCACAGTTGCCGCTCGCTTCGCCCATGCATACATCAAAGAAGTCTTGCCAGTTAGTCATTTCTTTGGAAATTTTTGTCGTGTCATACAAGTAACCAACGGTGCCCCAGTTTTTGCAAACTGAATACTCGTTCGTCGGGTCCCATGCTTGAGCCAAATAATTTGGATCAACGTTGACCATGTTTGGAATCAGCGATTTATCAAGTTTCTGAATCAAACCTTTTTCGATCATCTGCGGAATATATGGACCAGTTGGCACAACAATGTCAAAACCGCTGGCACCGCCGCTAGTTGCAAGCTTCGTGATCAAGTCTTCGTTACTTGCGTAATAGTCAACTTTCATCGTCACGTTAAGAGTCGATGCGGCAAGTGCGCCCACCAACTCAGGGTCGTTGTAGTCACCCCATGTGTACATCGCCAAGGTTCCACTTGATTGATTAATTACACGACTCCAGTCGCCCGAAGCCAAAGTTTCGCCACTTGCTTCGCCGCCTTCGGCCGCATCACCATCTGAAGAACCGCAAGCCGCAGCAACTAGGGCAAAGCCAGCCAACGCAGTGCCGCCTTGCAAAAACGCACGGCGCGAAAGTTTTTCACGAAAACCTTCGGGTGCCAACATCTTCAATTGCTTTTTCTCGTTACTCATTGCTTTCCCCTTTTTATTGTTGTGTTATTTGAATAATAGTCATGTCTTTAAGCATGAGGCGTACCTGCCAGCACCAAATCAGCCTGCCGGGCCGAGAACAGATAGACATCGTCAGCCGACCACGTGCACCAGACCGAATCACCGACCGCAAATCGAGACGGGTCTGTGCGACTCACCTGAACCAACAAGTCACGAGACCCAGCAGTGACGACGTATTGAAGCACATCACCGAAGTGAGATACGCCCGCAACTTTGGCACTCACATAATTGGCGTCAGAACTCGGCTTTGTCGCCGAGAGGTTGATCGTCTCGGGTCGCACCGCAGCAAGAGCATCTTGGCCAGCCGGCACAGTTTCTTCTGGTCGCGTCGCGACAAAAACTGTGCCATCGTTGCCTTTTGCGCCATTAGAAGTTGCGACACCTCGCCAAAAATTATTTCGACCAACGAACCCTGCGACAAATGCCGACGCAGGTCGTTCATAAACAGTTTCAGGGTCGCCGAGTTGTTCGACATGGCCGTTGAGCATGATCGCAATGCGGTCTGACATCGACATCGCTTCTTCTTGATCGTGCGTAACAAAAACAAACGTGATACCCAATCGACTCTGCAATAGTTTCAACTCGATCTGCATCTCTTCGCGCAACTTTCGATCGAGTGCGCCCAGTGGCTCATCAAGCAACAAAATGCTCGGGCGATTAACAAGCGCACGCGCAACTGCAACACGCTGCTGTTGCCCACCCGACAACTGACGCGGCTTGCGATTGGCCATCTTCGACATCTGCACCATGTCGAGTGCCTCAATTACTTTGCTGCCGATCTCACTTTTCGAAACACCTTTTTGACGCAAACCGTATGCAACATTTTCTGCAACGCTCATGTGTGGAAACAATGCATAGTGCTGAAACACCGTATTCACATCGCGCTTGTACGGTGGCACACCTTGTACATATTCACCGCTGATGCGCACAAAACCTTCGTCTGGTTGCTCGAAGCCTGCCAACATTCGCAACGTAGTTGTCTTGCCACAACCGCTTGGGCCAAGCAAAGATAAAAATTCGCCTGACTTAATTTCAAGATTCAAAGAATCGACTGCTACGACATCGCCGTAACGCTTCGTGACGTTGACGAGTTCTACTGAACCGCGTTCACTTGCCACTAATCAAGCCCACTTGCTTCGTTCACTGCTCTAAACCCCCACACGCATGATCAACTTGAAATCAAGCATTGCATATTTCTACTAGATTTGAGCACATGACGACCCCAGCAATCAAAACACTGGGTGTACCTAAAGAGACCAAAACTTCTGAGGGACGAGTTGCCCTGACTCCCGATGGCGTCCGCGAACTTGAGCGGCTAGGGGTCGAGGTGTTTGTCGAGACTGCGGCGGGCCTCGGTGCCTCAATCGAAGACCGCCAATACGAGGCGGCTGGCGCAACGATCGTGCCGACGGCAGCCGACGCGTGGTCGCAGCAGATGGTCGTCAAAGTCAAAGAACCAACCGCAAAAGAATTCGACTACCTTCGACCCGATTTAACTCTCTTCACATATCTACATCTCGCGGCCTACCCGAAAGTCGCCGAGGCGCTACTCAAAAATAAGACGACGTCGATCGCATATGAAACTGTTCAAGAATTAGATGGCTCGCTTCCTTTGCTCGCGCCAATGAGCGAAATCGCCGGACGAATCGCCACCCAAGTCGGTGCGTTTTATTTGCAGAGCCCAAATGGTGGTCGAGGCGTGTTAATGGGTGGTGCACCCGGTGTTCATCCGGCAAAAGTTTTGGTTATTGGTGCAGGCAACGTTGGTTGGAACTCGGCGTGGATCGCCGGCGGAATGGAAGCCGAAGTGGCCTTGCTCGACAAAAATCTGGACCGCTTACGTTTCATTGACCAAATCATTCGCTCACGAATTACAACTATCGCCTCGAATCGTGGTGCAATTGAGCGCTACATCGCCCAAGCCGATCTAGTCATCGGTGCTGTTCTTGTCGCCGGTGCGCGCGCACCAATTGTCGTTACTGAAGACATGGTCAAAACTATGAAACGTGGCTCAGTAATTGTTGACGTCGCCGTCGACCAGGGTGGCTGCATCGAAACAATCCACGAAACAACTCACAAAGAACCCGTTTACGAAAAACATGGCGTGCTGCACTATGCCGTCGGCAACATGCCTGGCGCAGTGCCTCACACAAGCACCTACGCACTGACGAACGCAACTTTGCCTTATCTAATTGATGTCGCCAAACTTGGCACAAAAAATGCAGCGCAACGCGACGAACGACTAAAACTTGGCGTCAACACAGTCAACGGCGAAATCACAAATCTTGCAGCCGCAACTGCGCTTAACAAAACTGCTGTTGACTGCTTAAAAGTTCTGTAGAACTAGTCGCAGCAACTATCGCGCCAACCGCAACCCGAACACTTAAAGTGTGCATGCTCAGCATGCAGAGCCGAACCACAATGTGGGCACTCTGAAAAAACTGCGTGACGCGTACGACACGAGTCGGCTTCAACTTTTTGCGCCACTTGCACTCGTTCAAAAATTATTTTGCTATCGGTGTTTGTTGTGTCCACATCTCAATTATTGCACTAGCGTTAAAGCGATTCGCGCATGACTGACACGACTGACTCTTCAACTCCAGTTAGTCGACGAAATCGCCAGTTCAAGTCAGGCAGTGCTCGCGCTGCATTTCAATCGCGCGATTTTCGGCGAATTTGGTTTGGCTCATTTGCTTCAAACATCGGCACCTGGATTCAAAACGTCGTCTTGCCTGTCTATATATATGGGCGCACAGGCCGCGCCTCGTTTGTCGCGGTCGTGATCTTTGCCCAACTAGGGCCGATTCTGTTGTTGTCGATTCCTGGGGGTGTAATTGCCGATCGAGTGAATCGAAAAAAGTTTCTCGTTTCGATGCAAATTCTGCAACTGTTGTGCTCGCTTTTGCTTGCATTCTTTGCAGCCAACGACGTCGCCATCTGGCTCATCTTTGCCGCCCAACTCGGTGTCGGCATCGGCAACGCACTACAGATACCTGGCTGGTCTTCAATGCTCACAACTCTCGTACCGCCAAAAGACCTTCCTGGCGCCATCTCGCTGAACTCAACCGTGATCAATGGCGCCCGAGTGATCGGCCCGATAATCGTCGCCGTGCTTGCGCAATGGAATGTCACAACAGCACAATTCTTTTCAATCAACGCCGTCACTTATTTGTTCGTTATTTTTGCGCTAATCAGTGTGAAGATTCCTGAATTTACTCGTGACACAACTGCCGGTTGGCGCAGATTTACATTTGCATTCAAAATCGCCCGTGAACGCATCGTCGTCTCGCGACTCGTTTTAACTCTCGCCTCTTTTTCACTTCTCTCTTTGCCATATGTCGGTTTGTTTCCTGCAGTGGCCCAACTCAACTTCGGTATCGAGTCACAGAGTTCGACATATAACTGGCTTTACGCAACTTGGGGGTTCGGTGCTTGCCTCGGCGGTCTTAGTGTCTCAACAGTTTTTGTTGACGTCGATAATCGCAGACTTATTCGTATTGGCTTCGCAAGTTTCAGCGTCAGCATGATGGCATTCGCCCTTGCCCCAAATGTCAGTCTTGCGTTCTTTTCAGTTTTCTTCCTTGGTGCCGCTTACTTTTTTACAACAACTTCGATGCAGACAGTTCTTGTTTCTGGTCTGTCTCCTGAAATACGAGCACGAGTGATGGCTCTTTGGTTCATGGCTTTCGGCGGCACAGTACCGATCGGCAACTTAGTTTTCGGCCCGCTCATCGACCGTTACGGTTCGCAATGGCTTTTGATTATGGGTTCGTTGTGGGCTGCAGTGTTGTGGTGGTGGTGCGACATTGAACGCATTGAACGCAACCGAAATGAAGTAGAAACAGTTTTATAAACCTTCGCAAAGACGCACGAGTCCTGTAACTTTCGACCCCTTTACTAGCGCCACTTCTTCTCGATCTAGTTTGGCTAACTGTTCTTTCGCTTGGTCAAAACTCACCGATTCAACACCGTAGAGGTCAGTACCGACAGCAACTAGTTCGACACCTAATTCGTCTGCATATTCTCGAATCGCGCGATGTTCGCTTGCAGGCTCTGACAACTCAGCCATTAATCCACAAAATGCAACTCGCCTCTTTGCGCCCATGCTTGCGAGCGTTTCTAATGCTGCGCGCATTGACGCAGGGTTCGCGTTATACGAATCATCAATCACTGTCGCACCCGACTGCAACTTTCTCATTTGCATTCTGAACTCAGAAATTTTCGCCGAAGAAACTGCGGCCGCCGCCAGACTTAAATCAATGCCAAGTGACCCAGCGACACACAAAGCCGCCAAAGCATTTTGCGCCATGTGCCGACCAGCAACTTGCATTTTCAATTCGACCTCGCCCCACGGCGAAGCGACACTCGCTATCGCACGACCTTGGGCATCAATCGCGCAATTCACCATTCGAACGTCTGCATCCACTGAGGTTCCGAAACTACACACAGCTGCCTCAGTCGCACTGCGCATCGCCCAAACGCGCTCATCATCGCGATTCAAAATTGCGATGCCTGTTTTTGGCAACGCTTCAATCAACTCGCGTTTCGCTTGAGCGACACCGTCAATCGACCCGACTCTTTCGGTATGTGCATTTGCAACTGCCGTCACTATTCCGATTTGCGGATGAGCCACCCCAC
Organism: Acidimicrobiaceae bacterium; assembly: GCA_947490975.1. Taxonomy (GTDB): domain Bacteria; phylum Actinomycetota; class Acidimicrobiia; order Acidimicrobiales; family Ilumatobacteraceae; genus BACL27. The sequence continues at coordinate 7,377 of CANLHV010000012.1, forward strand.
ACAACTTGGCGATCTCGCCAAATCCACGCATTCCCATTTCAAGCACAAGTGCTTGCGTTTCGTCTGGTGCATTCAAGATTGTCGTCGGCAAACCAAAATCGTTGTTGAACGAACGCTCGTTGGCGTGAGTTTTAAAGGCAACATTTAATGCACTAGCAACCAGATCTTTAGTCGAAGTTTTACCGACAGACCCAGTTACCCCGATAACTCGCTGACCTAAATTCTGATCGAGTTTTGCTCTACCCCACGCCCCAAGTGCCAACAACGCAGCAACTGTTTCGCTAACCCGAATCGCTGTGCGACCTTGGGGTTCGCGTGAAGTTAAGTAAGCACCAGCACCACGCTTTAGCGCATCGGCAATAAATTCGTGTCCATCGCGTTGATCAATGATCGGTACAAAAAGTTGACCAGGTAAAACTGTTCGCGAATCAAATGAAACTCCTGACAAGTGGGCGTTTGAGCCGACTAGTTCTCCGGCAACCGCGCGTGCAACATCTGCTGCCATGAAGCGCATACGGCTTTTATCCTAACTGCGATCTTGCGATGCGACTGTTTAGCACTGTGATGCGAGTACCGTAAAGACGAATGATTAGCGAAAATCGCAAGTCAAAAATACGCGTTGTCGTTTTATTTGGTGGCGAATCTGCCGAACACGACGTCAGTTGTGTGACTGCAGCCCATGTTTTGCGCGCACTCGATTCGCAAAAATACGATGTGTCGACCGTTGGCATCACTCGTGAAGGTCGCTGGGTTCAATCAGAGTTGCCACAATCAAAAGATGCCAAAGCGTTAAGTGCGACGGGGTCTGCCACAAGTTCAAACTTGATTTTTGAAAAGACCTCAGAGACAGAACCACTTGTCGTTATTCCGTTGTTGCACGGTCCGATGGGCGAAGACGGCACTGTGCAAGGTCTGCTCGAACTGGCACATGTTGCATACGTTGGTTCAGGCGTTTTGGCCAGCGCAGTCGCAATGGATAAATCAGTCGCCAAACAAATCATGTCGGCGAATGGCATCGCACAACAAAAGTTCTTGACTGTCAGAGACACCGACGACGCAAAATCGGCAATTGATCGTGCCATCAAAGAACTTGGTTTACCAATGTTCGTCAAACCAGCCAACATGGGGTCATCAATCGGCGTGAGCAAAGTTAAAACTCGACAAGAAGCCGACAAAGCATTAGCCAAGGCATTCGAATATGACGAATGGGTTCTCATCGAAGAAGCCATAACGGGTCGCGAAATTGAAGTTGCAGTTCTCGGCAATGAGTCTCCGCGCGCTTCAGTGCCAGGAGAAATCGTTCCAAGCCATGAGTTCTACGACTATGACGACAAATATGTCGGTGACGGCGCTCAGTTGCTCGTGCCAGCGCCACTATCAGCATCAGAGATTTCTGAAGTGCAACAACTTGCGATCAAAATTTATCGCACTCTACGAAGTGACGGCATGGCTCGCGTTGACTTCTTTTACGAAGAGGGCAAGCGTGGCTTTTTGTGCAATGAGATCAACACGATTCCTGGCTTTACGCCGATCTCTATGTATCCAAAGCTTTGGCAAGCCTCAGGTGTCAGTTACCCCGAGTTAATCGACGAACTAATTGCGCTCGCACTCGCCCGACACGCCAAGCGACGCAACAAAACTTCGCGCTAAATTCGCGGCATCTATTTGCTAGCGATGCGACAGTGGCGTATCGCTAATTGCCGGTCACGAACCTGCTGGCGGAATGTTTATCTTCATTCCGGCAAACAAGAACACGTCAACGCTTGACCACTGGTTGGCTGCCAACAGTGCCGGCATCGAAACGCAGAATTTCTTCATGATCACATAAAGCGAGTCGCCCTGTGCAACTTCATAAGTGCCGGCAGGTCGATTGCCACAACCAGGTTGACCGACAGGGCTCGCGGTTGTAGTTTGCTGAACGTTGGTCGACACGACTTGAGCCGACGGCGGAATTCGCAATTTGCGACCCGGATACGGAAACTGTGACGCCGCGACCAGCCCGTTCCATGCCAGAAGTTCGGTGACTGTGATGCCAAACAAAGTTGCAACTTTGATCGGCGAATCGCCCGCTTGAACGATGTATTCCTGTTCGACACCGATCGCACCTGGCGGCAAAGTAGTTGTCGTATTCGGCAGAGTCGTTTGCACCGGCGGAATCGTCGCAAAGTCGGTCGGTCCAATCGGCACAACAGTTGTTGCAGTGCCTGATACGTCAACGCCACACGCACTCATCACAAACGACGAGACAATTATCGCAATACACGCGAATTGAAATTTACGACTCAGCATCACGTTCTATCGTAAACGATTTTTACTGCTGTAGCTGATCACGCAATCTTGAGAAATCAACTCAGTTCAATGGCTTTGCCGAAGCGACAATTGGCGAGGGCAAATCTGTGTGCCCCATCAAATATTTATCGACGCCTGCTGCGGCTGCCCGACCTTCAGCAATTGCCCAAACGATCAAACTCTGACCGCGACCCATGTCACCTGCAACAAATACACCGCTGACACTCGACATATAGTCGTCGTTTCGCGCGACGTTGCCACGTTCATCAAACTCAAGACCGAAGCTCTCTATCCACGTCGACTTTTCTGGGCCTATAAATCCAAGTGCCAATAACACCAAGTCGGCTTTCAGTTCGCGTTGTGTGCCATCGACCGGCACAAAACTGCCGTTCTTCAATTCAACGTCGCAAATAACCAGCCCACAAACTTTGCCTTGTTCATCACCAACGAACTTTTCAGTTGAAACTGCAAACATTCGCTCGCCACCTTCTTCGTGAGCCGAAGATGTTCGAAAAATGAAACTCCACTGGGGCCACGGGTTGCTCTCTGCACGCTCAACCGGCGGCTGTGGCAAAATCTCGAGCTGCGTTATTGATGCAGCCCCCTGCCGAATTGCGGTACCCAAACAGTCGGCACCTGTATCGCCACCGCCGATGATTACAACGTGTTTTCCCTTGGCTGAGATATTTGTTTCGGCAAAATCGCCTTGTTGAACCTTGTTCGCAGGCGGCAGATAATCCATTGCTTGATGAATGCCGTTGAGTTCACGACCCAGCACATTTAGGTCGCGCCCTTTTGTCGCGCCACATGCAAGCACAACCGCATCATGCGACGCCAACAAAACGTCAATGTCAACATTTTCACCAACAGTTGCATTCGTTCGAAAAATGGTTCCTTCGGCAGACATTTGTTTGATACGCCGCTCAATATTTGTCTTTTCCATTTTGAACTCAGGAATTCCATAGCGAAGCAAACCGCCGATGCGATCGGCGCGTTCAAGAACCAAAACATCATGACCCACCCGAGTCAGCTGTTGCGCTGCAGCCAAACCCGCAGGGCCTGAGCCAATCACAACCACGCGTTTGCCAGTTTTCTGCGACGGCATCTGCGGGGTAACCCAACCTTCTCGCCAGGCGCGATCAATAATCTCTACTTCAACTTGCTTAATCGTCACGGCATCAGAGTTGATGCCGAGCACGCATGCCGACTCACACGGCGCTGGGCACAGTCGCCCAGTGAATTCTGGAAAATTATTTGTTGCATGTAAGCGCTCGATCGCATCGCGCCAGTTGCCCCGATATACGAGATCATTCCAGTCTGGTATCAAGTTTCCGAGTGGACATCCGTTGTTGCAAAACGGAATTCCGCAGTCCATGCAGCGACCGGCCTGCCGCGTCAACTCGTCAACAGGAAACGGTTCGTAAACCTCTTTCCAATCTTGCACTCGCACGGGTATTCGTCGACGCTTTGGCGTCTGACGGTCCCACTTCAAAAAGCCGGTTGGTTCACCCATGCGAACCTACTTTTGTCTTCTTGCTCTGTTCGGCGATAACACGCGCGTAGTCTCTCGGCAAAACTTTACGAATCTTGGCAAATGACGATTTCCAATCAGTCAAAATTTCTTGAGCCCGCGCAGAGTTAGTCAGCGCGGCATGACGACTAATCACGGTCTTCAACCAAATCACGTCTTCTTTTTCAAGAGCGACAATGTCTACTAATTCAGTATTAACTCGCGTGCCAAACTTGCTGTCTTCGTCATAGACAAACGAAATGCCGCCAGACATTCCGGCTGCAAAGTTTCTGCCAGTCATACCGAGCACGACGACTCTGCCGCCTGTCATATATTCACAACCATGGTCACCGACGCCTTCGACAACGGCAGTCACACCAGAATTGCGAACACAGAACCGCTCTCCGACTATGCCCGAAATAAATATTTCGCCACTTGTAGCGCCGTAACCGATGACGTTTCCGGCGATCACATTTTCGTGTGCGACAAACTTTGCTCGCCGATCAGGGTGCAGAATTATTCGACCACCAGATAATCCTTTGCCCAAATAATCATTTGAATCGCCTTCAAGCGTCATTTCGATACCATGCGGCACGAAGGCACCAAAACTCTGACCTGCCGAACCGACAAAACGCAGTTTGATCGTCGCATCAGGCAAACCATTTGCGCCAAATCGTTTTGTGACTTCATAACCGAGCATCGTGCCGACGGTGCGGTTCGTATTATTGATCTTGTATTCGTTGCTAGTTGGCAAGACATCGTTAAGCGACTTCGCGCAATCGTTGATCAGCTCGTTGTCAAGTGCGTCAACCAGCGCATGATCTTGTTCTGTTGATTTGTAAGGCGTCTGGTTGTACGGATTTTGTGGCGTCATCAAAATCGGCGAAATGTCAAGCCCACGGGCCTTCCAATGATCTACTGCAACTCGCGCATCAAGCATGTCAACCCGCCCAACTGCTTCTTGAAGTGTCCGAAAGCCAAGTTGCGCCAGATATTCACGAACCTCGGCAGCAACAAACTCGAAGAAATTCACGACGAATTCAGGCTTGCCAGCAAATTTTTTGCGCAACTCGGGGTTCTGAGTCGCGATACCCACGGGACACGTATCTAAATGACAAACACGCATCATGATGCAACCACTCACAACAAGTGGCGCGGTCGCAAAGCCAAACTCTTCGGCACCAAGAAGAGCTGCGATCATTACATCGCGACCTGTCTTCATTTGACCATCGGCCTGAACAACGATTCGATCTCGAAGACCATTCAACATCAGTGTTTGCTGCGTCTCAGCCAAACCCAACTCCCACGGTGCGCCGGCATGCTTGAGCGAAGTCAACGGCGAAGCACCGGTGCCGCCGTCATGACCAGAAATCAATACAACATCTGCTTTCGCTTTCGCAACACCAGCGGCGACCGTGCCGACACCGACTTCGGCAACGAGTTTGACGTGAACCCGCGCCACCGGGTTCGAATTTTTAAGATCATGAATCAACTGTTTGAGATCTTCAATCGAATAAATGTCGTGATGCGGTGGTGGCGAAATCAAACCAACACCGGCCGTCGAGTGTCGCGTCTTTGCAATCCATGGATACACCTTGTGCGCCGGCAACTGACCGCCCTCGCCAGGCTTCGCACCTTGCGCCATCTTGATCTGCAGGTCATCTGCGTTAACTAAATATTCGCTCGTCACACCAAATCGGGCTGATGCAACTTGTTTGATCGCCGATCGCTTCGAGTCGCCGTTAGCCATTGCAACATAGCGCTCTGAGTCTTCTCCGCCTTCACCTGTATTGCTCTTGGCGCCAATGCGGTTCATTGCAATCGCCAAGTTTTCATGTGCTTCGGCCGAAATTGATCCGTAACTCATTGCACCCGTAGAAAATCGTTTTACGATCTCGCTGACTGGCTCGACTTCATCAATCGAGATCGGTTTGCGCGCGCCAGAAAAATCGAACAAACCTCGCAATGTTGAAAGCACTCGCGACTGATCATCAACTGACTTTGTGTATTGCTTAAAAATGTCGTAGCGACCCGAGCGAGTCGCATGCTGCAATCGATAAACAGTGTCCGGATTAAACAGATGATGCTCGCCTTCTCGACGCCACTGATATTCGCCGCCGAGTTCAAGTTGTCGATGTCGTCGCTGATCGGGTCGCAACGGATACGCAGTCGCATGACGAGCCGCGACCTCTCGGGCGATCTCATCTAGCGAAATTCCACCCAATCTTGAGACAGTGCCAGTAAAGAACTCATCAACGAGTTCACGCGACAAACCAATCGCCTCAAAAATCTGTGCGCCCGTATACGAAGCAACAGTCGACACACCCATCTTCGACATCACTTTCAAAACACCCTTACCCGACGCCTTGATGTAGTTTTTGATCGCTTTTTGTGCGTCTATTGCACCGAGACCGAACATTCCGCCCGACTCGTGACTTTTAGCTGCGTCGTGAACACTGTTGTTAACCAAGTCTTCAATCGTCTCGAATGCAAGATATGGATTAATCGCGCCCGCACCGTAACCAATCAACAACGCCATGTGATGCACCTCGCGCGCATCACCCGTTTCGATGATCAAACCGACCTTCGTGCGTTGCTTTTGTCGTATTAAGTGATGATGCACCGCACTGGTCAACAACAAACTTGGTATCGGCGCAAATGTGTCGTCACTATTGCGATCTGAAATCACGACAATGCGCGCACCTTCGTCAATAGCTTTTGACACGCGGGCACGAACCTCATCAATTGCGTTGCGCATCGCTTCGGCGCCATCTGCCACTCGATACAACCCGCTCACAACAACAGACTTCAAATGTTCAAAGTTTTGGTCGTCGTTGATATGAATGATCTTTGCTAATTCGTCGTTGTCAATAATCGGAAACGGCAGAACTAACTGCTTGCAGTTTTCGGCTGTCGCTTGCAACAAGTTGCCTTCTGGTCCGCAAGTCGAACCAACCGATGTGACAATCTCTTCGCGAATTGCATCGAGCGGCGGGTTCGTCACTTGTGCAAACATCTGCGAGAAGTAGTCGAACAAAAGTCTCGGGCGCTCTGACAAAACAGCAATCGGTGTGTCAGTGCCCATCGAACCGATTGGCTCTGAACCTGTCAGTGCCGTCGGTGCCATAATCAACTTCAGTTCTTCGTGTGTATAACCAAACATTTGTTGACGACGAAGAACGCTTTCGTGGCTAAACACAACATGTTCGCGGTCGGCAAGCTTTTCTAGCTCAACTTGCCCTTCGGCGAGCCACTTTTCGTAAGGTTCGCTCGTGGCGAGTGATTCTTTAATCTCATCGTCACCAATTATTCGGCCTTGCGAAGTATCAACGAGAAGCATCTTGCCCGGTTGCAAACGTCCTTTAGCCACAATCTTCGCCGGGTCAATGTCAACAACGCCAACTTCGCTCGCCATAATTACGCGATCATCATCGGTGACCCAATAACGACTCGGTCGCAATCCGTTGCGATCTAAAACAGCACCGATCACTGTGCCATCAGTGAATGCAACACTCGCAGGCCCATCCCACGGCTCGATCAGCGAGCCATGAAAGCGATAGAACGCTCGTTTGGTTTCAGACATCGTTGTCGAGTTCTCCCACGCTTCTGGAATCATCATCAACATTGCGTGCGGCAAACTTCGCCCCGACAGATGCAGAAGTTCAAGCACTTCGTCAAAACTCGCCGAGTCAGAGCCGCCAATCGTGCAAATCGGAAATGCCTTTTCTAGATCAGGGATCAACTCGGTGGCCAACAGCGACTCTCGCGTACGCATCCAATTTCGGTTTCCCTGAACTGTGTTGATTTCGCCGTTGTGCGCGATATATCGATACGGGTGCGCAAGCGGCCACGACGGAAACGTGTTCGTTGAAAATCTGCTGTGTACCAGCACCAACGCCGACTCGATTCGCTCATCACTTAAGTCGGTGAAGAACATCTGCAACTCTGGCGTGGTCAACATGCCTTTATATATGAATGTGCGTGACGACAGCGACGGAAAATAAGTCTTAAGGTCGTCAGACAGTTCGTGCTCGATGCGTTTGCGCAAAATAAATAGTCTGCGATCTAGATCGATCAACTTTGCGCCGCTCGGGTCATCCACAAAAAACTGCATGAAAGTTGGCATCACACGCAGCGCACTTGCGCCAAGACAACTCGGGTCAACGGGCACACTTCGCCAACCGAGAGTGCGCAACTTCTGTTCACCAACGATCAGTTCGATTTGCGCTCGTGCTTTGTTTGCGAGCTCTTCGTTTTGTGGCAAAAACGCCAAGCCCACGCCGTAGCTACCGACACTTGGCAACGCAAAATCGGTTACCGCACTAAAAAACTTGTGAGGTATTTGCAGCAAAACACCGGCGCCGTCACCCGTCTGCGTCTCGGCACCTGTCGCACCTCGATGCTCCATACTGCAAAGCGCGCCGAGACCCGTTGCAACAATTTCGTGACTTGCCCGACCATGCATATCGACAACAAACGACACGCCGCAGGCATCATGCTCGAATCGTGGGTCGTAAAGACCTATCGCTTGTGGTGTGTCTTGCAAAATTGTCGCCTCTTAAAGTTTGGTTTCAGCCACCGATTGGCTGACTAAACGAGACGACGTTGGCTCGAGATTTAAAGTCTAGACAGTTGGCGGTCTAAATTTCGCTGGCCTTTTTTCAAAATTCGACATCACGGCTTCGACCTGATTCGGCTTGCCAATTAGCGAATAAATGATGCGTCGCTCTTCAGCAAAATGCTCGGCTGCCCCTGCGTTTGACAGGCGGTTAATCAACGCCTTCGCGCCACGCACAGCGTCGGGGCTTCGATCGGCAATCTCTCGGGCAATCTGCATCGCCGTTTCAAACGGCGTGTCACTAAGGCGTGTGACAACACCAAGTGCATGTGCTTCGACACCCGAGATTATTCGCGCGCTGAAAACCAAATCTTTTGCAACATCGTCACGCACAAGTCGCGACAACATCAAAGTACCCGTCATGTCGGGTATCAAACCCCAATGAACTTCCCGCATCGCAAATTGTGTTTCGCCGTGCGCAACGCGAATATCGGCGCCGAGCGCCAATTGCATGCCGCCACCTAGTGCGTGACCTTGCAACGCCGCAACAACTGGTACTGGCACTTCTTGCCACACCCAACAAATTTGTTGCGCCAAATGCGTAATCGCACCTGGCTGCATCGCACCTGCGTTTTCGGCGGTGTCTTTTTTCTCACCGGCCGCAGACTTTTTTGAATCGCCATTCGCCGACCCACTGTCGGCCATTGACTGAAAACTTCCAAAGTCAAGCCCAGCACAAAACGAGTTGCCGTTGCCCGACAAAACAACCGCACGAATCTCTCGATTCGTCACAAGGTCTTGGCCAGCTTTTGAAATCGCGTCAAACATCGCCGGGTCAAGCGCGTTGCGCTTATCGGCGCGATCAAGTCGTACGTCAGCAATGCCATCGCTAATCGTCACCGTCACTCTGTCGTTGTAGTTTTTAGCCTCAGTTGACGACATTTTGACTCCGATCGTTCGATATTTAGTCTCACCAAGTCTCGCATGGCTTCGGGCGCGTGGCACACTTGAAGCCATGAAACTTAACCTGACCAATGATGAACTTCTTTCAACAACTCGCAGTGTGCGCAAGCGTCTTGACTTTGACCGCCCTGTCGAACGCGCAGTCGTCGAAGAATGCCTAAATCTGGCCTTACAGGCACCAACGGGTAGCAACAGCCAAGGATGGCACTGGATCGTGATTGAAGATGCCGCTAAGCGCAAAGCACTCTCCGACATTTACAAAGAAAATTTCAAACTCTATGCCAGCCTTCCTGGTCGCAAATACACCGAAGGTGATCCACGAATAGATCAAATGCCAAAAGTGCGCGACTCGGCGATGTTTCTCGCCGACGAAATGTATCGTGCGCCAATGTTGATGATTCCGTGCATCGAAGGTCGGCTCGAAAGTGTCGACGTCGCAACAGGTGCTGGCGGTTGGGGCTCGCTTTTGCCAGCAGTCTGGAGTTTCATGTTGGCTCTGCGCAGCCGCGGCATGGGTTCTGCGTGGACAACAATTCACCTGATTCTTGAGGGCGAAAAGAAAGCTGCAGAGATTCTCGGCATTCCGTACGACAAAATCACGCAAGGTGGTTTGTTTCCGATTGCTTACACAGTGGGCACAGACTTTAAGCCAGCCAAACGATTGCCGCTCGAAAAAGTTTTGCACTGGGACAAGTGGTAATAAACTGTTCTCCCCGACCGAAATGAAACGAGCATGACTACGAATTCAAGTGCCGCGAGTGCAGGCACACCAATCGATCTGGTGAACGGCGTTTACGCCAAACTGCCGAAGAATGTCGCACTCGGTCGCAAGCGCCTTGGTCGACCTTTGACTCTCACCGAAAAGATTCTGATCAACCACCTCACGAATCCTGCAAAACAAGTACTCGAGCGTTCAAGAAGTTACGCCGACTTTGCACCAGACCGAGTTGCAATGCAAGACGCAACCGCGCAGATGGCGTTGCTGCAATTTATGACAGCGGGTTTGCCAACAACTGCAGTGCCATCAACAGTGCACTGCGATCACTTGATCTTGGCTAAATCTGGCGCACGCATCGACATGGGCGTAGCGATTGACACCAATAAAGAGGTCTACGATTTCTTGCGTTCGGTTTCTGCAAAATATGGCATCGG
>CANLHV010000013.1 GCA_947490975.1 Acidimicrobiaceae bacterium
GTGAAATCAGGTGAAGGCGTACCAATATGGGACTTGAGGATGCAGAGCGTGGGAGCGCCCCGATTTGTGCGCGCTGTAACTAGTGACTCTTCAAGCGCATCTAGGTCTTCGGCTATTTCTCCGAGTTGCATAACATTCCAGCCGTATGACGAGAATCGTTTGGCGACGTCATCGGAACAGGTCAGCGATGTTGAGCCGTCGATAGTGATCGCATTGTCATCGAAGATACAAACAAGGCGATCAAGTTTGAGATGTCCCGCCAACGAGGCTGCCTCGTGACTGATGCCTTCCATTAGACAGCCGTCGCCAACAAACACAAAAGTATTGTGGTCGCACGCAGATGCTCCGAAGCGGGCTCGTAAGTTGCGCTCAGCGATAGCCATACCTACCGCGTTGGCGAAACCTTGCCCCAGTGGTCCAGTTGTAACTTCGACACCTGATGTGTGGCCAACTTCTGGGTGTCCTGGTGTAGCAGACCCAAACTGACGAAAACTCTTGAGATCGTCAAGTTCGACGCCGTAGCCATTTAGAAACAAAAGTGCATATTGCAGAATCGATGCGTGCCCGTTGCTGAGAATAAATCGATCACGATTCTTCCACTTAGGGTTTTTAGGATCATGGCGCATGACTCGGCTGTACAAAACATGACCAAGTGGGGCAAGAGCCATAGCAGTGCCTTGATGACCACTCTTTGCTGCTAGCGGTGCATCCATAGCGAGGCCGCGAATCAGATTGACAGCATCACGATCTTGTTGGGCAGAAAGTTTCATAACCACTGCGATAAAACTAGTTGGTTGCCAGACTTAGCCCCGATTTGGTGCGTCTTCAACTGGCGGCAAGATAGCCAACGGAACCAGATGCCATTGACCTGTTCCGACACGACAGTGGGCAAATATTTGCGAATATTGGGAAATCAATAGTTCGCCTCGAACTAAGCGGTAAGTGAATTTGCCAGGTTCAACAGTGAACGGGCTCACATTGCGGGCGAGTTGTTCGGCGTCGTCTGTCGGTCCCGACCGAAAAATAACTTCTAGAACCGAATTTCCGGCTTCTGCCGGTGGACAATAAATCAAAACAACTAAATGGGGGTCAATCGTCACGGGAACGGGTGACGGCGCAGCGATTGAAAAAAATGCGCCTGTTAAGTCGATTCGAGTACTTGGACCTGGTGCCTGCCGAAGAGCGAAGTTCTCGACAAAGAGTGCTGAAATAATCTGCATCAGCCCACCATTATTCGTCTGTGTTATCTAACTGCATAAGACTTTCACACTACTGTTGCAGCGTGCCTGAAATGAAGCAACTCATGCTCTCGGAAGTTAAATCTAAACAGTTTTTATCAAAATACGGGCTTGTTTTCGCAACAGAGATCGAGGCTTTTTTGGTTAGTGATGCCGTTGAGGCAGCTAATCGGATCGGATATCCCGTAGCAATAAAAATTTGCGCTGATGCGATTAGCCATAAGACAGAACGCGGACTAGTCAAGTTGAACATTCGCGACTCAACCGAGGCAAAAGAAGCGGCATCGATGTTGTTGAATGAAGTGAAACCTGAAGATGGGAAAGCGTCTTTGTTGGTTGCTCAAATGGAGTCTGGTCGCCGCGAGTTGATAGCAGGCGTCATCCAAGATGAACAATTCGGCAACTTTGTAATGCTCGGCCTAGGTGGGGTATTCGCCGAGGTTTTGAGTGACACTGCCTTTGCTCCGGCACCACTCGATGCGAATTCGGCACTTGATCTCATCAATCGAATTAAGAATCAAGCATTTCTCGATGAGTTCAGGGGAGAACGGGCAGTAGATCGAGAACAGTTAGCGAAATTCTTAGTTTCGTTGTCGCTGGCGCAAAGTGAAAACCAAGATGTCAAATCAATCGACGTAAACCCGATCATTGTCAGGTCAAATGGCTCTGTCGTGGCTGTTGATGCACTCGTCGAGATGCACGACTCGAAAACAATTAATGTCAGTTCAACTCAGGCTGGGCTTAGTAGTAAAAATACAGCCCGTCACAGCATTGAGCATTATGAAGCTCTATTTGCGCCGAGAGGCGTTGTCGTGGTGGGGGCATCTACTCATCCTGGCAAGTTTGGTTTTGTTTCGTTGCACAACATGTTGACCAATGGATACCTGGGCAAGATTTTTGCCACCCACTTAGAGCGCGCAAGAGTTCTTGACGTTGATTGCTGTGACTCGGTTGATTCTTTGCCCGATGGCTGTGTCGATCTGGCGTTTATTTGTACCCCGGCTTCAACAAATGCAGACATACTTCGCGCATGTGCAAAAAAGGGCATCAAAGCTGCATACGTTACTTCGGCTGGTTATGCAGATTCAGATGCGCAAGGACGTCAAGCCCAGGTCGAGTTAACCAAGCTCGCTGAAGAATTGAAAATATTACTAGTCGGACCAAATGGTCAAGGATTAATTAGCACACCCCAGAATCTTTGCGCTCAGATCGTCGGACCATATCCACCGAAAGGCACGATTTCACTAGTTAGCCAAAGCGGCAATTTTGTTTCAAGTTTCATGAACTATGCGAGACAAACAGGTGTGGGCGTAGCTCGAGCAGTTTCAGCAGGAAATGCTGCGATGGTTGGAGTGCCCGAATTCTTCGAATATTTCTCGCGTGATAGAGAAACAAATGTTGCACTTGCTTACATTGAGGGAGTTGCAGATGGTCAATTTCTTGCAGAATCAATGCGAAATCTGTGCAAAGTTAAGCCGCTTGTAGTTGTGAAAGGCGGAACCACAACCAGTGGCGCCCGAGCAGCTTCGAGTCATACAGGCGCATTGGCTAGCAACGACAAAATATTTGATTCGGTTTGTTTTAGCACTGGTGCGACGCGCGTCGACGATGTAGAACGTGCTTTTGATGTTGCAGCGACATTTGCAACCCAACCTTTGCCAAAAGGCAATAAGACCATTGTGCTGACCACAATTGGGGGATGGGGCGTAGTTACATCCGACACGATGCACGCAGAGGGTGAACTCGATCTGATTAAGTTGCCGCATGATCTCGAATCGGAAATCTCAAAGTTGTTGCCGCAGCGATGGAGCAAGAACAATCCGATTGATTGCGCCGGCGGAGAAACACGTGAAACTGTTATCGAAATCATGCGACTAGTCGCGAATAATGATGCAGTGGACGCAATAATCTTTCTTGGAATCGGTATTCAGTCGAACCAAGCGCGAATGATGCGCGAAGGTCAGTTCTTTCCCAATCACGAACTCGAGCGCATAGTCAATTATCACGAGCGCCAAGACACTATGTACGCCAAGGCTGCTGCCGAGTTATCCGTAGAAACTATGAAACCCATCCTTGTAGCAACAGAGCTCGCCATTGCTGACCCGAAGAATCCGGGTGTCGTCGCAGTGCAAGAAACCGGTCGATTGTGTTACGCAAGTGGTCAGCGTGCCGCACGCGCCTTGTCTGACGTTTATAGATACGCGAAGTGGCGAGGAATAGCAAGATAAATATGGCTAGCAATTTTTTTATCGGCGTCTTTAGTCGAATCAACAAGATGGCAGACCGCCTACCAACTAGGCGTTTGATCGTCTCTATGTTTATTTTCACCCTTTGCGGTGCTATACCTCTGCTCTCTATTTGGCAAGTCGCACTAGCAGCGGGCGATGAAGTGCGACCACTTGCGATTCAGCGTGAATTGCCCGATTCACCAGTCACACCCATTTTGTCGGCGCGTCGCGTGCCCCAGACACTTGTCGAACTGAATTCAGCTGGTCGTGTGAACGCAAAACTCGCTCAAGTAATCGCCGCGTTGCCACCAGACTCGTGTTTAAAAGTTGTTACTGACTCAAAGACCATCGTTGATGTCAATACGACCAAGGCGTTGATCCCGGGGAGCAACATTAAATTGTTAACTGCTGCGGTTGCGTTAGATGTTCTTGGACCCGAACGGACGTATCTCACCAAAATGCTTGGCATTGTTGCAGGCTCGGTTGTTCGTGGTGATCTCTGGTTAGTCGGCGGCGGAGACCCGTTGTTAACGACGCGTTTGTATCCACTAACAGAGAAATACCCGACTATTACTCCAACAGATATCGAGAAGTTGATCGACGCGCTCGTCGCACTGGGCGTGACAACCGTTGAGGGATCGGTCGTAGGCGACGAGTCGCTCTATGACAATGAACGCTACGTTCCGAGTTGGGGTGATGGCATTCGAAGTGTTGAAGCAGGACCACTTGGGGCACTCATGATCAATGATGGCGCCGTATCGGGGTCACCGATCAAGCCGGCAAATCCTGCGCTTGCCGCCGCCATTGAATTTACAAATCTTTTGGCATCTCGCGGAATCACCGTACGTGATGCACCAGAAGTCGGCACGGCCTCAACCGATATACCGCTTATCGCAAGCCTCGAATCAGTTGCCATGAGAGAAATAGTCACTGAGTTGTTGACCAATAGCGACAACAACACTGCTGAGCTGCTTGTGAAAGAAATTGGTCGAGTTGGGCGAGGTGCAGCGACGCGTATTGATGGTTTAAATGTGATCGCCTCGAAGATTGCCGAATGGGGTCTGCCAGGAGAGGGGGTTGCGTTGCTCGACGGGTCAGGGCTTGACCGATCCAACTATCTCACTTGCAATCTCTTGTCACAACTGCTCGAACGAGATGGCCAAAATGGTTTAGTCACATCTGCTCTCGCAACAGCAGGCAAGACCGGAACTTTGCGTGATGTGTTTTTGTCGGGTCCAGGCTCGGGAACTATGCGCGCAAAAACAGGAACTCTTAACGGAGTCAAGTCGCTCTCGGGAATGTTTCCACTTGATGATGGGCGAAGCACCGTATTCGCTTTGGTTATGAACGGAAGCGGAGTTTCAACAGTTAACTACTACAGACCTATTTGGAATAACTTGGCAACTGCTTTATCGTTCGGCAATGAGCGACTTGATGTCACGAAGCTATTGCCACTGAAGGCATCAGAGGCTCCGTAGGTCACCCAACTCTCGCCGATTTGCAAAAGCTGAGAGGCATCAAATTGCTCGTAGAATATTGGTGTGACGGGTTTCAAAATTGACGCCAACTCGAAAACTAGTTCTGGTGCGAGATCGGGGTCTGACGTTTTCGAGATGTTGTTCAGCTATGTCAAGCGAGAGACGCTTAAGCCAATTCGAGGGGCCGGTCGATGGATTGCTTTCGGACTTACGGCAGCCCTGTTTATAAGTATTGGCATTGTGCTTGGCGCAATCGGCGTATTACGTCTGGCTCAAACCGTATTTTTAGACGGTTCTACTTCATGGTCTTGGGTTCACTATTTATTCGCCTTAATAGTTTGTGTTCTAGTTCTGATTCTTACAGTCTCAAAAATTCGTAAGGGCACACTAGAGAAATCATGAGCAAAGAAGACAAGATTTCTCGCGACGAGCTAATTGCCAATCTTGAGCAATTTCAAGATGACATAAAAGATTCAGTGAGCAGCAAATCGACCCAACTAAAAGCTTTGATCGGTGGTGCATCTTCGCTCGCCATGTTCTCGTCATTTCTGCTCGGCCGCAAAAGCGGCAAGAAAACCAAGCCAAGGTCAAATTCTGAGACTGCTGAATAGTTCGGACGCTTTATGTTTGCTTATGGAGAAAAAGTCTTACTCATTGATGCAAAAAAACGTAGATACTTGTTCACTCTTAAAGTTGATGGTGAATTTCACACCCACTCAGGATTTCTAAGTCACAGCGACGTCATCGGCACCCAAGAGGGAGCCGTTCTGCGTTCGACTAAGGGCGCTGAATTCATTCTGTTGCGTCCAACGCTCGAAGATTTCGTGATTCAGATGCCACGTGGAGCTCAAGTTATTTACCCGAAAGATTTGGCTCCGATTTGCATGATGGCTGATATTTATCCGGGTGCGAAAGTTTTTGAATCTGGTTTGGGTTCTGGTGCGCTGTCAATGACGATGTTGCGATACGGAGCAATAATCGATGGCTACGAAATTCGAGAGGATTTTGCGAATCGCGCGCAAACTAATGTTCGCGAATTTCTCGGCGCCGAATCATTGACTCGGTACCGGGTTGCAATTAAAGATGCTTACGCCGGGATTGAGGAAGTTGGCTTTGATCGAATGGTGCTCGATCTGCCCGAGCCGTGGCAGGTTGTGCCTCATGCCGAAAAGTCTCTCAGAAAAGGTGCAATCTTGGTCGCGTATTCACCAAGTATCACGCAAGCCGTTAAAACTCGAGAAACACTTGGCGAAGGTTGGCTGGATCATCGAACACTTGAGGTGTTACATCGAACTTGGCATATCGAGGGCACTTCAGTTCGCCCGGACCATCGCATGGTTGCCCACACGGGTTTTTTGACAAGCGCGAGATTTGTCGGAAACTAAAACTTACGGCTCAATGAAGATGCACTCACCCGGGCATTCTTCGGCTGATTCGACAACTGCATCAAGTTGGGCATCAGAGAAGTTCGCCACACCAGCTGCGCCCTGAGCGTTGCCTTTGGCTGTTGCATAGATTGTCGAACCCTCTTTGACATAGGCCAAACCGTCGTCGAGAAGCGTGAAAACATCGGGTGCGATTTCTTCGCAAAGTCCGTCACCTGTGCAGAGATCTTGATCAATCCAAACTTTCATAACTCAGGGTCTCCTCGAAAATAGATAATTACCAGTGCAATGAAAATAGGCTACACGCCAACAAGTGCGGTTCAGGTACATCTACGGTTTTCTGAAACCATTGTTTGACCTATACGGTATGCCTTGTCAGTTGAAAGGCGGATTTCACGATGGCACGAGAGGCAGATACGAGTCCAGAAATTGCTCGCGAACGCGCGCGGCAACTTGAAGAAAAACTTCTCGAAATTAAAGGTCAACTAGCGCATACCGTTGCCCAAAATGAAAAACTTTCTTATACGTTGCGCGAATCACGTGAACACATTGCATCGCTACGCGACGAAGTTGAAAAACTGACTCAACCACCAAGTGGCTATGGGGTGATAGTCGGCAAGAATGAAGATTCAACCGTTGATATTTTGACGAGCGGACGAAAGATGCGTGTGACTGTGCATCCCGAAATTGATTTAGAAAATCTCGAACGTGGTGCCGAAGTAGTTCTAAACGAGAGCTTCAATGTCGTCAAGGTACGCACGCCTGAGGTGATCGGCGAAGTTGTTCACCTCAAAGAGGTGCTCGAAGATGGTGTACGAGCGGTAGTGACTGGTAGAGGCGATGATGAACGTGTCTGCGAACTAGCTGACTCGATTCGGGGGACACTTCTAAGAAGCGGAGATCTACTTCGTATGGACCCAAAGTCAAACCTGCTGCTAGAGCGTCTCAGTCAGCCCGAGGTTGAGCATTTGTTGCTCGAAGAAGTACCTGACATTAGCTATGCAGATATCGGTGGTCTTGACTCGCAAATTGAACAGATTGCAGATGCTGTCGAATTGCCATTTCTATACGGCGAACTATTTGCAGAACATCAACTGCCCGCCCCAAAGGGAATTCTTCTCTATGGTCCTCCGGGTTGCGGTAAAACTCTGATTGCCAAAGCTGTGGCAAACAGTCTTGCCAAAAAAGTTTCGTCGGCCAACGGTGGTGAGAAAGCAAAGAGTTATTTCATCAACATCAAAGGACCAGAATTGCTGAACAAATACGTCGGCGAAACCGAGCGTCAAATCAGACTGGTGTTTCAGCGCGCACGTGAAAAAAGCGAAGAAGGTTGGCCTGTGATCGTTTTCTTCGACGAAATGGATTCAATGTTCAGAACACGAGGTACGGGAATTTCATCGGATATGGAGTCGACAATTGTTCCACAGTTACTTGCCGAAATTGATGGCGTAGAGGGTCTGCGCAACGTGATCGTAATCGGCGCAACAAACCGTGAAGATTTGATTGATCCTGCGATTCTTCGACCTGGGCGGTTGGATGTCAAAATTCGAATAGAGCGACCAGACGAGAGTGCTGCGCGCCAAATTTTTGCCCGATACTTAACTAACGAACTGCCAATCTCGTTATCAACCATCGACCAGTTTGACGGTTCAATAGATACTGCAATCGCGAAAATGATTGATGCGACCGTACTTGAGATGTATCGCCAAGACGATGAGAATCGTTTCTTGGAAGTTACTTATCAAAATGGTGACCGCGATGTGATGTATTTCAAAGATTTTTCATCTGGAGCAATGATTGAAAATATCGTTCGTCGAGCCAAGAAATTAGCAATTAAGCGATTGATTGCTGGCGGTGAACGCGGGATCAACCTCGAAGATCTGAGATTGTCGATTCGCCAAGAGTTCAAAGAACACGAAGATTTGCCAAATACAACGAACCCCGATGACTGGGCAAAGATCTCGGGCAAAAAAGGCGAACGAATAGTTTTCATTCGCACTCTTGTTCGCGATGCGTCAGACACAAATGCTGGCGGTCGCGCAATTGAAAAGACCGCCACCGGCCAGTACTTATAACCAACCGATGAGCATCGCGAAAGTTCTTGGAATTGAGACCGAATACGGAATAATTGCGACAGGAGTTGAATCAAGTCCGATCACGTCGTCTTCGCTATTGATTAACTCATACGTAAGCAGGTTTGACTCGAATATCGGTTGGGACTTCGACGCAGAAAGACCAGGCTCTGACGCGCGCGGCTTCAGTCTTGATGATGTCTTTCCTCAAGACATCGAGATGAACATGGTCAATACAGTTTTGACAAATGGTGCACGTTATTACGTTGACCATGCGCACCCAGAAGTATCTACCCCAGAGTGTCGTACCGCCAGCGAGGCTGTGCTTTTTGATCGCGCGGGTGAAGAAATAGTCCGTCAAAGTATGGATGCAGCCAAGCGGGTGCTACCCGCGGGTGCCGAATTGGTTGCCTATAAAAACAACTCAGACGGAAAAGGCAACAGTTATGGCTGCCACGAGAATTATTTAGTTAGCCGTTCAACACCATTCGGTGAACTGGCGGCCTTGATCACTACACATTTTGTGACAAGGCAACTTTTCTGCGGCGCCGGAAAGGTCGGAAGCGAATTCGAAGGCATGCCGTCATCGTCAGTTGCTTTTCAACTCTCGCAGCGCGCAGATTTCTTTGAAGAAGAAATCGGACTTGAAACAACGTTGAAGCGTCCGATAGTCAATACTCGTGACGAGCCTCACTGCGACCCGATGAAATATCGACGTTTACACGTAATTGTTGGCGATGCAAACATGAGTGAAGTAGCGACTTTTTTGAAACTTGGAACTACGGCGATACTGCTGGCAATGATCGAAGACTCACAATTCGATAGTGATCTAGTACTGGCAACACCTGTGGCCGCAATCAGGCAGATAAGCCATGATCCGACTCTGCGACAAAAAGTGCTTCTCGAGTCAGGAAAGACTTTTACAGGGTTAGAACTTCAAGAGATTTTGTGCGAACGCGCAGAGAGATATGCAGCGAAGTTCGGGCTCGAATGTGTTGGCGAGCAAGATGGCAAATTGATTTTGCGCCGCTGGCGCGAGGTGATCGAAGGTTTGAAAGACGACCCAATGTCAATGCGACACGTTGTGGATTGGGTGGCCAAAAAGCAAATAGTCGATGGCATGTCAGTGCGTCACAAACTTTCGGCGAATGATCCGAGATTAAAAGCGATCGACTTGCAATATCACGACATGCGGATAGACAAGTGTCTTGCGTTGCGAGCGCAACTTGAGACCATGACAAATCATGAAGATGTCTTGAAGGCGACTACAACACCACCAGAGTCGACACGTGCATACTTCAGAGGAATGTGCTTGAAGAAATGGCCCAAAGATGTAGTTGCTGCAAATTGGGACAGCATCGTTTTCGACATCGGACGCGAACCCTTGCGTCGGGTGCCGATGATGGAACCCCTACGAGGTACCCGTCAACTCACTGAGAGTCTCTTGAGCCGCAGTTCAACACCATCAGAATTGGTCGCTGCACTTGGTGATCAAGTTTCAACATCAAACTTTAAACCCACTAACTAGTTGGCTTTTGTCACGTTTATACAGTTTTACAATTCGGCACGAATTAGCTATGGTGCGAATATGGCTGAAAGAACTCGAAAGCAGAAAACCTCAACTGATCGTTCAAGCTCGACTGACTCAGTCGAAGCAAAAGTTTCTTCAAAGGGTGAAAAATTGAAGGCAGATCTTGATGATCTGCTTGATGAAATTGATGAAGTGCTTGAGACCAATGCTGAAGACTTCGTAAAGAGCTACGTGCAAAAGGGCGGCCAGTAGCCGTATCCTAAAAATATGTCAATGCCGATATTCGCAGCTGGCTCGGATCCTGGCGCAAATTTTGGAGAATTGCTTAAGCGAGTCGGCATGTCGCCGTTCACCGATCGGTCAGACGCTAACGATTTGACGATTCCCCACGCAACAACCTGTGTGGCGATGCGTTTTGCTGGTGGGGTAGTAATGGCAGGTGACCGCCGAGCGACCTCAGGCAATTTGATTAGTCATCGCAGCATGGAGAAAGTTGTCCAGGCCGACGAACTTAGTGGTGTTGCAATTGCCGGCGCTGCAGGAGCAGCGATGGAGATGATCAAACTGTTTCAACTCCAACTTGAACATTACGAAAAGGTTGAAGGCCAAACTCTTTCGCTTGAGGGCAAAGCAAATCAATTATCGATGTTTGTTCGCAGCAACCTTCCGGCAGCGATGCAGGGCTTGGCAGTCGTCCCGATATTTGCTGGATTTGATCTGCTATCTAATTCTGGTCGACTTTGGGACTACGACGTCACTGGCGGTCGCTACGAAGAAAAAGACTTTGTCGCCACCGGTTCGGGCATGCTTCATGCAAGCACAGTGATGAGAGTTTCTTGGCGACGTGAATTGTCGGCAACTGATGCGATAAAACTCTGTGCACGTGCACTCTGGGAAGCTGCTGATGCAGATTCTGCAACTGGTGGTCCAGATTCACTGCGGGGTATTTACCCTGTGGTTGCGTCAATAACTAAAGACGGTTGGGTCGCAGTGAGTGACAGCACCCTTGCAGATATTTATAAAGAAATTACTAACGAAGTTGGCTTGCGATGAGTATGCCGTACTACGTACCACCAGAACAATTCATGAAAGATCGAGCGGATTACGCTCGAAAAGGCATCGCGCGTGGTCGCACATTGGTAGCACTGCAATATAAAGATGGCATCGCGATAATTTCTGAGAATCCCTCGACGACACTGCACAAAATAAGCGAGATTTACGATCGAATTGCTTTCGCAGGCGTTGGCAAATATAACGAATTCGATCAACTTCGAGTTGCTGGTGTTCGAGCAGCCGACCTAAAGGGTTATCAATTCTCGAGACAAGACGTAGATGCTCGAAGCTTGACTAATCAATACGCCCAGATTTTAAGCCAGATGTTTAGCGAAGCACCAAAACCAATGGAAGTTGAATTGTTGGTAGCCGAAATAGGCGTTGATAAGGCAAGTGACAGGTTGTTTCACGTGCTTTATGACGGCACGGTGCTTGATGAACATGATTATTGTGTGCTCGGTGGCGACAGTGAGTCGGTCGTAGTGAGACTCAAGTCGGCTTTCAAACCAGACACGGCTTTGAACGACGTAGTCAAACTCGCAACCTCTGTTTTAGCAGGACCAGATCGCAAGTTGTCACACGAAGATCTTGAGGTGGCAGTGCTTGAGCGCAACGGTCGCAGGCGTTGTTTCAGGCGAATTGAAGACTTGGAGATTCAATCTTTAATCGGCTGAAACCGATCTAGATTTTTCAAATTCGTTTAATCAATCAGTACTCGCTAGGTTTTGCTTATGGACCGTCGAATTTTTGGCCTAGAGAACGAATACGGCGTCACCTGCACTCTTAGGGGTCAACGACGGCTGAGTCCAGATGAAGTCGCGCGCTATCTATTTCGCAAAGTTGTTAGTTGGGGTCGTAGTTCGAATGTGTTTCTCGAAAACGGTGCGCGACTCTATCTAGATGTCGGGTCGCACCCCGAATATGCAACGCCCGAGTGTGACTCGATACACGAGGTGGTCGTTCACGATAAAGCAGGCGAGCGAATTCTTGAAGAGTTGTTGATAGGTGCCGAGCAACGTCTGCGCGATGAGGGTATACGTGGCACGATCTATCTTTTTAAAAACAACACCGATTCGGCGGGCAACAGTTACGGATGTCATGAAAATTATCTGACATCGCGAAGTGATGAAATTGAGAAATATTCCGAAGTGTTGATTCCCTTTTTGGTTACACGACAGATTTTTACGGGTGCAGGAAAGGTCTTACAAACAGCCAGGGGACCGATCTACTCGATCTCGCAGCGCGCCGAACATATCTGGGAAGGATTAAGTTCAGCGACCACTCGAAGTCGACCGATTATCAACACTCGTGATGAGCCACACGCAGATGCGGAGAAATATCGCCGCCTTCACGTAATTGTCGGTGATTCAAACATGAGTGAATATACGAATTTTGTAAAAGTCGGCTCGACTGCCTGCTTGTTAAAGATGATGGAGGATGAATCATGTTTGCTGCGTGATTTGACACTTGAAAACCAAACTCGAGCGATACGCGAGATTAGCCACGACATAACTTGTCGGCGAAAAATTCGTCTTGCTTCTGGACGCGAACTTTCTGCACTCGATATTCAACGAGAGATACTTGATAAGGCGCTACGTTACGCAGACACTGGACGATTCAATGCTCTCGAACTAAAAGCCCTCGAGATGTGGGAGCACTGCATTTCAACGATTGAAAATGACCCCCTTAAGTTGAACCGCGAGGTTGACTGGGTGATCAAATATCACCTAGTAGAGGCCTTTCGCAAAAGACACGAGCTTGCCCTTGATGACCCTCGTGTGCAGTTGGTTGATTTGCAATATCACGACATATGCAGAGATAGAGGCTTGTTTTACAAATTACAGCACAATGGCATGGTGAATCGAATGTGTAGCGATGAAGAAATCGAAACTGCGCGTGTGTTGGCACCTCAAACAACACGGGCAAAATTGCGCGGTGACTTTATAAAGCGAGCAAAAGAGAAAAAGCGCGATTACACGGTTGATTGGGTTCACTTAAAACTCAATGATCAAGCTCAGCGAACGGTTTTGTGCAAAGATCCGTTCAAGCACCGAGATGAGCGCGTCGACAAATTGATCGCGTCACTGTAGCGATATTTACAGCCCACTACGCTGGGTGAGTGTCTGACCTTGGATTAGATCGGCTGGAGAAAAAGCGTTCGCTTTTCTTGAAGCAAATTTTTGAGTGGATTGTGGTCATTGCGATTGCGCTGATAGTCGCAATGTTGGTTCGATTATTTCTGTTGCAGCAGTTTTATATTTCGGGTCCAAGTATGGAGACGACGATGTTCAGTGATAATCGGGTGCTCGTGAGCAAATTGGCCTACAAAA
Source organism: Acidimicrobiaceae bacterium (assembly GCA_947490975.1). Classification (GTDB taxonomy): domain Bacteria; phylum Actinomycetota; class Acidimicrobiia; order Acidimicrobiales; family Ilumatobacteraceae; genus BACL27. The sequence continues at coordinate 13,316 of CANLHV010000013.1, forward strand.
TCGGAGATATTGATCGCGGAGATGTGGTTGTCTTTGATCGCGCGACTATGAATGGAAGCCAGATCGAACACGACGACTTAATCAAACGAGTCATCGGTCTCGGTGGAGAGTCAATCGAAATTCGCGATTGCAGCGTTTACATCGACGGTACAGAACTGGACGAGCCGTATCTTCCGAGCCGTGATATCGGTTTAGCAAATCTCTCAGATCGCTGTGGAGTCGTCTCTATGCCTTTAACAACCATCGAGAACGACGAAGTTTTTCTTGTTGGTGATAATCGACCACAGTCATTCGATAGTCGAATGTTTGGGCCAATAAAGAAAGACCTAATAATTGGTCAAGCCTTTGTCTTGATGTGGCCACCGAGCGCCTGGTCACGCTTGTAGCTTTCACTTGTTCGTTGAGTTTTAGGACTCGTCGAATACTTTTCGATGAGCATCACACATGCGATCTGGCCAATCGCTATAAACGGCGTCAACACCCATCAACAGTGCTGAACACAATTGCTCAGTGTGCTGTAGATCCCAACTGAATGCGGCGACATTAAAGCGGTGAGCGAGTGCGACAAGACCACCGTTCCAGTCGGTGTGGTGCATATTTAAGACATCAATACCGTTCTTGGCGAGATTGGCGCATCGCCGCTCAGGACCTTCGTATATTTTGGCCAGTCGAATCGAATTGACATATTTGAAAAGCGGAAAATCTCTCTTCCAAGAAGTTAAAAGTTCGATATCAGGATGGCAAATATAGATCGCTTGTTTCGAATTGGTGTCGGCTACCAATTTGTCGATTAAAGCCATTGCAGATGAATCGCAAATATCGATAGACAGTGGGGTAATCGGCGATGAGAGTTCGAGTAATTCAGCAAACATTGGAATTGCTCCGTCTAATTCGCCGATTTGCAGATCGACAATCTTCGTCTTGCGAAAACGAAGCGGATTCGAGCTTTTGACGAGTCCATCGTGGTCTAGAACAACCTGTAGGTCTTTTGTTACCCAGCAATCTGTTTCGAGTCCGGTCGCCCCGAGTTTAAGTGCGAGACGAAACGCGTCGAGTGTGTTTTCTTTTGCATGCGCACTTGCGCCACGATGGGCAAACAAGATTGGCTGACGATAAAGCGAAGGAAGTCGCTGTTGCACACTCTGATGATAGGAGAGGACTTCTCCTAGACTTTGGACATGTTTAATCTGACCGGTAGCGAGATTATGTTCTTGCTAATTATCGGTCTGGTCGTGCTAGGCCCCGAGAAATTGCCAGATGCGATTCGGCGGGTAGGTCGCCTTTACGCCGAGTTGAAAAGAATGTCATCTGGGGTGCAGACCGACCTGCGCAAAGTAATGGATGAGCCTCTTAAAGAGATGATGAATACCACAAATTCTATGAAGGCACTGTTTAACGACACTTCGGATCAGTTTCAAGGTGTTGCCAAAGAAATGGCTACACCAAGCTTTGTGCCATATAGCCCTAGTGATGAGAAGTCGCCCGAAATTCCGATCGTGTTATACGACGGCGACGATGCAGAAACAGATGTTTCAGTCGTCAGTGGCGGCGAGCCAGAGCATGTTGAGAAGTCAGCAAGTTCTCACAAAACTGATGTGCAAGATTCTGTAGGCGAAAGTTCGCTAGATGATGTCTCATAATGGTATTTAGAACTTCTAAATCAGAAGCGACTGCGATGTCACTGGCGGGGCATCTCAGTGAACTTCGGATGCGATTGATTCGCTCGATACTTGCAATCGCACTTGGCGCAGCAGCGATACTTGCTTTTTATGACCCGGTTTTGCGTTTTTTGACCAAGCCCTACAGAGACCTCTGCGATGACCGCGCTGACTTTAATTGCGATGGTTCTCTTTTTGCTCTAGGACCACTCGACGGTCTTACTGCGCGTATGAAAATTGCCGGATATGGCGGCTTGGTAATCGCACTTCCCGTTCTTCTTTGGCAACTCTGGCGATTTATCGTGCCTGCTTTGAATAAGAAAGAGAAAAAGTACACAATTCCGTTCATTGGTTCTTCGGTTGTCTTGTTTGTTGGTGGTTGCGCCCTCGCTTATTGGACACTTTCTCGTGCGCTCGAATTCTTGATCTCTTGGTCGGGGACCGAGGTTAATCAAGCATTTCAAATTACAAAATATGTCAGTTTGGTAATTTTGATGGTTCTGGCTTTTGGTGTTGGATTTCTCTCACCCCTTTTGATTGTCTTTCTACAGTTGGTGGGCGTTTTGACTCCACGAACATTAATCAAGCAATGGCGCATAGCAATCGTGGCGATCTTCTTTATGGCGGCGATCATCACACCTAGCGGAGACCCAATAACTCTGATGGCTCTCGGATTGCCGCTGACCCTTTTATACTTTGTGGCGATTCTGATTGGATTCATCGCAACCCGCAAACGCGCGCGTAATAGCGATTAGTCGTAGATTTTGTCTTAATGCCTCGTCCTAGACGCGATGAACTAATTGCTCGCTACAACTTTGCGATAGATCACTTTCAGATTGAAGCCCTCGACGCACTAGACCGAGGCGACTCTGTTTTAGTGGCTGCCCCGACTGGCTCGGGCAAAACCCTCGTCGCCGAATATGCGATTGAGTCGGCGAGACGTCAAGGAAAGCGAGCTTTTTATACGGCTCCAATCAAGGCACTTTCTAATCAAAAGTTCAATGATCTCGTAGCGCATTACGGCAAAAGTGAAGTCGGCTTGTTGACCGGAGACAACAGCATCAACCCGAATGCGCCGATCGTGGTTATGACCACTGAGGTTTTACGAAACATGATTTACGCTCGAAGTGAAGCGCTCGCGATGCTGAGTGTCGTCGTATTGGATGAAGTGCATTTCTTGCAAGATGCCTACCGCGGACCCGTGTGGGAAGAAGTCATCATTCATCTCGACCCAACCGTGCAACTCGTTTGCTTGTCTGCGACCGTGTCAAACGCGACAGAAGTTACAGAATGGCTGAGCACTGTTCGCGGAAAGACGGTACCAATCGTTGAAGAAAAGCGACCAGTCGAACTCATCAATCATTTTGTGGTCGGTGATGGCGCGTCACATCAGGTCAAAATATTTGAAACAATTGTCAATGGTTTGCCCAACCAAGAGGTGTCAAAGCTTGAATCTGCTTCATCGCAGACAGATACGCGAAATTATCGCGGTGGCAACCGCAGATCTAATCGAGCGGCCACACCAAAAAAGCGCTCGCGATTGTTTTCTCCGAATCGAGTCGAAATAGTCGACCTGTTGCAGCACGAAGACCTTTTGCCTGCGATTGTCTTTATCTTCAGTCGAAACCAATGCGACGAAGCTGCCGAGGCCTGCATACGCGGAGGAGTACGACTAACCGACGCCAATCAACGTGCAGAGATCGCCGAGATCATTGACAGCAGGGTAGAAATGTTCAGCGACGACGATTTGGCGGCCCTCAATTTCTCGAAGTTCGCCAACCAACTTGAGTTTGGTATCGGTTCTCATCATGCAGGTCTCGTGCCCGCGTTCAAAGAGATTGTCGAAGAATGTTTCATACGAGGTTTAGTACGTCTGGTGTTTGCAACTGAAACCTTGGCAGTAGGCCTGAATATGCCCGCTCGAGCGGTAGTCATTGAAAAAATCACCAAGTTCACCGGTGAGCACCACCAACCATTGAAGGCATCCGAATATACACAGCTGACCGGTCGTGCAGGTCGTCGCGGAATCGACACAGTTGGACATGCTCTTGTTTTGTGGAATCAATTCGTTGGCTTCGATCAAGTAGCCGCCCTCGCATTAAGTCGGTCGTTCAGATTGGTCTCGGCTTTCAGACCGACCTACAACATGGCAGCGAATTTGATTCAAACACACTCTCGTCAAGAGGCGCACCATCTGCTGAATCTCTCGTTTGCACAGTTTCAGAGTGGTAGAGATGTCGTGGAAATTCAAGCGCGCATCGCTAAACGAAGTAAAGAGCGCGACCGACTGCGTGAACAAGCCCAGAGCCCGTTCGGCGACATAGACGAATATCGACGGTCGTTCAAATCGCGACCTGATGCTCGCGAAATTGAATCGGCAATCAGTCAGTTGAAACTTGGTGATTTAGTTAATCTTCCTAGACAAAACTCTAAAGCGGCTGTCGTCGCGACCGCGCAGCGGGCGAATGGCACGAAGTTGACTTTGATCTCAGCGAGTAAAGCGATGGTCAACCTTCAAGCAGGAGACTTTGATTCGCCACCAGAGAAAGTTGGGTTCATTAAGTTGCCAGACTCGTATGCACGAACAAGCCCCAAGTTTGTTAAAGAGGTGGCGCTGAGAGTTCAACGAACAAAGGCCAAGTCAAGGTCGACCCGAAGTGATGATGCGAGCAGACGAGACCATCCGGTTGTGGATGACCCAGAACTAAAGCGAAGACTGATTGCTGCAAGTTCAGCTGACCGTATAGACAGCGAGATTCATTTAATGGAATCTCGAATTGATAAATCAGTGCAGTCAGTGAGTGCCAAGTTTGACGAT
>CANLHV010000014.1 GCA_947490975.1 Acidimicrobiaceae bacterium
TTAAACAGTGCCTGTAATGATTTTGCTCAGTTGCGGTCACGGTTTGAAAATTTTGACATTTATTACATCGGTTAACTCCAAACGGAATCAGACTTGCAGACTTGGCGCCTGCCCCTTTGGGTAGATACTGGTCTCCCAGTGGACTTGGCTCGAGAGTAAGCACATTTTCAAGATCAGAAGACCCACATAATCGACAATTTGATACAAATCTAAAATTCGTGGTCATGATCTTCGCTCGATTCTACTTACCTAATTCATGAGAGACCATCAAAACTTCTGAATACGAAGTTGGGTCAAAAAGTCACTAGGTTGGTAAGTGCATGACGAGTCGCGTGATTCTTGACCCGACCAGCGAGAAGAGCTTGACCTCCCGCGAACTTCTTGCGCGGCCGAGCACAATTGTCGGACAAACAATCGGGCTGCTCGACATCGCAAAAGCGCGCGGCGATGTTTTTCTTAATCAACTCGAGTCACGGCTTACAACTGCTGGGGCCAAAGTCTTGCGCTTTCGCAAGCCAACATTCGCCAAACCTGCACCCGTCGACTTGCGACACGAAATCGCCACCAAGTGCACCTTGGTCATCGAAGCCCTCGCCGATTGAGGCAGTTGTACGTCGTGCAGTGTGCACGACATAGTCGATCTTGAAACTCGCGGTGTGCCCGCAATGTTTATCGCCTCAAATGTTTTTGTTCAGGCGGCCGAGTCGCAAGCCAATGCACTCGGCTTTCCGACTGTGCAACGAGTTTTCGTGCCGCACCCGATTCAAGATCGCACCGACGACGAGATGCGCGCGCTTGCCGACTCGGCATACGACTCAATCGTTGCTGCAATTACAAAAGCTAAATAATTAATCCCAGGCGTCTTCTGGGTTGTAAGGCCGCGCACGCTTCGGCGCACTGTCACGCTTCCAAACCAAAACTCTGCGCCTGAAATAACAAACTTCATCACCGGCCTGGTTGAACCCCTTCGTCTCGACAGTCACAACACCGCGATCAGGCTTTGAAGACGAAGGCTTTACATCAAGCACGCGCGTCTCAGCATGAATCGTGTCACCGTGAAACGTCGGATGCTTATGTTGCAGCGTTTCAATTTCAAGATTCGCAATTGCCGCACCGCTCACATCGGGCACGCTCATGCCAAGCACCAGTGAATAGACCAAATTACCGACGACAACATTGCGACCTTGCACACTTTGTTGCGCGAACCAATCATTTGTATGCAAAGGATGATGATTCATCGTGATCATGCAAAACAAATGATCATCAGCCTCCGTAATCGTCTTGCCGGGCCAATGGCGATAAACGTCGCCAACTACGAAATCTTCAAGGTGTCTACCGAATGGTCGCTCGTGTATTGCCACGACCTACACGCTAATTGCCAGAGCGACGATCGTCGCGTGACTCTCTTCGCGATTCTTTAATTGTCGGCGTTACGGGCAATTCATCAGTATCGGCAAGACCATAACGCGGATCATATTTCGGCAAAGGTATCTCGCGCGTTCGGTCAGTCGTCGCATTTCGCTCGGCCCACTCATAGCGACTAGTTCGAGTCTTGTTGCCTGCCACCGCATATCGCTGCAGCGACTTCAACTCGCCCGCCCTTTGCAATGCGAACTTTCCAAAACGTAACGACAAATAACAAACCCCACCGACAAGCATCGGCAACCAAAACTGAACCAACCGATAACTCAAAACGCTCACAGTCGCTGTCGTTGTCGTCAAACCAAAGCCAACAAGTGACGGAATATAAATGCCCTCAACAATTCCGAGACCACCCGGTGTAATCGGTATCGACGCAAACACATTCGCCAGACAAAATGAAATTACGAGACCGACAACGTCAACCGAACCATTAAACGCGCGAATGAAAACAAATAATGCCGCAATGTCGAGCCCCCAGTTCAACAACGACCACATGGTCACTCTTCGCAGCAACCCCGGCTCATTTGCAAGACCCCGCAACCGTTCGCCCAGGTGCACAGCAACTTCGCCAGCCTTGTCAGAATCAAAACGAAATCGCTTTGCAACAGATCGCGTCACGCGTTCAGCACGACCTTCGTGGTCAATCAACCCGAGCACGATGCCACCTGCTAACAACATCACAATTACACCAAAAATCGCCGCAGTGCCGTAAAACGCGTTGACACCTCGACCCGGAATCGAAACAATCAACGCCACCCACAAAATCAGATTCAACACAACCGCAGAACCAACGCCGGCAGTTGCCAAAGCAAACCCAGCATCACGTCCGTTCGCACCCGCCAAAGTCATTAGCCGAAAACCCAAAGCATTGCTCGCCGCCGAGCCACCGGGCACCAAACTGCCAAGTGACCGAGTCGACAACTGAATTCGAAACAACGTCAGAACCTTGACTTTGTCACCATCTGGGCCGAGCGCAACATGCGTCAACTTCGAATAGCAAAACAGCGCCGCAAACTCAAGGGCAATACCGATCAATAGCCACGAGGTTTGTACTTCGCCCAGTTTGCTTAGCGCATCGCCAAAACCCGGCACGATCGGCAAAATAAACAACCAGAAAACCAAAAGAAAAATCGGCCATTTCGCCCATCGAAAAGTTGAACGCAGGCCACCAGATCTGCGTCGCTTGGGGGCGCCGTTCATCTGCCCATATTACGGCTTGGTAGTGACAATTTCGGTGCACCTAAGTAGCGTTTAGCGATATGTCAGCTTCAACTAGCAACGCAGATCTCGTCATCGCAGCACGGACAATCGAACTCGCCGATGCAATAGTCGGCAAAGGTGTTCGCACTCTCGCCGCTACTGGTGGTCCAGATGAACAACAAGTTCTCGCATACGACCTCGCACACGCTGGTGCCGCAGTTGAAACTGCCCGCTCGATGCTTGACTACGGCGCTAAAGGCGAACTCGAAGCAAAACTCACATGTGCATTCGTCGCCGACATGGTGCACGATTTGATAACGCGTCTCGTTGGTCGCGAAAAACTTTGGGGCGTCGATCCATCAACGCTCGCCGAATCGCACGACTTCGTTCAAAAATATCGCGCACCAGAATTTTTATCATCGTTAGCTAATACTCCAGGCCCACGACATCTCGATAGTGATTACGAAATGGTGCAAGACACTTTTCGCAGTTTTGCCAGCAAAGTAATCGCACCACATGCTGAACATGTTCACCGAGAAAACCTCGATGTGCCCGAAGAAATAATTTCAGGCCTCGCAGATATCGGTGCGTTCGGTCTATCAATCCCAAGCGAATACGGCGGCTTCAGCGAAGGCGGTGACGGTGAATACATGGCCAGCTGCATCGCTACAGAAGAACTTTCGCGCGCATCACTTGGCATCGGCGGTTCATTGATCACTCGCCCCGAAATTCTCACTCGTGCACTGGTCAAAGGTGGCACTGAGGCACAAAAACACGAGTGGCTACCAAAACTTGCATCAGCTGAAGTGATGGCTGCAGTCGCGGTTACCGAACCTGACTACGGCAGCGATGTCGCGTCGATTAAAACGACAGCGGTTACAGCACAACAAGATGGCAAAGATGGCTACGTCATCAATGGAGTAAAAACTTGGTGCACATTCGCCGCTCGCGCCAACGTGTTGATGCTTCTCGCACGCACTGATCCAGATCGCACAAAATCGCACAAAGGACTCAGCGTGCTGATCGTGCCAAAGCCCCGTGGCGAAGCACATGGTTTTGTATTCACTCAGCCGGGTGGTGGCAAAATGGAGGGCCGACCGATTGACACAATTGGTTATCGCGGCATGCACTCATATGAAATCGCAATCGAAAATTGGTGGGTGCCAGCCGACCATCTGATCGGTGAAACAGCAGGTCTCGGCAAAGGCTTTTATTATCAAATGGAAGGTTTTGAAAACGGACGTTTGCAAACCGCTGCGCGTGCAGTTGGCGTGATGCAAGCCGCTTACGAGGCCGCGTGCGACTATGCGAACAATCGAAAATCATTCGGCAAAAATATTGCTGAATACCAAATCATTCAGGCCAAACTCGGTCGCATGGCAGTCATCATTCAAGGTACGCGGCAGTTCAGTTATGCAGTCGCCAAACTGATGGGCAAAGGTGAAGGCGCAATGGAAGCCAGCATGGTCAAGGCCTATGTTTGCAAAGCCGCCGAATGGGTTACTCGTGAGGCAATGCAGATTCACGGTGGCTATGGCTACGCCGAAGAATATTCAGTTAGCCGTTTGTTCGTTGATGCCCGAGTGCTGAGCATCTTTGAAGGCGCAGACGAAACGTTGTGCCTAAAAGTTATTGCACGCCGACTCGTCGAAACTGTTAAATAACTAGTCGCAGAATTTAACTTACGAAGTGCACGAGTTCGTGCAGACTCTCGATTCTTTCGCAATCTTTGTCTAGATGAAACCCGAACGGGTCAAGCAGCAGCGGGTGCAACCCTGCATTTTGAGCGCCGCCCACATCATTGACAAATGAATCACCGATATAAGCAATTCGATCGCGTGGCACATTCATAACTGCAATCGCTTCATCAAAAATTTGTGGCTCGGGTTTTGCCACACCGACAACATGTGAGTCGGTGACAATCAAAACCGGCACACCCGAACCTTCGCCAACTTGGCAAACATTTTCGTTGGCCAAAGTGCGTTCTATTTGACCACTGGCATTCGACACAATGCCAATACGCAGGCCCAACAAATGAAGCCGCCACAAACCCGCGACCGACTCGTGAAGCGGAAACCTCCATAGAAACGCCGAGAAAACCTTCAACAAAGCCTCAGCAGCTTTATCTATTTTGTTTGTCGGCACGCCCGCTTCTCGCGCGTATGCCTGTCGATACGAGATCCATGAGATCTGATCTATCGATCCTGCTGCTTGCGAGGCAGTTGCTTCATCGATCGCCGCCATACCTGCATAGTGACACCTAACGAGCGCGCCAAGTTTCGTGGTGCCACCAAACGGTTCAAGCACCATGCCAGTCGTCAACGGGTCGGGCACGACAAATACGCCACCCGCATCAAACAGCAACGCATCAAAACGTTTAGACATAAATTTCAAACTGCGATCTATTAAATTTCTGAGTCGCGAACTTATTTACTTCGTGTTAAGCCAGCACGGCTGCCGCGCGAAATAAACTTCAACGCCATCTTGCGGCTTGCTTCGTCAATCATTTCGTCGCCAAACATCACAGCGCCCTTGCCTTCACCTTCGGTCGCCGATGAGTAAGCATCCAAAATTGCCCAAGCACGATCGAACTGCTCTTGGGTCGGCGAGAAAACTTCGTTCAAAATTGCAACTTGATCTGGATGCAACGCCCATTTGCCGTCGTAGCCAAGTGTTCTGGTGCGCTGGCAATAATTCTTGAAACCCTCAGAGTCTCGTATATATAGGTACGGTCCATCGATTACTTGCAGACCATTGGCGCGACCAGCCATCAAGATTTTTGAAAACACATAATGGAAGTGATCGCCAGGATATTCAGCGATCTGCACCCCACCCGTGAGCACCGGCATCTCCATGCTCGCTGCGAAGTCGGCTGGTCCAAAAATTATCGTCTCGAGTCGCGAACTTGCCGCACAAATTTCTTCGACGTTGATCAACCCGCGTGCAGTTTCGATTTGTGCTTCAATGCCGATGTGGCCGATCGGCAAGCCATTAGCAATTTCAACTTGGCGCAGCAATAAATCTGTCGCCACGATCTGGGCTGCAGTTTCGACTTTTGGCAACATAATTTCATCGAGCCGCTCGCCTGCTCCGGCGACAACTTCAATGATGTCAAATGCTGTCCACTTCGTGCTCCAGTCGTTGACACGCACGCACATAACTTTGTCGCCCCAATCTTGCGTGCGTATTGCTGTCGCAATTTTTGCGCGAGACGATTCTTTTTCTTTTGGCGCTACAGCGTCTTCAAGATCTAAAAAGACCATGTCGGCGGCGATGCCTGGGCCTTTGCCCATCATTTTTTCTGAAGATCCTGGGATTGATAAACAAGAGCGACGGGGCAAGTCTCGTGAGCGTGCTGACATGCTTAAAATCCTACATCGCGCTGTGGCGCAGCAACTCTGTCGTAGGCGGGCACTCGGCAGCGAATGGTTGCGACAAATCCTCGCTGATGCCATCTTTAAAAATGACTCGCGAAAACAAACTCGACGACAGCAGATCAACTTCGTTTATCGCATCACCGGCGATCATCGCCGACCATAACGGCGCTGGCAATCGTGTGCCACATGCCGCAACTAGCCACACAGGTTTTTGCATAACGTATCCGAGCGCCGCAACGGCATGACTGCCCGAACTACATAAAACTTCTGTTGGCCCTGCGGCCAAGGCTTCAACAATCAAAACATCGCAACTACTAATAGCCCGAGCGAGTTCTTCAAATTGCACGAGCGTCGCGTCAACATCCATTGACACAAGTCGCTCGACAGCAGCATCACCATCACCATTGCTCTCTACTACAAACAGTTTCACATCGCTACGCGTGGCCAACGCGTTCAACACTGTCGTTGGCCAACCGACAACACACACAACGGCATCTTGCGGCACAGCATCTCGCAAACTCTTGATCGTCGAATCGTTTTTAATTTCGTCTTCGCAGTCACGCATCGCCACAAACGGATCAAGTGCGCCGAGCACATGACTACACAACCACCACAGTGGCCCACATGTCGGGTGCCGTTGCACAATTCGTCGCGCTGCCAGCACAATGCCTGCAGGTTCGTGACCTAGGCCACTCAGCGCCGCCGCGGTCTCACGCACCAACGAAACTGGGTCAGCACCGCGTGCCCGCGCCACATACCGCAAGTGCTCAATCGGGTGCATTTCCAAAACGCTACCCCCGACTTGCTACGGTCTTTGCTGATGATTATTTCTCCAAATCTCGACACTCAGCTTCAGCCGCTCAACGGCAATGCCCGCCCTCTCGAAGAATGGCTGACGACATTTCACTTGGCTTCCATTGTGCTTGACCCGTTCACGAACGAAAGCGCCTGGATTCTGCCAACCGCAGTTCGCATCTTGCGACAATTCGCTGGCGCTTCGGTTCGCACTAATTTTGTCGTCACCGCAACCGCACAAGAGACTCGCGAATTTCTCGGACCATACGCCGATGAGTTTCTAGTTTTCAGCGATCCGTCGCGAACATTTGTTAAACAACTTGCGCTAACCGAACTACCGGCGTTCGTTTACATCCAAATCGATGGCACTGTGCCGGTGCACGCACAAGGATGGAATGCCAAAGCCTGGAGCAGTGTCGCCGAACACATCGCCACCGTCGTCTCGTGGCGCAAGCCCAGCATTCCATCTGCTGGCGACCCGGGTTCATTCAAAGGCACACCCGCACTCGTCTAATTCGGGTTTGCTAATAGCCTGTAGACGTGGCAAAAAAACAACCTGAGCCATTCGTCAACTCGCCGTTATTGCCGCTCGGTCCAGACAAAACTGTTTATCGAAAAATCACTAGTGACGGCGTAACCACCGAAAAAACAAATCTCGGCACTTTTCTTCGCGTTGATGCAAGTGCAATAACGACTCTGACCGAGCATGCAATGCGCGATATTGCACATCTGTTGCGCACCGAACACCTTCAACAACTCGCCGATATTCTCAAAGATCCGCAAGCAAGCCCCAACGATCGTTTCGTCGCGCTCGACTTGTTAAAAAATGCCGGCATCAGTGCAGGCGGTGTGCTGCCGATGTGTCAAGACACAGGCACAGCGATAGTCAAAGCCTCAAAAGGTCAACTCGTTTTCACTGGTGGTGGTGACGAAGAAGCAATCGCCAGGGGCATCTACAACACTTACCAAACTTCGAACTTGCGTTATAGCCAACTCGCACCAATCACGATGTTCGAAGAAGTCAACACCAACACGAACTTGCCCGCCGAGATAAAAATTTCAGCAACCGACGGCGACGAATTCAAATTTTTGTTTATTGCCAAAGGTGGCGGTTCAGCCAACAAGAGTTACTTGTTTCAAGAAACAAAAGCCTTACTTAACGAAAAAGTCTTGTTGCCTTGGCTCTTCGACAAAATGCAAACTCTCGGCACTTCTGCCTGCCCGCCCTATCACCTTGCAGTTGTCATCGGCGGCACTTCTGCTGAATATGCAGTTGAGACCGCAAAACTCGCCAGCACAAAATATCTAGATTCACTACCAACACAGGGCTCTCGAACAGGTCATGCATTTCGCGACATTGATCTTGAAGCCAAAGTTCTCAAACTCGCCCAACAAACTGGCATCGGCGCTCAATTCGGTGGCAAATATTTCTGCCATGACGTTCGCGTCATTCGCCTGCCGCGTCACGGCGCAAGTTGCCCGGTTGCAATGGCCGTCTCGTGCAGTGCTGACCGACAAGCGCTCGGCAAAATCACAAAAGACGGCGTTTTTCTCGAACAACTCGAACAAGACCCTGCAAGATTCTTGCCAGAAATAACTGAAGAAGATCTTTCAACCGAAGTCGTCAACATCGATCTCAATCGTCCGATGAGCGAAGTGCGCGCCACACTTTCGAAATACCCAGTGAAAACTCGCGTCATGCTCAACGGTCCGATGATCGTTGCTCGCGATATCGCCCACGCCAAACTCAAAGAGCGCCTCGACTCGGGCAAAGGTCTGCCCGATTACTTCAAGCAATACTGCGTCTATTACGCCGGCCCCGCGAAAACACCGACTGGTTTTGCGTCGGGTTCATTCGGTCCGACAACTGCAGGCCGAATGGATAGTTACGTCGAAGAGTTTCAGCGTGTCGGCGGCAGTTTGGTGATGTTAGCCAAGGGCAATCGCTCTACTCAAGTAACCCAAGCCTGCAAAACACATGGCGGCTTTTATCTGGGATCAATCGGCGGCCCCGCAGCGCGCCTCGCGCAAGACTGCATCACCAAAGTTGAAGTGCTCGAATACGAAGAACTCGGTATGGAAGCCGTCTGGAAAATCGAAGTCAAAAACTTTCCAGCGTTCATTGTCGTCGACGACAAAGGCAACGACTTCTTTGAAATTGTCAACGCGACAGCACTCGGTACACCAGTTCAAATTCGCAAATAGTGTCGCTGGTCGAAGAGAGAATCTCTTGCCCACTCGGGCAATGGAAGGGCGAACCGGGTCGATGCCAACTTTGCAACACTCTGATCGAGTCAACTCGTCGGCGCACTTGGTGCTCAGACAAGTGCGGACGCGAGTGGCAACGCAATCACATCTGGCGTTTTGCTAGATCGGCTGCCAAACGGCGAGCAAAATATCGATGTCAGCGACTTGGTTGCACTGCCGAGCGTCGCGACTGCGAAGTTAATCACATCAACCCACGCAATGGCGCAGGTTATGGCCCCGGTTGTCATCATCATTTAAACCCAGATCGTCATGGCGTTGGTGGCCTTGAGGTTTTGTGTCATGCACATCACGCCGAAGTCACCGCTGCTCAAGCCAAGGCACGTGCGGCTAAACGTGCCGCAAACCGACCTGCACCTGCAAAGAAAATACGCCGCAAAGCAACGCGCGCCGCAAAAAAATTAAATTAGCGACTTCATCGCCGCGCGAGTGTCGGCCATTTCTTGCGGGTCGCTACTAAATTCGACAGCCGCAAAGTCGGTTACACCGATGCCAGCCAAATCAGCAACGCGCTGCTTAACTTGCTCGGCAGTGCCGGCAATCACGATGTCAGCGGGCCCAGCCGCACCTTCGTGGTCGAGCATCGCGCGATAACTCGGTAACTGACCGTAAATCTGAAAAACCTTCGCCGCAGTTTCGGTCGCTCGCGCAACATTATTCGTCACACAAACTGGCAGTGCTGCAATCACACGTGGCGCTTTGCGCTCGGCTTTCTTGGCCGCCTCAACAATTGTCGGCACGGTTAGAGACTTCAAAGTTTTAGGCCCTGTGCACCATGTCAAAGTGCCGTCAGCAAGCGTGCCAGTGACACGCAACATTTGTTCACCAAGCGCGGCAACAACAACCGAAAACGGCGAAGACCCAACACCAGAGAGCGAACCGCGTGTCGTCAAAGTCTCACCTGCAAAATTTGAATTCTCACATCGTGAGAGAGGCATCAAAATCGAAAGATATTCGCGCAAATGCCGCACTGGCTTTTCGTACGACATGCCAAGCATGCCTTCAATCACAACTTTGTGACTGAGACCAATACCCAAACAAAGTCGACCTTTTGAGGCCGCGTTGACCGTGTGGCATTGTTGTGCAATCGCCATTGGATGTCTCGGGTATGTTGGCACGACACTCGTGCCCAGTTCGATTCTCGGCACTTCACGACCGACAATTGCTAACGCAGTAAGCGCATCATGACCAAAAATATTTGGCGCCCAATAACTTGCAAAACCATCACTCTCTGCCTGTCGTGCTTCGGCGACAACATCATCAAGCGTGCCTGAATTTATAGTTCCGCCAAAGATTCCGATTTTCATTTTCTGTTGCCCCTGTCAGGTTTTCTGTTTGTTAAACAACCTAGGCGGTGCGCAACTTGATGTCGCATTCGTGCGCACTTACGGGGTCGACTCAGGCGTTGGCTGAACCACAGAATCAACCGGCTCAGGCATCACATCTTTTGCCGCTGCAGAGTCATCGCGAAACTTCGATTCAAGGCATTCGCCTTCTCTAAACGGCGCGATGTCGAGAGCACGCGCAACAGCTACAGCAAAAACACTTCGACCTTTCGGTGAAAGGTGCACGCCATCAGCATTGAGCACGCTCTTTTCTTTAGAAATCGTCTCCCAGTCAAGAACCGATACATTTTCTGACTCGCCCGCAATCACGTTGATCGCCGCATTCACTTCACGTTGAGAATTTCTGAACAAAGAAGTCGTCACCAACAAAACTGGCCTCGGCGCAAGTTTCGACACGATCTTGCGCATTTGCTTGGCATACGAATCTTTATTGCCTTCGTAGTTTGTGCCGAGAAATACAACTGCGGCGTCCCAACCTGCTTCGGCGTTGAGTCGTTGATCAAGCACACGCACACCAAACTCGGCAAACCTACTTGCTTCGGCTTCAATAGCCACTTGCCAGCCAAGGGGCACGAGAGCATCGCACATTTCATCGCCGTAACGACTCGAAGTTGACGCCATAATCGAATCGCCGATCATCAACAATCGATTACCGCTAACTTTCGGGCCGATTAGCCCACCGGCAACATCAGGTAGAGCAATTTCAAAACCTTCGGGCAAAGTTATCGCCGTGCCAAAGTCGTAACCAGGTATTCGCCCGACACCCGACAACTCGTCTGAGTCGCCACTGCCAATATTCAGCGAGGCGCAACTTGTCAGTAATGCAGCACCAACTAAAAAAATCAGCTTCTTGATCAAGCCACCGTCACTTCAACTCGCGCGTCATTGAAACACGCGCCACTTGCCAAGTCATTTAGTTCATCAGGCGCAAAAGCATTCGATGTCAAACCAGTTTGCGTTGCCCGCATCCACAATCCTTTTGGCATAAAGCACACGCCTGGTCGCATAGTTTCGTCAATCACCAAATCAATCTCGATTGACGCCACATCATTGCGCACAATTACCCGCTGAGCATTGCTCAACTTGCGTTGCGCTGCATCTTGTGGATGCATTGAGATAGCGACACGTGGCGGGTCGGTGTCGGCAAACATCGAGTTGATCGTGTGTGATGTGGCTGGCGAAATCAAAATCAATGGATACTTTTTTTCAGATTCGCGATACTTCGGAAGAGGCAGTTCGCTATCAGCAACAAACAAGCGGGCTCGCTTCTCGCCAAAAGTCGGCCAAGTGTCTTTGAATTGCACGGTCGTGCCTATTTTGCGCAACTGCAAAGAATGCTTCTTCTGCTCGGCAATTCGATCGGCAATAAATTGCGGATCACCATTAAATTCGTCAGTACTAAAACCCAGTCGAGTTGCTAGCCCCGCTGCGAGTTCATTGTTCGTGCGTGATTCACCAACACGCTCAATGACAGGGCTAATCACTTGTGCGGTATACGAACCATATGAACCCACAAGATCATGAACTTCGAAGTGCGTCGTCGCTGGCAAAACAACATCTGCGTACTTTGCCGTATCTGTCATCACTTGGTCATGTACGACCGTGAAAATCTTTTCATTTGCTAAACCAGCGAGCATGCCAACTTGATCAACTGCAGTTACCGCAGGGTTAGCACCCTGAACCAAAAATACTTTTGCTTCAACCGGCCAAGCGCCAGCATCGCCGCGCAGCACGCGACCGACATGATTCATATTTAGAGTTCGCTGTGTTGGTCGGGCCACATCTTGTGGCCACGGTGCATGAACATCAATTGAAAAACCATCGCTGGTTGACGCCAAAATGCCAGAGCCAGTAGTGCCGAAGTGCCCCGCAATCAGCCACAAGCCCAGAACAGCCAACACACTGCTGCCGCCGTTGCGGTTTCGTTCAGGACCATAGCCCATTCGCAAAACTGCTGGCTTCGTGTTTGCGATCAACACAAACAACTCGCGTATTTTGTCGATCGAAACATCGCAAATCTTGCTTGCATCTTCGAACGTGTATTTGCTCGCCGCTGCCAAAAACTCTTTACTACCTGCCGTGTGCGCATCAAGAAACTGAGTCGCAACTTTGCCTGTGCGCACGAGTTCATTGCTCAACGCATATGCCAAAACCACATCGGTGCCAGGTCGCACCGCCAAATGTAAATCTGCTCGCGATGCAGTGCCCGTCGCTCGCGGGTCGACCACGACAAGTTTGCCCCCTGCTTTTTGAACTTTTGCCAAGAGTGGCAACAGGTGTGTGCCACTAACTGCCGGGTTAGCGCCCCAGACGACAACGAGTTTTGCGTCGACGACATCGAGCGTGTCGATGCTCAGCATTTCACCGAACACCTGATCCCATGCGGCGCCATAAGTCGCGGCGCAGATCGTGTGCAGAATTTCTGGCGCACCCAAGCGAGCAAAGAGATGTGGCGTCAGATAATTTGCTTCAAGTTTTGGCGCCGACGAGTTATATAGATATGGCAACACCGAATCAACTCCATGACTCGCAATAGCTGCCTTAATCTTCTCGACAATTAAGTCGAGAGCTTCGTCCCAAGTTGCCGAACGAAACTCACCACTACCCTTTGCGCCAACCCGAATCAACGGCGTCATTATTCGTTCAGGTGAGTAAACCCTGTCGGCGTGATGTTTTACTTTTTTACAAATCCAACCATCTGTCAGTGGGTTTGACATCTCATCAACTGGCGCTGCATCAATTTTTGTGATGCGACCAAGAGTCAAAGTCACTTCAAGCGAACACGCATCAGGGCAATCTAAAGGACAAGCAGTTCGCACTAATACTTTTTCGGCGACTTTTTCGGCGACGTTATCCACACACCTATTATCGCACGAGCGTCGCTCGCCCCCGATGGCCTATTTGGTTGTTGATTCTTCGGCAGATAATTCGTCAAAAGTGTCGATGTTGCGAAGTTGTTTGAATTTGTACCAGAAAATGCCGACGACGCCGAGTGTTGCTATACCTCCACCGACGACAGTTGACTTCACCCCAACGAGTTGCGACATAGCACCAGATTCGAATGCGCCAAGTTCGTTTGTTGCGCCGATGAAAACATTCTCAACCGCCGAGACGCGACCTCGTTTATCATCGGGCGTCACTAGTGGCACGATTGCGCCGCGAACAAATACGCTGATCATGTCACCGGCACTCAGAATCATGACTGCAAAAAATGCAACCCAATAATTGCTCGTCAGACCGAGCACGACAGTGCCCAAACCAAAAACGGCGACTGCAATCAACATCGACCGACCAACGTGTCGACGAATTGGTCTGAATGCTAAAAACGCAGCCGTGCTTGCCGCACCAATACCGACAGACGCTCGCAGCCATCCGTAGGCAACATCACTGACCATCAGTTGATCTTTAGCAATCACAGGCAACAACGCAATTGCGCCACCGAACAGAACTGCAAAAAGGTCAAGCGAGATTGCCGCCAACAAAATTGGTGTGCGTCGAATAAATCGCAGACCTTCCATTGCTGAGTGCAATGTTGGTCTTTCTGTCTTTACAGTCGGTGCTGAAATAATTTTCAACTTGATACGCGAAATCAAAATCATTCCAAGACCGATTAGTCCAGCCGAAGTTGCGTACGCAATCCATGGTGCAGCGGCATACAAGAAACCCGACATCGCTGGGCCAACGATCATCGCGCCCGTCCACACCGCCGAATACATCGCCACCATTTGTGGCAACCCGTGTTCAGGAGCGATCATTGGTCCGATCGATCGCATTGCCGGTGAAACAAATGCGCGCGACGCACCATACGCAATCGCAATTACAAACATCGGCGCGACATTCGTTGGGTTTGTACGCGAATAAAAAACAAGTGCCAACGCACACAGCAACTCACCCGACATTGCCGTCACAGCGACTCGACGCCGGTTATAACGATCAGCAACTGAGCCTGTAACAAAAACAAGCAACGCAACTGGCAAGAACTCAGCGAGGCCGAGCCAACCGATATCAATCTCACGACCCGTGATGTCATATATATGTTTGCCAAGCGTTGCCGCTTGCAGCATCAAGCCAACGTAAAGCGCCGAATTGGCAATAATAAATGACTTAACTGCGGGTGCTTCAAAAACTTGCCGTGCGGTAAGTTTTATCGGTTCAACAAAGCCCGAATCACCTTGAGTATTTAAGTCATCTGGCGAATTCACGGCGTCAATAACTTACTCTGCCTTGGCGCACCTTCGAGATATAGACAAGACTCTGAATATGTCTTTATCTGACCTCGCCCGACAAACGCAATTCATCGACGGTGTTGGCCAGGCCGAACTCGTTGCCTCGGGCAAAGTTTCGGCCAGCGAACTACTTGAAGCAACCATCGAGCGCAACGCTGCGTTGAATCCAGCAATAAACGCAATCAACATCACCTGGCTCGACCATGCGCGAGAACTGGCAAAAAAATTCAAGCCAAGTGCTGACAAAAAGTTTGGTGGTGTGCCGTTCGTATTAAAAGACTTGGGTGCGCCATACGCCGGTCAACACATGTCGAACGGAAACATCGCACTCAAAAACGCCAACTACATTGCGCCCACAAACTCAAATCTTGTCCAAAAATTTATTGATTCAGGTCTAATTACTTTTGGTCGAACAAATTCACCAGAGTTCGGCAGTGTGCCAGTTACCGAACCATTGGCTTGGGGCCCGACGCGCAACCCGTTCGATATCGCTCGCACCTCTGGTGGTTCGAGCGGTGGCAGCGCAGCAGCAGTCGCTGCCGGCATTGTGCCGATGGCGCACGCCAGTGACGGCGGTGGCAGCATTCGCATTCCGGCCGCATGTTGTGGTCTTGTCGGTCTAAAAACTTCGCAAGGACGAATCTCGCTTGCGCCATTTGGTGACGAAGCCAATTTCAGCGTTCACTTTGCTGTCACACGAACCGTTCGCGATACAGCAGCGTTGCTCGACGCAGTGCATGGCCCTGGCGTTGGCGACCGAGTCATTGCTCCGGCACCAAATCGTCCTTATATAAATGAAGTCGGTGCCGACCCAGGCAAACTTCGCATCGGCTTTATTGATCACCATTTAACTGGTGCCACAATCGACAGTGAATGTGTGCAGGCCGTGCGCGACACTTGCAAACTTCTCGAGTCACTCGGCCACCATGTTGAAAATTCGTGGCCACAAGCACTCGAGAACACAGATTTTTCTGGCAAGTTCACGGCGATGTGGTCGACCAACATGTCAGTTGGTTTGAACACGCTCGCTCAAATGCTTGGTCGCCCCGTAACTAAAGATGATGTTGAGCTCATGAACTGGACGATGGCCGAATACGCAAAAAGCAAAACTGCAACTGATTATGCGCAAGCTGTTTATACCTCGATGGTTTTTCGTCGCATGCTGCAACAGTGGTGGGCCGACGGTTTTGATCTCTTAATTACCCCGACAACTTCACAACTGCCCTTGCCAATTGGCACAGTTCGAAACATGCCTGAAGACCCAATGGGCGCACTGCGCATCGCCGGCGACTGGATTCCACTCACGCCGCCGTTCAATACTTCGGGTCAGCCTGCAATCAATGTGCCATTGCAATGGACTCACGATGGCATTCCGGTCGGCGTGCAAATCGTCGCTGCATATGGACGCGAAGACTTGCTAATTCGCGTCGCTTCACAACTTGAAATCGCCCAACCTTGGGCACACCACACGCCAACTCTGTAACACCCTTCGGCGAAGATGACTCTTCCCCAAAAAGAAACAGAGCAAACAATAAATGAATACATTCACTGATAACTCAGTCAAATACGAGCGAATCGCAAAGCCAAAACACGGCAGCGAAGACTGGCTCAGACTTCGCTGGCGCGACAGCAATGGTCGTTGCACTTTCGGCGCTTCCGATGCGCCCGCACTTATGGGCGCCTCACCATATTCGACTCGGTCAGATCTTTTCTTTGACAAAAGTGTCGACCCCACAGTCGAAGACGACAAGCCAGTTTTTCGCCGTGGCAACGTGCTCGAGCCGGCGCTACTCGAAGAAGCCTCACACTTGTTGGGCATCAATGTGTTCACCCCGTCGGTTATGTATCGCGCTGGTCGATTCACAATCTCTAAAGATGGTGTCGACAACGAAGAATGCCCAACTGTTGGCGTCGAAGCAAAAACAACTTCGCGATACAGCGTTCACACCGCCGACGATCTGCCGTTCGAATGGCGTTGGCAAGGTTGGGCTCAACAGTCAGTGCTCAATGTGCCTCTATTTTTCATCGTGCTCGACCGTGATCTTCGCATCAGTTTCGTCGAATTGCCGCGCAACCAAGAAGCCATCGACCAACTTTGGGCCGAAGCCGAGCGTTTTGGTTCTCTCGTCGATTCTGGTGCACGCGCCGACTCTGAAATTAATCAGTTCAGCGCCGAACAAATCTCGTCGCTCTATCGCGCAACGCCGACTGCGACCGAACTGCCCGAATCAGCTCGTGCAGTTTTGGCAAATTTGCGTGAAGCACGAGAAACTCGTCGACAAGCCGAAAAACAAGAAGCAATCGCCAAAGACGAGCTCGCCCGCTTGCTGCTCGAAAACGAAATTGGCCTTCTTGACGGCGAACAGGTCGTCACATGGCGCGAGCACCCTGGCAAGCAAGCTCTCGACTCAAAGCGATTGCGCACCGAATTGCCCGAGGTCTACGAAAACTTTTTAAAAGTTGGCGACCCGTTTCGAGTAATGCGAGTTAAATAAATTACTTTGCACTGGCAAGTCGCAACATCCAGTGCTTCCAAATAATCACCATCGCTGCAGTGTCGAGTTCACAATATTGCAGCAACATTTTTTTAACGGCATCACGATGTTTGGCGTCATTACGACTTAAGCCATACATCATTTCTTGATAACTGCGCATCGCACCAATGCCGTCACGCACTGCTTCAACCGCTGTCTCTTTTGCCTCGTCGTCAGCAATGTTGTTGCGCTCGGCTTCTAAGATCAGGCCCGTTAACGCGCTATATGGGTCGAGTGCGCCATCGACACTCTCGCGAAAATATTTTGCAAACCACGGGTCGCGCCAAAGTTCTTCGTTGCTACCCCAAATCGCCGGCAACACATATTTGATGCTCAGACTGCCACCCATTTGTGGATGGTAATAATGCTCGCCACAAAGTTTGAGCAGGTCTTGCACTCTTCCCCCGTCTTTGCGATCGGGCACGATCGCGTCGATCCACGCGGCGATTTTTTTATCGGGGTGGCTATAACTCGTCATCTGACGACGAATGTCGCGCAAGG
>CANLHV010000015.1 GCA_947490975.1 Acidimicrobiaceae bacterium
AGCAAGTGAATTGCAATGTCGCCAACTTTGATTTCAGATTCGTCTTTGCCCGCGCCTTTGACACCGTCGTCAAGCATGATGTAACAAAACGGACACGCAGTCGCGACACGAGTTGCACCAGTAGCGATCGCCTCGCGCGCACGCTCGTCGTTGACTTTGGTGCCGATGTCTTCTTCCATCCACATTCTTGCGCCACCAGCACCACAGCACATGCCCTTGGTGCCGTTGCGTGGCATCTCGACAATTTCGATGCCCTTGATCGAGCCAACTACTTTTCGTGGCGCAACATAAACATCGTTGTGTCGACCCAAGTAGCACGAGTCGTGATAAGTGATGCGCTCTTCAAGCGTTGCATTGCTCACATCAAGCGTGCCTGCTTCGATTAAGTCTTCAAGCAACTGTGAGTGGTGAATAACTTCGTAGTTGCCGCCCAACTGTGGGTATTCGTTTTTGAGCGTGTTGAAACAGTGCGGGCACTGCGTAATGATTTTGCGCACACCCATCGTGTTGAGCATCTCGACGTTTGGCATCGCCAACATTTGAAACAGATATTCGTTGCCACTGCGACGCGCACTGTCGCCCGTGCACATTTCGCTCGGACCAAGAATCGCCACGTCAATGCCGGCTCGCTTCAGCAACTTGGCCATTGATTGCGTCACTTTTTTGTTTTTGTCGTCGAAACTGCCGGCGCAACCAACCCAATACAAATATTCGCTCTTGAATGGCGCACCCGGGTCGAGAATTTCGACATCTAGATCTTTTGCCCATTCACCGCGATCGGTTTGGCTCATGCCCCAAGGGTTGCCCTGGTTCTCCATCGAGCGGTATGCGTTGCCAAGTTGTGCCGGAAAGTTGCTTTCCATTAGCGACAAATAACGACGCATGTCGAGAATCTTGTCGAGAATCTCAATGTTTACGGGGCAAATCTCGTCGCAGGCCTTGCAACTTGTGCACGACCAAATTTCTTCGGCGGTGATGCGCTCAAAAAGTGAGTTGGCGTTGACTTTGATTTCGCTGTCGGCACTCAATGGCGGAGAAACTTTGCCGCCCGGCGCATGACTCGCGGTGGCGGCCATAACTTCGCCACTCTTGAGAATGATTTCGCGCGGATCAAGGGGCTTACCCGTTGCGTGTGCTGGGCAAACACTCGTGCAACGACCGCACATCGTGCAGGCATCAAGGTCAAGCAGTTGTTTCCATGTGAATTCTTCGATCAAATTGACGCCGAACGATTCGAGAGATGTCTCGGTGAGGTTTGGCATTGCTTTCATTGCACCCTTAGGGCGTTCGCGATCTTTGAGATACATGTTGAGCGGTGAGGTGAACATGTGACGCAACATCGTGATCGGCAAAATCGCTAAGAACACGATGAAAGTCAAAACGTGCGCAACCCACCATCCTTGATGCCAAGTTGTCAATGTTGATGGGCTTGCATCGTTCACAAGTTGTGCGAGCGGATAACCAACCACGCTCCACTTTTCGTGGTCGAGGTTTACGCCCGCGGCTTGGCCTTGAGCGATGCGAAACATTTCTGCACCAAAACCTGTGACACCGATTGCCAACAACACACCGAGAATCAGTGCGTGTTCTGGTTTCGTCTTAATGCGAATGCGATAGGGGCGCTGCACATATCGGCGCAAAATCGCCCAAACGACGCCGGCAGTAAACACAACACCGGCAACATCGCCAACCAGTGCGTAACCGCGATAAACATCGCCGTGCAAGAACTTGAGTGGCTCGGGCATTTGATGATCAATTTCGAGCACGGTTGTTACGCCGAGCAATACCAAGAAACCGAAATAAATCATCGAGTGCATTAGGCCAGCGGCGCTATCGCGCAAAAGAGTGCGCATGTAAACACCAGAGCGATAGTCAGCAAGACGTCGCTTGACATTTTTTGGTGTTGTCTTGCGACGGTCTGGTGCGCCGCGCTCCCAGTTGCGAATTCGATCAGCGAACCGCAGCGAACCCCAGATCAACATCATCGGAATAACCGTGTAGAAGGCAACGACCAATGCAGTCGGTATGCCAGCGAAAACTTCGCGGTGAATTAGTGAGGTGCTTTTCCAGCCGGTCAACTGCGGCACGATGCCAGAAATCAACGTGAAAGTTCCGATGCCAACCCCGAAGGCAATCGAAAGTTGATATGGCTTGAAACGTTTTTTGACCGCAGTTTCAGTTGTCATAATTTTGAGCACCCCTGATTATCGACTGGTACTCAGACTAGTTTTTTTAGCCGAAATACGCGCGATCCAAATCGCGAATGCGCAACGAGAGCGAGGCCAGCAACTTGTGTGTAAGTGCAGGCACTTTGTCGGTTAATCGCAAGAAGTTGCCGCGACCAATGACTAACAGCTGACACTCAGAGTCGCAAATAACAGTGGCCGTGCGTGGGCCGTGGTCAAGAAGCGAGAGTTCGCCGACGACCGAGCCTGTGCTGAGCGTTGCAACTTTTTTGCCGCCGCGCTTCACGGTGGCTTTGCCGCTCAGAATAATGAATGCTTCTTTGCCGGGTTCACCTTGCTTGATCATCGTTGCACCTTTAGCCATCGTGACTCGGTCGCCTGCTTTGGCGATTCGCTCAAGATCTTTTGACGAGCACGACGAAAAAAGCGGTGAATAGCGCAAATGTTTTAAAGAGTTTTTAAGTTCAGCCATGCTTTGAATTCTAGTGATTTTCTGCGTTGCTCTGGTTGCTAACTGCGTTAATCGCTGTGGCGATGGCCACTTGATCGCCAAGATAGCCAGCCGTGACGAGTTTCATCTGGTTCGAGAACTCATATTTTCGCGGTACCCCAGTTGGGATGTTGAATTTGGCGATCTGTTCTGGGCTCAAGTTTTCTATATGCATCACCAACGCGCGCAACGAATTGCCGTGGGCGGTGATCAGAACGTTTTTGTTGTTTCGCAACTCTCCGACAATATGTTGATCAAAAAACGGCACGACTCGAGCAACAACATCTTTAAGGCATTCGGTATTCGGTAAATCGTTTTGTGAGATATTTCGATAACGCGGGTCGTTTCGCGGATGCTCTGGGCTTGATAAGTCGACTGGTGGCGGTGCAACATCAAAACTTCTACGCCACAAGTTTGTTTGCTCAACCCCGTATTTAAGCGTTGTTGCTTTTTTGTCGAGACCTTGCAACGCCCCGTAGTGACGTTCATTGAGTCGCCAGTCTTGTCGAACTTCAAGATCTGACTGGCCGAGGGCTTCAAGCGTCAGTTGATTGGTTGCGATTGCTCGAGTTAAAAGCGAAGTGAAGACAACGTCAAATTTGACACCGGCTTGTTTAAGTGTTTCGCCTGCTTGTCTTGCTTCTCTCTCCCCTTTTGGCGTTAGCGCGACATCGTGCCAGCCAGTAAAAAGGTTGAGTTCATTCCATGTGCTTTGACCGTGCCGAAGCAGTACAAGCAACCCAGTCATTGATGCCTCACAAACTAAATCGTATGCGTAAAAACGCTGTAACAATGGATGTATGAGTTCAAGTAGTTCGACAGGTTTTGACGTCGTCGTTGTTGGTTCGGCCAATCTCGATCTTGTTGCGCGAACGACTCGGTTACCAAAACCAGGCGAAACGGTTTCTGGTTCACATTTTTTCGAAGCCTGCGGCGGCAAAGGCGTCAATCAAGCAATCGCCGCCGCTCGTGCCGGTGCGCGTACGGCGTTTATTGGTGCGCTCGGTCGCGATCATGCGGGCGAAACTTTGCTTGCTGCGCTAGTCAAAGACGGCGTTGATGTTTCTGCGGTGCAACGAGTAACAGCACCAACTGGTCGTGCCTTAATTGGTGTCAGCGATGACGGTGAAAATTCGATCATTGTTGTACCCGGCGCAAATCACGCGATCAGTATTGACGACATTGAAAAACACAAAACGTTAATTTCTTCGGCAAAAGTTTTGTTGTGTCAATTAGAAGTGCCGTTGTCAGTTGTGCAACACGCATTTGAACTTGCAGGATCATCAACGACACGCATCTTGAATCCCGCACCCGCCCAGGCACTTTCTAATTCGTTGCTTGGTGTGGTCGACATCATCACCCCCAACGAACATGAAGTTGAACTTTTGGGTGGCGCAAGCAAATTGCTAAGCCTTGGCGTCAAGACGGTGATTGTCACTCAAGGTGAAAAGGGCGCGATCGTCGTCGATGCGAGTGGCGAAAGGCAGGTTGATCCATTTAAAGTCACGCCTGTTGACACAACGGGGGCCGGAGACGCTTTTTGTGGCATGCTGGCTGCCCGCCTGGCAACAGGTGAATCAATGACGGCTGCGCTTCGAGCGGCTGTGATTTCCGGGGCTTTGGCCACTCAAACCGAGGGTGCCGTGCCGTCATTACCCATATGGAGTATGGTAAAAATCAAACTTGAGTCGTAGTGACTAAGGTTTCATGCCTCAGAGGTTGTAAAGACTCGTGGCGCGGCTTATCGTAATTTGCGCCTGCCAAAACCCCCTTTGACAGGCATTTAAACGAGTCAAACCAAACGGAGAAAAAATGTCAAAAGCAGTCGGAATCGACCTCGGCACAACCAACTCGGTTGTTTGCGTACTTGAAGCAGGCGAGCCAGTAGTTGTACCAAACTCAGAAGGTTCACGCACCACCCCATCGGTTGTTGCGTTTTCAAAAGGCGGAGACGTACTTGTCGGCGAAGTAGCCAAGCGTCAAGCGATCACCAACACCGAGCGCACATTTCGCAGCATCAAGCGACACATGGGTTCGAATTGGACATCCACCGACATCGACGGCAAAAAATACACGCCACAAGAAATCAGCGCACGCACTTTGATGAAACTCAAACGCGACGCCGAGGCATATCTCGGTGCGTCAGTAACGCAAGCGGTTATCACCGTGCCTGCATATTTCGACGACGCACAACGCACTGCAACAAAAGAAGCTGGCCAGATCGCCGGTCTCGAAGTTTTGCGGATCATCAACGAGCCGACTGCGGCAGCACTCGCGTACGGGCTCGACAAGGGCAGCGAAGATGAAACAATTCTTGTTTTCGACCTTGGCGGTGGCACATTCGACGTCAGCGTTCTCGAAATTGGTGACGGCGTTTTCGAAGTAAAGAGCACTCACGGCGACACCCACCTGGGCGGCGACGACTGGGACCAACGCGTTATCGACTGGCTGGTAAAAGAATTTAAGTCGGCACACGGTGTCGATCTCGGCACAGACCGCATGGCGTTGCAACGACTAAAAGAAGCTGCAGAAAAAGCAAAGATCGAATTGTCGCAAGTTCAGCAAACGCAAATCAATTTGCCGTTCATAACTGCAACACCAAGTGGTCCGCTGCATCTTGATGTCTCTTTGTCTCGTTCGAAGTTTCAAGAGATGACCAACGATTTGCTTGAGCGTTGTCGCAAGCCGTTCGAACAAGCAATCACAGATGCGGGCATCACAAAGAGTCAGATTAAGCACGTCATTTTGGTGGGCGGTTCAACCCGTATGCCAGCAGTGCTCGATTTGATTCAGTCGCTCACAGGCAAAGAGCCAAATCGCTCGGTTAACCCTGACGAAGTTGTTGCCGCGGGCGCTGCGATTCAAGCCGGTGTTCTGCGTGGCGACGTCAAAGATGTTTTATTGCTCGACGTAACACCGTTGTCGCTTGGCATTGAAACAAAAGGTGGCGTGATGACCAAACTCATTGAGCGCAATACGACGATTCCGACGCGTCGCACCGAAGTGTTTTCGACAGCCGAAGACATGCAGCCTTCCGTAGAAATTCATGTGCTGCAAGGCGAGCGCGAGATGGCGAGTTACAACAAGACTCTTGGCAAGTTCCAACTTGTCGATCTGCCACCAGCACCACGTGGTGTCCCACAAATTGAAGTCACATTCGACATCGATGCCAACGGCATCGTGCATGTGTCGGCAAAAGATCGTGGCACCAACAAAGAACAATCCATGACGATCACCGGTCAGTCATCACTTTCAAAAGATGACATCAGCAAGATGGTCAAAGACGCTGAAGCGCACGCCGAAGATGACAAGAAGCGGCGCGAAGAAGCAGAAGTTCGCAACAATGCCGATTCGTTGGTCTACCAAACCGAAAAAGTTTTGCGCGAACAAGGCGACAAGTTGACCGCCGAAGACAAGTCAGCCGTCGAAGGCCCGCTTGCAGATTTGCGCTCAGCGCTAAACGGCAGCGACACCGACACAATCAAAAACGCGACCGAAAAGTTGATGACTGCTAGCCAGGCTTTCAGTCAAAAACTTTATGAAGCGGCGTCACGCGATGCGAACGCGGCCGGCACATCTGCTTCTGGTCAACAATCGGGCACCAACGATTCAGACATCGTTGATGCCGAAATTGTTGATGAAAAAGACTCTGAGTAGTAATTCGTTATGACTGACGAGAAGGCAGAGATTTCGAGCGAAGAGCTCAGCGTTGATGCACTTGTCGAACAACTGACCAAAGAGCGCGACGAATTTAAAGACATTGCCTTGCGTGTGCAGGCAGAGTTCGAGAATTATCGCAAGCGTTCTGCGACTCAGTTGGTTGACGAGTCAGATCGCAACGCAGGTCGCATCGTCGAGAGTTTGCTCTCGGCCCTTGATGCCTGCGAAGCCGCAATGAGTCACGGTGTTTCTGGCATTGAGCCGATTTTCAGCTCACTTTTGACGGCGCTACAAAAGCAAGGTCTCGAGGTTTTGAATCTTGTTGACACGGTTTTTGATCCGAGCGTTGCCGATGCAGTTGTTCATGAACCAGCAGATGACGTTGCAGCAAGCGATGGCGCCGCATCTGAGACTCGTGTGGTCGAAGTGTTGCGCACTGGCTATCTCTGGAAAGGTCGCGTACTTCGCGCCGCCATGGTGAAAGTCAAGGGATAACAAAGGCGTCGTGCAATGACTGCACAGCGTGAATGGTTCGAAAAAGATTATTACGCCGTTCTCGGCGTTTCTAAGACTGCGACCGATAAAGAAATCACAAAGACTTATCGCAAGCTCGCGCGCAAATATCACCCTGACACAAACCCGAATAACACGACTGCTGAGAACAAATTTAAAGAAATCTCTGCTGCCTATGACGTGCTCGGCGACGATAAACGACGAAAAGAATATGACGAAGTGCGTCGCGCTGGTCCTTCGGCATTCGGTATGCATGGCGGTGGTGCCGGACAACCTGGTTTCAATGGCGGGCAACCATTTGATATGGGTGGCGCCGATATCAGCGACCTGATTAGTCAAATGTTCGGTGGGCGCGGCGGTCGATCGCGCAATGGTGTTGATCCTCGTCGTGGTGTTGACCTTGAGGCGACTCTCGATCTCAGTTTTGTCGACGCCGTCTATGGCATGACAACATCTTTGCGACTTTCGACAGATTCCGAAAAATCGCCGCGCGAAGTCAACGTGCGAATTCCTGCTGGCGTCGACAACGGCCAGAGAATTCGCATTAAAGGTCGTGGTGAACCGGGGCGCAGTGGTGGTCCTGCGGGTGATTTGTTTATTACGTGCAATGTTGCGACCCACCATTTGTTCGGCCGTGAAGGAAAGAACTTGACGTTGCAATTGCCGATTACTTTTACAGAAGCAGCGCTCGGGGCAAACATTGACGTGCCAACGCTTGATGGCTCAACAGTCACATTGCGTGTCAAACCCGGCACTCAGTCTGGTTCACGACATCGAGTAAAAGGCAAAGGCATTAGTTCTGCTGGCACAGATGGCGATTTGATTGTCACCGTTGAAGTTGTCGTGCCAAAAGATTTGACAAACAAGCAACAAAAACTCATCGAGCAACTTGCTGAAATTTCAGATGAGTCGCCTCGCAGCCATTTGTTTTCGGGGATCAAAAATGAAAAACGTTAATTTCTCAAGCTATTCAGAAAGGCATTAACCATGCACTATGAAACACAAGCCGTCTATGTAATTTCAGTTGCGGCAGAACTTGCCGGAATGCATCCGCAGACTCTGCGCATTTATGAGCGTCGTGGTCTCGTGCAACCAGCGCGCACTGCCGGCGGCAAACAACGGCGATACAGCAACGCCGATATCGCGCAGTTGTTGCGAATTTCTGAACTTGCCGAGTTGGGCATGAACCTCGAAGGCATTCGCCAAGTTATGGCGCTCGAAAACCAAGTAGCCCAATTGCAAAATACTGTTGCACAATTACAAGCGCAACTTGAGCGGGCGCTCGAAAACTCTCACACGAAATATGGTCTTGTGCCGCTGAACCAAACGACGATGATTTTCGGTCGCAACCCACGCGTTTTTGATGAGGAGCGTTGAGTTCTAGCGACTAGACTTTTGCTACGTACCTATAAATAATGGGAGCGTTTAATGCCTGTATCAGTCGTCGTCGGAACCCAGTGGGGCGACGAAGGCAAGGCAAAAATAATCGATCTGCTCGCCGAGAGCCACAAGATTGTCGCCCGTTATCAAGGTGGTCATAACGCAGGGCACACGGTTGTTGTCGGCAACGAAAAGTATGCGCTTCAACTTGTTCCAAGCGGGGTTTTCTACTCGCATGTAACCCCGGTAATTGGCAACGGGGTAGTTGTTGATTTGCCGACTCTGTTCAAAGAAATCGACACACTCGAGTCACGAGGAATCACCTGTTCACGGCTAAAAGTGTCGAGTTTGGCTCATCTGATATTTCCTTGGCACCAGGCTCACGATGCGATCAGTGAATCAAGTTTGGGTGAAAACAAAATTGGCACCACACTCAAAGGCATTGGCCCCGCCTATGCCGATAAATCTCGTCGCGTTGGTATTCGCGCAGGTGATGTGCGTGACTCAAAACGCTTCAAACAACTCGTGCGAGATCGAGCTACTGCCGAACAGAAAATTCTCACCGCGCTCGGTGGTGAACAATTAAAAATTGACGAGATCGTCGACAACTTCGCCATCCTTGGCGAAAGATTGAAGCCATATGTCAGCGACACGGTTAATTTCTTGCACGACGCGCTTGACCGCAACGAAAATCTTCTGCTTGAAGGTGCTCAAGCCACATTTCTTGACATTGATCACGGCACTTATCCGTTTGTAACTTCATCAAACCCGATCGCTGGTGGGGCATGTGCTGGCACTGGTCTTGGTCCGCGTGACATCACCCGAATAATTGGCATCGCCAAGGCGTATACGACTCGAGTGGGTAGCGGACCCTTTCCGTCCGAATTGCTTGGCGAACTTGGCGACAAAATTGTCGAAATCGGTCGCGAGTTTGGCACGGTCACTGGTCGTCGTCGTCGACCGGGATGGTTAGACCTTGTCATGTTGCGTCACGCAGTGCGTTTGAATTCGCTGACAGAGATAGCCCTAACCAAACTCGACATTTTGGATACTTTTGAAAACGTGCGAGTTTGTGTTGGCTACGAACTAAACGGCAAAGAGTTGTCCGGTTATCCAGATGACTCACAACTTCTAGATCAAGTCAAACCAAAATATGTAGATCTACAAGGCTGGAACAAGTCAGTAAGCGCTGTGCGTAGCTATGCAGATTTGCCGCAACAAGCAAAAGCATTGATTGAACTTGTAGAGAAACATGTCGGCGTGCCGGTGACGATGATCGGTGTAGGGCCAGAACGCAATGAATGTGTTGTGCGCTGATGATTGAGCGCTACAGCCTTCCCGAAATGGCAGAAATTTTCTCCGACGAGTCGAAGTTTCGTCGTTATTTAGAAATTGAACTGCTGGCAACCGCGGCTCATAGTGAACTCGGCGTGGTGCCACGTGACCACGCACAAACCTGTCGTGACCGCGCACCAGTTGTTGACGCCAGTTTTGTTGCCGATGTGAGCGAGCGTGAGCGTGTCACCGACCACGACGTTGCTGCGTTTGTTGATGTCGTTCAACAGCGAATCGGTTTGCCCGCAGCAGCGTGGATTCATCATGGTTTGACAAGTTCTGATGTTGTTGACACCGCATGGTGCTGGATGCTTCGAGATGCTGCGACCTTGATTGACAGGGCACTTGTTGATTTTTATGAAGCGCTCGTGACATTGGCAAACAAACATCGCACAACTGCAATGATCGGTCGAACACACGGTGTTCACGCTGAGCCAACAACATTTGGGGCCAAAGTTGCGCTGTGGGCATTACAGATACGTCGCGATCGAGAGCGACTAGCTCTTGCAACCAAACGAATTTCAGTGTGCAAACTTTCTGGTGCCGTCGGAACATATTCGAATATTGACCCACAGGTTGAGAAACATGTCGGAAGCGCACTTGGTTTGGCGCCTGTACCAGCGACGCAAGTTATCGCCCGCGATCGACACGCCGAATATTTGTGGGCATGCGCAAGCATTGGTACAACTATTGAGTCGGTTGCCGTTGAATTGCGACATTTGCAGCGCACTGAAGTCAACGAAGTTCGCGAAGGTTTTAATGTCGGTCAAAAAGGCAGCTCGGCGATGCCACACAAGCGAAATCCAATTTCGTCAGAAACCCTCACCGGTCTGTCACGAGTGTTGCGCGCAAACCTTCAAGTCGGGTTACAAGACGTGGCGCTGTGGCATGAACGCGATATTTCGCATTCATCGGCCGAACGCATCGTGTTGCCTGATTCTTCGATGCTTGCTTATTACGTTTTGCGTAGGGCAACGAAACTTGTTACAAACCTTGAAGTTGATACCGCTCAAATGTTGCACAACTTGAACTTGATGCAAGGCGTCGTGTTTTCTCAATCAGTGTTGTTGCAGTTGGTTGCGTCTGGCATGTCGCGTGACGATGCCTATCGCCTTGTGCAAGAACTTGCCGCAAAAGCAATCAGCACCGGCACAAAGTTCAGAGAACTGTTGGCAAGCGATGCGCGAATCAAAATTTCATCGCAAAAGTTAGACGAAGCGTTCAATCTTGATAGTGCCTTAAAGCGCGCACACCTTGTTTTTGACGCACTCAATTCTGCAGACGCGTGAAAACTGATCATGTCTGATCTACCGCAACTTGAAACCTCGCGTCACAAACTGCGCGAACACGTTTTGCGACATTCATTGAAGAGCGGTACTTTCACGCTTAAGTCTGGACGCACTAGCAACTGGTTTTTAGATTCAAAACAGACTGCATGTCGCAGTGACGGAATTCTGTTGGTTAGTGATGTCGCTCTGGCTATTTTGCCGTCAGACATCGATGCCATTGGCGGGCTAACAATGGGCGCCGATCCAGTGGCGTTTGGTATCGCGGCAGTTGCAGCAACGCGTGGCCGAGAGTTACGCAGTTTTAGTGTGCGTAAAGAAAGCAAAGATCACGGAGTAACTGGTCGTATCGCCGGCGCGTTGCAACCAGGTGACCGAGTGGCAATCGTTGAAGACACGGTCACTCGCGGCACTTCACTTTTTGAGGCAGTTGAAGTAGTTAGAGCTTTTGGCGCAACGCCTGTGTTTATTACGGTCATAGTTGACCGTGGCGGCACTTGTGCGGCGATGGCTAGCGAGGCAAAAATTGCCTACCAACCAATGTTGACCGCACCTGATCTTGGCTACGCTTTTGGTTCATGACCAAACGTTCGATTTTTACCAAATCAATAATTGCTACTTGCCTCTTGCTTGGCACGGTCGGTTGTTCGAGTTCAGATTCAACCTCCGATGCTGGCGAAGATTCAGAATCAGTCGAGGGTGAAACTTCAGAAGAGGCATCATCTGAAACGGCCACTGCAACCGACGAAGTAGTAGAGATTTCTGTGATCATGGGTCAGACTTCAGGTTCGGCTGTGGCTTACCAAGCAACGCTTGGCTCAAAAGTGCAAATCAAACTTCTTAATCCAGACGCCGACGACGAGTTTCATCTGCACGGCTATGACCTAACCGCAACGGCAACGGCTGGTCAAGAAGTGTCGATCGAATTTACAGCCGATCAACTTGGCACTTTCGATCTTGAAAGCCACACAACCGGCGATTGGATTCTCACGCTCGTCGTCGAAGAGTAGTTAATTAATTTTTTAGTTTTCTAATTGTGGTCGGGACCGGCGTCGATCCGGTGACCCTGCGCTTTTCAGGCGCATGCTCTGCCTACTGAGCTACCCGACCTTGAAGAGTGCGAACACTCCCCAGCGGTCCCGACGGGACTTGAACCCGCGACCTCCGCCTTGACAGGGCGGCGTGAACTCCAACTTCACCACGGGACCAGATTCTGCTTTCGCTGAAACTGACCTTCGCACCCCCAACGGGATTCGAACCCGTGCCGCCACCTTGAAAGGGTGGTGTCCTAGGCCACTAGACGATGGGGGCATGGACCTACTATCCGTTGAGAACCACTGAAATCTATCACCGCAACCAACTGAAAAACCTTGTAAATCCAAAAGAAATCAAAGTCCACTACTTTGAGCGCCCACAGTCCATTCAAGTAGCCATCCCAAGTACTCGTATAGCTCTTTTTGGATCAAGTACTCGTCGGCTCGGCTCGCCCCATCACCGTCAGAGTTCTCACTTTGTTGCGCGTCGCTTTGCGAACCATAGTCAGATTCGGCGATATCCAAAGTCGTGCCCAGCACCAATCGCAAACTGTTGATGCTTCTTGCAAATGCGTCGATTTCTTCGGCATTGATTTCATCGTCTTGGGCGATCACTTTTATCGTTACATCGATCGCCGCGAGCCGCGACTCAAGTAGTTCGTCACGCATCAGTCTTTGGTATTCAGCATCTTTTTTTGCGTCGTTGTTGTAAGCCGTCGGAAACAGTCGACGCAAATTCGCATCATCGGTGGTTGTCGTCAGCGAATCGCGCAACTGTTCGACGAGTTGGGTCAACAACTGCCGATGATCATCGGCTAGCTCAATTCTGTAGTTTCCGTTTTTGAGCCGAAATATCGGACCATTCTTTTTCACAACGTCTCGTGTTCCATTGTCGCCCACAACCCATGTTCGTGCAGCCTGTATACGTCAAATTCAGCGCGCTCACGCGAACCACTCGAAACAACGGCCCTTCCTTTGTGGTGGACATCGAGCATCAATTCGGTGGCTTTCTCGAGGCTGTAACCAAAGAGTTTTTGAAATACGAATGTCACATACGACATCAAGTTGATCGGGTCGTTCCATACGATCACAATCCACGGACGATCAGACTTTGTTTCGTCTTGCTGATCAATTTCTTGCACCTGGCCAGGCTGCGAACTGGCGAAGGTGAATTCATTCATATCTATAGTGTGGCGTACGAAATTGACAATTTCATCGTACGATTGGCGCGTGCCGATCAACGTTCGACCCGTAGTTCCATCGCGTTTGTTCAATCACGAGTCGAACCGTTCACCAAAGTCGGTTCTCGGCGGTTACATCGCACTGACAAAGCCAAGAATCATCGAATTGTTGTTGATCACGACTGTGCCAACAATGGTTTTGGCAGCAGGCGAGTGGCCGGCGTGGTCACTAATTGCAATCACGTTGTTGGGTGGTTCATTGGCCGCGGGCGGTGCGAATGCAATCAATATGTATATCGATCGTGACATCGACAAGTTGATGAAGCGCACACAAACTCGTCCGCTTGTCACCGGGCTGATTAAGCCGCGCAACGCACTTGTCTTTGCAATCGTGTTAGAAGCAGTTGCTTTCGTTGTGTTGTGGTCTGGCGCAAATTTGCTCTCTGCAGTTTTGGCGTTGAGCGCAACTGCTTTTTATGTTTTTGTCTACTCGTTGTGGTTAAAGCGCACTAGCAAACAAAACATTGTTATCGGTGGCGCGGCGGGTGCGGTGCCGACACTTGTCGGTTGGGCAGCAGTCACAAACTCGGTTGGTTGGCCGGCGATTTGGCTGTTCATCATTATTTTCTTGTGGACACCACCACACTTTTGGGCTCTGGCAATTCGTCACTCAGACGAATATCGCGCAGCAAATGTGCCGATGTTGCCCTCGGTTGTATCGATCGAAAAGACCATTCGCACGATGGTCATATATACGGTCATCCTGACACTCGTGTCGTTTGTGATGATTCCGGTTTCAGGTCTCGGTCTGATTTACGGCGTGACAGCGGCGTTGGTTGGCTTTGGTTTTGTTGTCGGCACAGCGATGCTCAGTCGCCGTCCGACAGATGCTTGGTCGATGCGTGTGT
This sequence comes from Acidimicrobiaceae bacterium, assembly GCA_947490975.1. Classification (GTDB taxonomy): domain Bacteria; phylum Actinomycetota; class Acidimicrobiia; order Acidimicrobiales; family Ilumatobacteraceae; genus BACL27. The sequence goes on from CANLHV010000015.1 coordinate 13,974, forward strand.
TTTCGTTCTCGATCACTTACGTAACTTTGTTGTTCGGCGCTTTGATGGTGGATGTCTTAGTTTCAGCGACTTAGTGCAATAGAGAAGTTTCCTTATTAAACGCTGAAACTGTTAGCGTTATCTGAGTTATGACGGCAATTGATTCAAGCCATTCGGCGACGAGTTCATCGGGGTCGATAGCCACCAGATCAACACTCCTCGGCACAATTGCGGCGTATTTAACAGCCAGCGACCACAAGCGCATCGGACGACTACTCATTTCGGTTTCCGCAATTTTCGCTATTGCCACGGCAATCGAAGGGGCAATCTTGGGCATTGAAAGAATCAGCCCGTCAAGTTCGATCGTCGATGCCGACATCATCGTTCAATTGTTTTCGGCACTTCGTTTTGATCTGATTTTTTCGGTTGCCGCACCGATGATGTTGGGTCTGGCGGTTGCTGTTGTCCCGATGCAAGTTGGTGCTCGAGCACTTGCTTTTGCTCGCTCGGCAATGCTCGGTTTTTATCTTTGGCTATTCGGCGTGATTTTGGTCGGCTCGTCGTATCTAAATAATGGTGGCCCAGGCGGCGGCAATGCCGAGATGGTCGATCTGTTTCTTGTAGGTCTCGGTTTAGTTATTGCAGGATTACTCTTGATCAGCGCCTCGGTCGCCACCACAGTTCTGGCATCTCGCCAAGCAGGCATGACCTTGATGCAAACTCCGATTTTTTCTTGGTCAGCTTTAGTCGCAAGTATTTCAATGTTGCTGACTTTGCCAGTCATGGCAGGCGCAATGATTTATGTTGCCGTTGACCACGCTTATGAACGGGCAACATTTGGTGCAACCGAAGGTGTAAACGCTTGGATTGGCTGGGCCTTCACGACACCGCAAATATTTATTGTTGCGATTCCAACTCTTGGTGTGCTCGCTCAGATTGTTGCAACCATGACTCGCGGCAAGCAACCGCTTCGCCCTGGTCTTTTGATCGGCGTTGGTTTGATGTCGACTGCAGTTCTTGGTGCAGTCACTCAATCGTCACATTCGGTCAGTTTTTCGGGTAGCGCAAGCGAAGTACTCAAATCTCTGATTCCGTATCTCTTTTTCAATCATCTCTCGATTCTCGGTGTTTTCGTTGTGCTTGGGTTGTGTTTGTTGGCTCTCAAAAATGAAAAGGCAAAACCCACCGCAGCATTCGTGCCCGCATTTCTTGGCGTCGGTATGGTGCTCACCGGCATGATCGGCGGCGCGGTTTTCAGAATCACAAATCTTAAATTGACAAACACAGTTTTCGACGAAGCCGTGCTGGTTTATGTCTGTTATGGGGTAGTGCTCAGTGGCATTGGCGCTATTGCTCATTTCGGGCCTCGCATCTGGGGTCGCGAAATTCCGTCTGGGCCAGTTCTTGGTCTTGGTTTGCTCGGTTTTCTTGCAACAGTTCTGGCGTCATTGCCATATTTCATCGCCGGCTTTGCCGATCAGCCGGCTTCGGTAGCCAACAACTTTGATTACTCGGGTCCGATCTGGCTCTGGAACTCACTCGTTGGTGCGGGGCACGCATTGATGGCGTTGGTTGTTCTGTTGTTTTTTGCACTTGCGGCGAAGTCTTTTCGTTCTGGCACGGTCAGCAGTGCGACACCGGCAGATTTTTTTGAAAGTGTGAACGGTTAAAACGAAATGAACACTTCAGCAACTGCTCTCGGCGCCGGACCAACAGTCGTGATGCGCCGACCTGCATTAATAGTTTCCGGTTTTCTCTCTGCTGTAAGTGCGATGTTGATCGGTTCGATGCTTGCGATTTGGCTCGACTTCAGATCAAATGCTCCGCTTCGCGAGTCAACTGAGGGTGGCAAGATGTTGCGCGACTGGTTGCCCGAGAGCATCAAGATCCCTGAAGTTGCAACAAACACAATGATGATGACTTTCGTAATTACTTGTGTGATGGCTCAGTGGGCCGTTTACTCTTCTCGTCGCAACGATTCGAAACATGTGTCGTTGGCTCTTGGTGTCGTGTTGCTTACCGAAATCGCATTAGTCAATGTCCAACTTGCGATCTATTCGCAAATGGGCATCGGCGTGCGTGACGGCAGTTACATGACCATGTTCTACGCAGTCACGGCAACAATGCTGGCAATCATCATCGTCTGTATGGGCTTTACGTTGCTTGCGTTGTTTAGGTCGATCGCTGGTCGTGCCGGTGACCGCGACTTAGTTTCGGCGCATGCACTTTATTGCTATTCAATGTCTGCAATTTTTGCAGCATTGTGGTTCGTGGTTTACGTTCAAAAGTAGGGATGATGTTTTCAACTGGCTTTAAATATTTCTTCGGGGTAACCGTGCTTTCGGTCATCGCCTTGGTTATGTCTTTGGCGCTGTTCGAAAAATTGGCACTTGGTGGCGTGGCGATAAGTTTCTTGATCGCAGTTGCAGCATTGTTGGCTGGCTTGTCGGCGTTCACCAGCGATGGCACCACTCGTGACGCGAATACTTCAACTTCTGAATTGGTGACACAGAGCATGTGGCCATTGATTACAGCAATCGGTGTTGTATTTCTCGGCTTGGGTTTGGTCACGTCTTCGATTGTCTTTTTTGGTGGCGTTGTTGTTTTGCTGGCTGCAGCCAGCGAATGGATGGTGCAAGCCTGGAGCGAGCGAGCGTCGACTGATTTAACTCATAACACTGCGGCACGAAAGCGCCTGCTTAATCCAATCGAATTTCCGGTTTTGGCAGCAGTTGGTCTAGGCGTCATTATTTTTGCGTTCTCACGAATAATGCTGACTGTCGAAAAGTCAACTGGCGCAATCTTGTTTATCGTTGCCGGCGCACTGGTTCTTTTAGCGGGCTCGTTGTTTGCAATCAAGCCAAACATGAAACGATCAGTTGGTGCCACTATTTGTGTGCTCGGCGCGATTGGCATCGTCGCTGGTGGTGTGGCTAGTGCAGTTTCTGGTGAGCGTGAAGAACTTGTCGAGGCAGCCGCTGAAGGACATTTCTCTCACCCCGAATGCGGTCCTGAAGAGTCAAAGTATTTCGACAAACTCGCTGAGGGCACTTTGTCGTTGCGCAGTGCCGTCTCGGCAACAGTTGTTTATCAAGATGGCGAGTTGTTCGCTGAAGTTCAAGGCTTCAGTGCGCCGCAAAAGTCAATCACGATTGGGCGAGCAAACCCAACCAATATCATCTTCC
>CANLHV010000016.1 GCA_947490975.1 Acidimicrobiaceae bacterium
CGAACCCTCGGGCAAATTAAGGGCCGAAACAGTCTGTTTGCGCCAGCGTGTATCTAATCGAAAAGTCATCAGGCGATTGACGAAGTCATATCGAGGAGCAATCGCGTCGAACATTTCGCGAACTGCTTCAACCTTTTCTGCACCCTTCGGCAGGTCTTCGCGGTCCCATTTGTCGCGTTTGCGAGTCTTGGCTGTCACGCAATTCAGGCTAGGGCAAACCCGTATTAGTCGCCCTAGTAATGCGTTTGTGACACAAGTCTGTCAAACTACTTCAGGGAGAATTTTGCCTTGATTGATTTTTCATTTTCACCAGAAGTCGAATCTGTGCGTTTGAAGGTTCGCGACTTCATGGACAGCGAGGTGCGTCCGCAATGGGATGCGATCGATCAGAAAGACCGCGGACAGGTGGTGCGAACAATTGTGAGTTTGCGGGGTCGTGCCCGTGACCATTGGAATTTGTGGTTGCCGCACATGCCGGCCGAATGGGGCGGTATGGGTCTTGGTCCGACTGCGATGGCTGCTGTGTCTGCCGAAGCAGCGAAAGTTTCTATTGGTCCGTTCGTCTTAAATGCTCAGGCGCCTGATGAGGGCAATCAACACACGCTCTTGCATTGGGCGACTGATGAACAAAAAGAAAAATACTTGCGCCCTCTTTGCGAAGGCACTGCGCGAAGCTGTTTCGCGATGACCGAGCCAGAAGTCGCCGGGAGCGACCCCACGTTGATTAAGACACAGGCTTATCAAGATGGTGACGAGTGGGTCATCAATGGTCACAAGTGGTTTATTTCTGGTGCGCGTGGTGCACAATTTGCGTTGTTGGTTGCGCGCACCGAAGACAACCCAGATTTACCACAGGCCGCGAACTCATGTTTCATTGTCGAAATACCGAGCGAGGGTTTCAACATTGTTCGCGATGTCGAAACAATGTCTGGTGGTCATAATCATTGCGAGATTTTGATTCAAGATCTTCGTGTGCCAGCAAAAAATATGTTGGGCGGGCGTGGGCAGGGTCACTTGCTCGGCCAATACCGACTCGGACCCGCTCGGCTAGCGCATTGCATGCGATGGATTGGGCAAGCAGAGATTGCACTTGACATGATGGTTGATCGCGCGTTGCAGAGATATTCGCACGGTTCGATACTCGCCGAGAAGCAAGGCATTCAATGGTTGATTGCCGATTCTTCGATGGAGCTCTATCAGTGCAAGTTGATGGTCTTGCATGCCGCATACAAAATCGAAAACGGCCAAAGTTTCACCTCAGAAGTTTCGATGGCGAAGCATTTTGTTGCCAATAGTTTGTGGAGAATTATCGATCGCGCAATTCAAGTTCACGGGGCGCTTGGATATTCGACAGACACTCCGTTGGCGCACATGCTGCAACAAGCCCGATGGAGTCGTTTCGCCGACGGCGCTGATGAAATCCATCAGATGCGCATTGCGCAACGCACTATCGCCGCTTATAAAGATCACGGTTCAACTAAATCTGCCACTGGAGATCTGCCGCTATGACTACCAAACAACACACGGTTTTTGGAGTCTTTATTCCGCAGGGTTGGAAGATGGAGCTTGTATCGATTTCTGATCCGGTCGACAAGTGGAACAAGACAGTCGAAATTGCGCAATTGGCCGAGAAACTTGGTTTCGATTCAATTTGGGTTTACGACCACTTTCATAATGTTCCACGACCGGCGCACGAAGCAGTTTTTGAATGTTGGACAACGATGGCGGCGATCAGTCAACGCACGACGACAATCAGGCTTGGTCAGATGGTCGGCTGCAACTTGTATCGCGAACCCAGTTTGCTCGCAAAAATAACATCGACGCTCGATGTCATCTCTGGTGGCCGACTTGACTGGGGCATTGGCGCAGGCTGGTACGAAAACGAATGCCGCGGATACGGCTACGACTTTCCTGAACCCAAGGTTCGTATTGCGATGTTGCGCGAATGCGTTGAGATTGTTCGATCTATGTGGACGCAAGAAGAAACAAATTACAGCGGCAAGCACTACAACTTGGTGCGCGGCAATTGCGATCCGAAACCATTGCAAAAACCTCATCCACCAATTTGGATTGGCGGCGGTGGTGAGCAACTAACTCTTCGTGTTGTGGCACGTTATGCCGACTATTCAAATTTTGGTGGCAGTCCTGAAGAGTTCGCTCGCAAACGCGAGATTCTCAAAGGCCATTGTGTTGCTGTTGGGCGAGATGAGTCCGAAATTCGAAAGACCTGGTCGCCAGACGTATTCATTCGTCGCACCGAAAAAGAGGTCAAGGCTGCAGGTTCATTAAGTCTGCGCGCAGATCCATTTGATCAATGGCAAGCCAACAATCTGGTCGGCACAGTTGAACAAGTAACCGAAAAAGTTCAAAAATATATCGATCTTGGTTGCAGTGGTTTTATTCCGTGGTGCACCGATTATCCGAGTACTGAGACCGTCGAACTCTTCGCCGAAGTTATGAAAAACTTCAGATAGCTAATTAGTAATTATTCGACGCAATTACTAGCCGTTATTACAAGTAGTAGCGAAAGACGACTTCGGCCACGCACGAAGGCTTCTTTGCCCCTTCGACTTCGAAAGTTGTTTCGAGTGTCACCTGAACGCCTCCGGTGACGTCCTCGACATTGAGAAGTTTGACGCCAGCACGAAGTTTCGAACCAACAGGCACAGGTGACGGAAAACGAACTTTGTTTGTTCCGTAGTTCACGCCCATCGCCACGCCTTCAACGCCGAAGATTTGCGGCAGAAAAACTGGACCTAGCGAGAGAGTCAGATAGCCGTGGGCAATTGGTCCGCCGAATGGGCCGGCCTTTGCGCGCTCAACATCAATGTGGATCCATTGGTGGTCGCCGGTCGCGTCGGCAAATATGTTCACTTGCTCTTGTGTGATCGTTCGGTAGTCCGAGTATCCGAGATGTTTGCCGATCAAACCCTTGAGTTCATCAACACTTTTGATAATTAGTTTTGGCATAGAACAAGTGTGGCAGGTTGTCGGTCTCGGTGACGAAATGAACTAGCGATACCAGATCTTTTGGTGGCTACGGCTTTGCGGGTGCAGAATAAGTGCACACAAAGCCACTTCAAATATCAAACTCAGTGTGCTTCCGCCGCTTAGTTTGCGATAGAGCGTTGTGCTGATTCCGCTCGTGTTTTCGAGATCGGTGTAGGCCCAAAAGCGCAACAAAAACGGTGAAAAGCCCGCTGCGATGGCGAACTTGTAGCCAAGCTTCAGATCGTTCGCCATAAACAAACCCGACAACGCGTGCAGGGCCACGATGATCAAGCCAACTATCAATCCGATTGAAAAACGATTGCGTATATAGCCCAGGTAGTCGGTCGAATCGATAACGCTGATCAGTGCAAAGAAACCATTTAGATAAAGCAGCATCGCCGCGATCTGCAGTGTTTGAGGCTGCATCCGGTCAAACCATTTACGCCAGTCAATGTTTAGCATTATTCAATTGTGGCAGATCAAAGCATCTCATCTCGGTAGCCTTCTTTCGTGCGCAGCGCCTTTATCTCGTTAGTCGGTCGACCAAATGTTGGTAAGTCAACGCTGCTCAATGCTTTGATTGGTAAAAAAGTCAGCATCGTTTCGAACAAGCCGCAAACCACGCGAACCCGTGTGCGAGGAATTTTAAACAAAGACGACGCGCAGTTGGTATTTGTGGATACTCCCGGGCTGCATAAAGCGACGACCGCGTTGGGCGAGAGAGTTAATGCAACAGCGCTTGAGTCGATGCGTGACGTCGACATTGTTTGTTTGTTGATTGACGCGACCCAAACATTTGGTACTGGTGACAAATGGGTGAGTGAACAACTCAATATCAAAAACGCGATTGTTGTTATCAACAAGATTGACGCCGTGTCTCCAGCCAAATTGCTTGCTCAATTGAGTGCGATCTCGTCTTTGGGTGCAGCCGAGTACTTTCCGGTCTCGGCTAAGACAGGTGAAGGAGTCGATCAGTTAATCGCTGAACTCGTCAAGCGAGCACCTCTCGGTCAAGCGATGTATCCACCTGAAATGACATCTGAAACACCTCAGGCACAGTGGGTGGCAGAACTCGTGCGTGAACAATTGTTGGCGGTCACTAGAGATGAGTTGCCTTATTCGATTGCAACTCGTGTAACCGAGTGGGAGTGGCCTCGTGTGCGTTGTGAGATTGTCGTCGAACGCAAAAGCCAAAAAGGAATGGTCATTGGCAAGTCGGGCAGTGTTCTGAAGTCAGTTGGCATCGAGGTGCGCAAACAGATGCCCGAGGGTGCATTTCTTGAACTATTTGTTGTAGTCGACAAAGACTGGCAACATCGAGCTGATCGTGTCGAACGGCTTGGTTACTAACCTCGACTAGTTAGCCGTCAATGGCAACTATGAGCGAAGAATAGTCGTCGAAACTTACGGTTGTTCCGGGTTTGGCTAAGTCGCCTCGGCCGCGTGGCACGGCTACCTCTTGGTCATCGACTGTAAAAATGACTTGTCCAACGCCGGGACGACGGGTGAACGTTAAAACAAGTTGAGCAATCGCCAAGCGCTGGTCAATCGGCGAAAGCGAAGTCAAGAATTCAGCGGTTGTGTTTATCTGGGCGACACCTTTTGAAACATCTATCTCGGCATTCAGAAAATTTGGCAGTGCACTGCGCAAACCCAAACCGTTGTCGCCAGATGGTGGTCCGGCAACTAATGCGGCCAATACTTGCGAAATAGTTGCAGGACTGACGATCGACTGCGTTGTTGCGACGAGGCGATCATCGCTGATGTAATAAAGCTCGACTGGTTCAGCGAGCACTTCGGCAGATGGCTGTTGGGTTTCTTTGGCCGATGCATCTTCAGCAACTGTTGTTGAAGTAGTTGTGGTTGTCGGCTGCTGATTCAATTCTGTTGGCAGTTCTGATTGGGGCAATTGCATGACTTCACTGGCGCGTGGTACACCACAACTAGCGATTGATACAGTCAGAAAAAGTGCGATGATTCTTTTCATAACATCGGTCTTGTCAATTCGGTTGAACTTTTGCGCAGAATCGAAACAATAAATCTTGCCCCTCCGCTGCTATTTGTTTCGACCCAGGCTTTGCCACCGAGTGCGCGCGCGTGTTCTTGCACAATTGCGAGTCCGAGACCGCTTCCGGTGCTGTTTCTAGATGCTGTACCTCGTGCGAATCTTTCGAAAATTCTCTCACGCTCGCTTTGTGCGACCCCAGCACCAAGATCTTCAACCGCGATATGTAGTTCTTTTTCATTTCCGGTAATTGAGATTGCGGTGGCACCGCCAGCATGATCGCGAGCATTTTCGAGAAGGTTCAAAACAATGCGTTCAATTCTTCTTTTGTCGAGAACAGTCTCATCGTTTTCGGCAAGATTCGACGCAAACGGAACTTCAGCGAAACCATGACGCTGCGCAACTCGTTTTACTAAATCTGCAAGGTTGACTACTTCTTCTTGTGACTTTCCGGCACCTGCGTCGAGGCGAGAGAGTTCGAGCAAATCGAGCACGGTGCGATCGAAGCGTCGAACTTGACTCGCAATAATGTCGAACGCCTGTTTATTGCGATCGCTTAGATCATCGCGTCGACTTTGCATTACTTCGACAGAGGCTGCAAGTGCAGTAATTGGCGAACGCAGTTCATGACTGACGTCGCTGGCAAATCTAGTTTCTCGCTGGATGCGAGTTTGTACGGCATCAACCATGTTGTTGAACGAGTCAGCAAGTCTTGAAAGTTCGGGATCACGCTCATCTTCGAGACGCACATCTAGACCTCCCGATGCGATGTCGGTTGCAACTGAAGCAACTCTTCGCAACGGCCTCAGCACGCTGCTGCTACTTGAAAAACCAAAGATGCCGCCAGCGATAGTGATCAAAATGATTCCGAGCGTAAGGGTCGTTCGAATCGTGTTTAGCGTTCGCTCTACGTCGGTTAACGGAAACGCCTCGAAGTAGTGACCAGAAATTGCAGATATTGAAATACCAAGTGCTTCATATGGTTCGCCATTGAATTCGAAACGTTGCCGAGAACTAGTGCCTTCAAGAGTTCTGGTCAATAGCTCAGCGGGCAAGTTCGATTGCGTAAATCGCAAGGGCTCTTGGGCAAAAAATGACTCTTCATTGTTCAAGTGAAGAACTGCGTAGCCACCGCTTTCTGTGCGAATGTTGGTAACAATGTCGCCCGCATTTTGTGGATTGACATCGACAAGAGTTCGCAACAGCTGTGCATTGTTGATTGCTTGGCTGATCGCAAGTTCAGATCGTTGGTCAAGCAGGTATGCGCGTGTTGATGCATAAGTGACGATGCTCAATGAGACGGCTGCCGCAAAAGCGCTGAGACTGAAATAAAGGACCATGCGACCCCTAAGGCCGCGAAGATTATTTCTGAAACTTTTGATCCTCAAAAACACCGTTGATTGGGTCGAGTCAGGGGGATCAAATTGACCTTGCACACCTCAAGCATTGCGGGATTTTTGTCAACCCCCACCGGCGGGAGTCAAGGGGGAGCATGACTTCCCGCCGGTGTGACAACCCAATACTGCTTGACCTGTTTGACGGAAGCCTGTTAAATCTGTGACTTTCTGGTAACAAAATTCAACTTCGGGGCAGAATAGAGCACCGTGCAAACTTTGCTTTTCATAGAAGATGACCGCGACATTCGGGCGGCCCTGCGACTCGCACTTGAAGACGAGGGCTACAAGGTTCTCGAATCACCTGATGGTCAGTCAGGCTTAAAAAGTTTCGCATCTGAGACAGTTGATCTGGTGTTGCTCGATTTGAGACTGCCAGATATGTCAGGTTTTGATGTTTGCCGCGAACTGCGGAGCAAGAGTCTGGTGCCAATAATTATGGTCACCGCACAAACAGATACACATGACTTAGTCGCGGGTCTTGAAGCCGGTGCCGATGATTATGTGACGAAACCTGTTGTCGCAAAAGAACTCGCTGCACGAATTCGTGCGGCGCTGCGACGGACGACCTTGTTGTCTACTAGCTCAGCGTCGATAGATCGTTTTACTGTGCGTGACGTCGAGATGCGCAGTGATCAAGGGATAGTTCTTAAAGGGGGAGTCGAGCTTCCGTTGACAAAGACTGAATACCGTCTGTTGCACATCTTCATGGAAAATGCGAACAAAGTTCTGTCACGCGATCAACTGCTTGAACTTGTTTGGGGGTACGAATATCTCGGAGACAGTCGGCTCGTCGATGCTCACATCAGGCGGCTGCGATTAAAGATTGAAGATATACCTGATGAGCCGAAAATAATTGCGACAGTTCGCGGGATGGGCTATCGGCTCTTGACTGCGTAGGCCAAAAATTCTTTTGCGCGCTCGAGATTGTTCGTGAATTCCATTGGCGGCAACATTTCGACGATTGCCTTGCCATAACCTTTGGTGACGAGTCGAGGGTCGAGCACTGCGACAACACCCAAATCAGTTTGTGTTCGAATCAGTCGGCCAGCAGCCTGCGCCAGTTTGGTTGCGGCGATCGGTATATCGATTGCAGTGAATGCCGACTTGCCGTAGGCGTCCCGTCGCGCACTCATCAGCGGATCTGTCGGAACAGGAAACGGCAGGCGATCAATAATCACGAGACTAAGAGTTTGTCCGGGCACGTCTACGCCCTGAAAGAAGCTCTGTGTTGCAAACAAACAAGTTGACTCATCTTCAGCGAATTTTCGCAGAAGCTCCATTTTTGGATAATCATCTTGCTTTAAAACCTTGAACTTGAGTTTCTTTTCTAGATCGCTGTATGCAGCGTTCAAGCGGGCATAACTTGTGAACAAAGCCAAAGTTCTTCCACCTGCCGCATTGATCAACTCTTCAATTTCGCGATGAACCGCTTTGTCGCGCACCCCTTGGGCTGGGTCGGGCAGATGCGAAGCACAGTACAAAACCGAGTTTTTCTCATAGTCAAATGGACTAGCAACATGACATGCATCAAAACTCTCAGGCACAAGACCAATTCGTTCTGACAAATTCGTTGGTATCGTCGCGCTAGTCAAAATGGCGGTGCGCTGCGACCAAACTGCCTCATGCAGCGTTGTGCCTATATTTAGTGGTCGCATCTCTAAAGAGCATCGATCCGGGGTGCCGGCGACATAGGCGACGTAGCCACTGCGATCGGTTAAAGCCAGGTCAATCTCTTCGATGAAACGGGTGCAGAGCGATTGAGCACGCAATTTGCGTTGCTTGGCAGATTCGTCGTTCGTAGCAATAGTTCGTAGCGATTCGAGCGCTTCATTCGCACGACCGCGCACCTCAACGAGAGTTTCGCGTGATTCGTTGTCGAGAGGCAAAACAACACGCTTGTTAATGAACGGCACGAGTGCATCTCGCAATCTGGCGGCACTTTTTGCAAAGCCCCCTGACATTGCGTCGTCGCGAATGATTGACCGCATCGCCGAACCAATTGTTGTGATTCGATTCGGTGAAAGTGCGAGGCCTGCCGAATCTGTTACAACATCTTCAAGTTCGTGCGCCTCATCAAAAATGACGACATCATGTTCGCCGATGATTGTGCCTTCGGTGACGATGTCAAGCGCATAGAGCCAACCGTTAACGATGACGATGTCTGCAGTTTGACTCTTGGTTCGGGCACGCTCGGCAAAACAACTTTCACCATGTGGACATCGAGATGCACCAGGACACTCTTCGCTTGTGACACTGACCATTGACCAAGCATTTCGCTGAGGCTGCCAGTCAAGTTCGCCTTCGTCGCCAGTTTCTGTTGAGCCGGCCCATTCGCAGAGTCTTTTGATGTCTTGCTTTGTTCGAACAGAGACATCGTCTAATTCAAGACGGGATTGCGCGCGATCGGCCAACTCGGCGATTCTTTGTCGGCAAAGGTAGTTGCTGCGACCTTTAAGAACAGTCCATGTCAACTCATGATCAAGTGTTGGATTTAACGCTTTGGCTAACAAAGGCAAATCATTTTGAGAAATCTGATCTTGAAGAGCTTTTGTGACGGTCGAAACTACGACACGGCGGCCTGACACTATTGCCGGCACCAAGTAACCGAGGGTTTTGCCTGTACCCGTGCCTGCTTGAACTATGAGATGTCGGTTCTTGCGTAAAGCGCGACCGACTAAGACGGCCATCTCATCTTGCCCTTGTCTCTCTTCGGCGTTGGCAAGTTCTGTGGTCACCTGCCTCAATGCGTCGAGAATTTCTTGGTCGGCGATGTTTAGTGGCACTTGATTCTTTCGTTTGTTGCTGTGATCTTGTCGACTAATTCTTCGCTAGAGCGATTGCAGCATCAAGTTCGACTGCATCAAAGTCGGGCCAAGGTCGCTCAGTGAAATAAATCTTTGCTGTGTTGATTTGCCAAAGCAAGAAATTCGAAATTCTAGATTCACCCGAGGTTCGAACCAGTACGTCAACTGGTGGCAGGGAAGCATCGTATAAATTGCGTCGTAGATTCTCGGGCGTGAGTTCGGCTTGACTGGCAACGAGTCTTTTTGCAGCACGAGTCAGTTCGCTGCGAGAGCCATAATCGAACGCCACAGTCAGCACCATGCCGGTGTTCGTCTTGGTTTCATCGATTGCCTTTCGAATTGCTCGTTGTACATAAAGTGGTGTGCGCGAGCCTGGTTCATCGAATGGGCGACCTATCCAATTAACTCGAACGTTATTTTCGTTTAGTTCTTTGATGCGGCCAAATAGTTTCTTGTGCAAGCCGAGAATATGACGAACCTCGGCGCGTGGTCGCACCCAGTTCTCGGTAGAGAAGCCAAAAACGGTCAAATATGCAACATCGATTTTTGATGCTGCGCGTACGACATCGGCGAGCGATTCTTCGCCTGCGGTATGCCCAGCGGTTCTTGGCAAACCGCGCTTTCGAGCCCAACGACCATTGCCATCCATGATGCAAGCCACATGTAAGGGTTTCGAATTCATTGATTCAACGCTAACAACTCTGGTTAACTAGTCGGGTCGTTTGAAAGTGAGAGAATGTCTTGGTGGTTAAGACCTCTCATGATTCGAATGGTGATTTGGCTCATGTCTTAGTGTGTGCGGGCACCATAACTGAATGGCTTGAAACAACTCCAAATCAGTGGAAGCTTCAGATTGATGCGCTCGTTAAGTCGGTAAGTGGAGTCGGAGTTCGATGGTTGTCGATTTATCCGTATTCTGGGCACGCAAGCGCAATCGAGCGAACAACGATCTGTAATTCGATTGTGTCTGTATTTGGTGGGCAGCGCTCGGGTGATCGCGTTTCGGTGATTGGTGAACACGGCTTGATCGTTGTTGTCGACACTTGCGCAGATGGACAAGAACGATTTGTGAACGCGGTTGCTCAGTTGAGTAGTAGTCAAGAAATTGATGAAGACAAGCTCGCCGCGACTTTGCTTGCGCCTGCTTCAGGCGAGCCTGACTTGGTTTTAGTCTTGGGTTCTCCAACACAGGTCCCCGAGTCGTTGATGTGGGAGCTGGCTTATAGCGAACTTGTTTTCTTGAATGTCCCGTGGCTCAAGTGCGATGTCGAACATATTCAGATGGCGATCGGTGACTTTCAACGTCGCGATCGGCGCTTTGGTGGTGTTGATTCATGAGTTTGTATCGCGACAAGGCAATTGTCTTGCGAACATACGACTTACGAGAGGCTGACCGCATCATCGTAATGATGACTGAAGAACACGGAAAGGTTCGCGCAGTCGCAAACGGTGTGCGCAAAATGTCGTCGCGTTTTGGTGCTCGATTAGAACCTCTTAGTCATATTGATGTTTTGTTGAGCAAAGGAAAAGATCTAGACACAGTGAGTCAAGTTGAACTTGTAACGAGCGCACGTGGGTTGTACAGCGACTTAGACAGACTTACTCGAGGCCTGGCGATGCTTGAAGCAGTCGATCACCTTGGCATGGAAGGAGAGCCAACGCAGCATCTGTACAAGATGTTGGTGGGTGCCCTGCAATGGCTGTCTGAAAATGACTCGGCGCTGGTGCTAGCGGCTTTCTATTTCAAGGTTCTTGTTGTCGAAGGTGTTGGTGCTCACGTTGAAAGCTGTGTGGGTTGTGGGGCGTCCGGTGAACAAATCGTCGCGTTCGACACATTTCGCGGTGGTGGCCAATGCCAAAGTTGTCGCAGTGGTGCATCTATTTCGAGTGCTGCGATAAAGATCATTCAGAACATCGTTGGTGGGCAACTGAATTTAGCCCTCTCTTTGCCCGAGAGCGCGGCAACCAGAGAGGTTTCAGATCTCGCAACAAAATGCATGGAGCATCACCTTGAACGACGCCTCAAGTCGGTTGCAGTTTTTGAGCGCCCTGAGCGCTGATATAAAAATCTGAACAGAAATCAGCACAGATTTGTAATAGTCTGAAGAAGTGCCAGCGAAAGATTTAGATCAAGTCGTCAACCTTTGTAAGCGCCGGGGTTTTGTTTATCCGAGCGGTGAGATTTATGGCGGATTTAGGTCGTCTTATGACTACGGACCACTGGGTTCGCTGATGTTGCGCAACGTCAAAGAAGCCTGGGTTCGCACGATGGTGCAGCAGCGCGACGACGTTGTGCTGATTGACGCAGCGATTTTGGGCGCGCCGCAGGTGTTTGAAGCCAGTGGGCATCTCAGCAACTTCAGCGACCCTCTTGTCGACTGCACTGTCTGCAAGCGACGCTTTCGACAAGATCAAATTGAAGATCGAGATTGTCCGCAATCAAAGAAAGGTTGTGAATTCACAGATGCGCGCGCATTTAATTTGATGTTTAAAACTCATGCGGGCCCTGTCGAAGGCGAGGGAGCGACTGTATATCTTCGCCCAGAGACCGCCCAAGGAATGTTCGTAAATTTCGCAAACGTATTGCAGACGAGTCGTAAAAAACCGCCTTTCGGTATCGCTCAAGTAGGCAAGAGTTTTAGAAACGAGATAACACCGGGCAATTTTATTTTTCGAACAAGAGAATTCGAACAAATGGAGCTCGAGTTTTTCGTGCCACCAAGCGAGAGTGCTCAGTGGTACGACTATTGGTGCAAATCGCGGTTGCAGTGGTATATCGACTACGGCATCCCGGCCGATATGTTACGAATTCGCGAACATGCCAAGGATGAACTCTCACACTATTCAGCAGGCACAAGCGATATCGAATTTTTGTTTCCGTGGGGTTGGGGCGAACTTGAGGGCATTGCGCAAAGAACTGATTACGACTTAAAACAACATGCTGAGCATTCAAGGCAGAAGCTTGAGTATTTCGATCAATCGACAAACGAAAGATACGTGCCTTACGTAGTCGAACCGGCAGCGGGTGCAAACCGCACTATGGCCGCGTTCTTGCTCGCCGCATATGACGAAGACGTCGTCAACGATGAACCACGAACCGTGTTGCGCTTGCACCCGCGATTGGCGCCGTTTCAGATAGCGGTCTTACCACTTTCTAAAAAAGAAACCTTGATGCCGCTGGCCAAACAAATTCATTCGATGCTCGGCGCGCGATATATGTGCGATTTTGACGAGACACAAGCAATTGGTCGTCGTTATCGCCGTCAAGACGAAATCGGCACACCGTTTTGCGTGACGGTCGACTTTGATTCTCTAGAAGACAACTCAGTGACTATTCGCGAGCGAGACTCAACCGCCCAAAACCGTGTGAAAGTCGACTCGTTGCTGTCAGAGCTTTCGCATAGGCTCGGCTACTAGAAAGTTACATATTCGTGGCTTGCCAACCGTAAGCCCATAACTAAGGAGAAGAAATGTCGCAAGTTGCAGTCGTAGTGAAATTAAAAGTATTAGATGGCCAGCGGGATGCGATGACAGAAGCGGTCAAGCCAGGCATCGAAACTGCCAAAGGCGAAGAAGGTACGCGTTTCTATGTCTTTCATCACGATGCTGTTGAGCCAAACACAGTTTGGTTCTACGAGCTCTATGCCGATCAAGACGCAGCCAATGCGCACATGAGCTCTGAGGCGTTTAAGTCGTGGTCTAAAACGCTTGCACCTTTCGCCGCTAGCGCACCCGAGTTTTCATTTTTGACACCGATGGGTGGCAAGGGAATTTAATTTTTGTATCTCGACGAGATTCTTGCTCAGCATCGTGCAGTCGCATCGCGTGACACGCGGTCTTTGTCAGAACTGATTGATGCAGCCAAGACGGTTTCTAAAACTCGGGGTTTTGCGACCCGTCTTGTTGAAGATTCAAAAACTTCGTTAGCGATAATTGCCGAGATAAAAAGGCGTTCACCTTCGCGAGGTTTTTTGAATCGCGATCTAGAACCACGTGTTATTGCCGAGCAGTACAAAAACGCAGGAGCAAGTTGTATTTCAGTGTTGACTGACTCAGAATTTTTCGGGGGCTCAGTTGAAGATTTGCAAAGTGCGCGTAGCGCAGTTGAACTGCCGGTATTGCGAAAAGATTTTACGGTTTCACTAAACGATATTTGCGATGCGAAGTTAATGAATGCTGATTGTATTTTATTGATTGTGGCCGCTCTAGAAAAAGCAGAACTCGCTGAGTTTCACAATCTTGCATTAGAACTTGGTCTTGATGTTTTGGTTGAGATTCACGATGAGCCTGAGCTTGATCTCGCGCTTGAAATCGGCGCGAAAATGATTGGAGTAAATCAACGAAACCTCAAGACTTTCGAGGTTGATCGGCAGCGTGCGGTGAACATCGCAAAGAAGATTCCGAGTGATGTCGTGCGAATTGCTGAATCTGGCGTAAGAACACGAACTGATGCGCAACAGCTTCGCGACGCTGGCTATCACGCAGTTTTAGTGGGCGAGACTCTTGTAACGTCGAGCAACATTGCGATGACACTCAACGATTTGCGAGTCTGATGTTTATCAAAATCTGTGGCATCACCAATGAGCAAGACGCGTTGTTGGCCGTTGCTTTAGGTGCAGATGCTCTGGGCTTCATCTTCGCTCCTTCGCCTCGTCAGGTCGCGCCCCAGCGAGTGAAAGAAATTGTAAGACGTTTACCTCAGAGCGTTTTAACAGTCGGGGTATTTCGCGATGAGCATCCGCAAAGAGTTATCGATATGGTTCGAGAGTCAGGTGTTTTTGGCGCTCAACTTCACGGACACGAGTCACCGGCGAATGTTGCCGAAGTGATGGTCGAAATCAATTGGGTTGTTAAGGCAGTTGTGGCTGGTTCAATCGAGGCACAGAGAGCCGACGATTATTTGACAAATCTAATTTTGGTTGACTCGCCGTCTCCGGGATCTGGCCTGGCATATGATCGTGATCTTATTTCTCAAATTCCGAGCACGGTGAGGGTTCTCTTGGCAGGTGGATTGACCGATGAAAATGTGGGTGCGGCTATTTCTCAGGTTGCGCCCTGGGGTGTTGATGTTTCTTCGGGCGTAGAAAAGAGTCATGGCTATAAAGATCCGATCAAATTGAAGAGATTTATCGAAAATGCGCGTGCTTCATTTGATGCGTTGAATCAGGTCGATGAGAGCCAATACAGAGACGGCGAGAATCATCCATTTAATTGGGAGAACCAATAGATGTAGTTCGGGATACATTTAGTCTGCATGAACTCAAAACCTGTGCCGACTGAATTGTTGACACCAGGAGCCGACGGACGATTCGGTGAATTCGGTGGTCGGTTTGTGCCAGAGACTCTCGTGCCCGCATGTGAAGAGTTAGAGCGTGCCTTCAATGATGCGTGGAATGACTCACTTTTTCGAACTGAACTCGATGATTTGCTTCGCGAGTACGCAGGTCGGCCATCAATTTTGACCGAGTGTCACAATCTCGGGGCGCAACTCGGTATTCGTCTAATACTGAAAAGAGAAGATTTGAACCACACCGGTTCGCACAAAATAAATAGTGTGCTTGGTCAAGCGCTACTTGCAAAGCGAATGGGCAAAAAACGAATAATTGCCGAGACTGGTGCAGGTCAGCACGGTGTTGCTTCGGCGACGGCAGCCGCGCTGCTCGGTCTCGAGTGCAAGGTTTACATGGGGGCGGTTGATGTCGAGCGTCAATCATTGAATGTGTTTCGCATGAAACTTCTTGGTGCGACCGTTGAAGCTGCGAACTCTGGAAGTCGCACATTGAAAGATGCCGTAAATGAAGCGATGCGCGATTGGGTTGCGAGCGTCGAGACGAGTTATTACTGCATCGGTTCGGTAATGGGTCCACATCCGTATCCGTTCATGGTTCGGCAATTTCAAAGCGTGATCGGCAAAGAGGCTCGCAAACAGTTTCAAGAAATGTGTGACGGCGCAGATCCGAATGTGGTGGTCGCCTGCGTAGGTGGAGGTTCGAACGCAATGGGAATCTTTTCAGGATTCGTAGATGCCAAAACTCGTCTAGTTGGCGTCGAGCCCGCAGGAGGTGCTGCAGTGGGTAGAGGCACACCTGGTGTAGTGCATGGAATGAAGAGCTATCTGATGCAAGACGAATACGGTCAAGTGCAAGAAGCGCACTCAATAAGTGCAGGACTTGACTATCCCGGTGTTGGGCCAGAACATTCGTATCTTGCTTCAGTGGGTCGTGCCGAATACCCGAGCGTGAACGACCAAGAAGTAATTGAAGGTTTTAAGCTGCTCGCTCGTACTGAGGGCATTATTCCGGCTCTTGAATGTGCTCATGCTGTCGCATGGATTGCCAAAGAAGCACCAAAAATTCAAGGGCAGACAGTTCTGATGAATTTGTCAGGTCGTGGCGACAAAGACGTTGCCCAGATGATGACAATTCTCGGTGACCAATTGGATTAAAGCGAAGTCTTTGATGAAAATTGCGACACATTCACCTGGTGTGCTTGAAACACATTTGAGAAAAACTCGTGGTGTTGGTCGAAAGATACTTGTTCCTTATATTACGGGTGGTCTAACAGGTTGGATTGATGCCATTCGTGGAGCCGTAGCTAATGGTGCTGATGCAATTGAAATAGGCATTCCGTTTTCTGATCCGGTGATGGATGGCCCAATTATTCAGATGGCTTCTGAGAAAGCGCTGCGTGATGGCGCTACACCTATTTCTATTCTGCAAGAACTGCGCACGGTTGATGTTGCCGTGCCTTTGATTGTGATGTGTTATTACAACACAGTGTTCAGAGCGGGCCACGACCGTTTTGCAAACACGCTTCGTGACTCAGGGGTTGTTGCAGCGATTGTTCCAGATCTTCCACTAGAAGAATCGGCGCAATGGGCCAGTGCTGCCGAAAAGTCACAAATCGAAACTGTGATGTTGGCGGCTCCGACAGCACCTGATGAACGACTGCCAAGAGTTGTTGATCGTGCACGAGGTTTCGTATACGCAGTTGGATTGCTCGGTGTGACTGGTGAACGCACTGAACTTGCGGTGACTGCCGTCGCGATGGCAACGCGATTGAAGAAAATCACTGACGTGCCAGTGCTTGTTGGTGTAGGTGTTTCGAATGCTGAGCAGGCGGTGCAAGCATGCACGGTTGCAGACGGGGTAATTCAGGGTGCATCGGTTGTGCGTCGACTGCTCGAAGACGGCGCAGATGCGGTTGCAGAGTATGTCGCCGAAGTACGTGCAGCCATTGACAGTCCGATTGCATCTAAACGCTAAATTGTTGCCATGTTGAAAACGGGGGATAAAGCTCCAGCAATTGCGCTGCTCGATCAAAACGGTGAAAAAGTTTCACTAAAAGACTTTGCGAAAAAGAAAGTGTTGGTTTACTTTTATCCGAAAGCTGACACACCAGGGTGCACGACCCAATCTTGCTTATTGCGAGATGTTCGCAAAGATATAGGCAAAACGGCAATCATTGGTATTAGCCCCGACGAGCCAGCGAAGCTGTTGAAGTTTGACAAGAAATACGACTTGGGTTTCACTCTTTTGGGCGACACTGAGCAGAAAGTTTCTAAGTCTTACAAGGT
>CANLHV010000017.1 GCA_947490975.1 Acidimicrobiaceae bacterium
TCTCGCTCTACGCGTTGAGTTTTGTTTCGAGCATGTTGCTCTGGTGGATTATCGGTCACTACGCAAGCCTTCGCGCGATTCGTGCAGTTATTGCTAGTTGGCCAGAGTGGCGTCGAGAATTTCGACCCCTTGCGATTGGTTTGGTGCTTGGTTCGCTGATTTCGCTTGCGCTCGCCGCATTAGTTCTCGGCGCGCTCTAGTTAACGCGAGCACAAATCGCCCACCAGCCATCGCACAACGCGCTCTAGTTGACGCGCGCACGCGGCAAGATTTCGCTTAACTTCGCGGGCCCGATGCCACGCACTTTCAACAAATCTTCAACTTTCAAGAACGCACCAAACTTTTCGCGATACGCAACTATTGCTTTTGCCGTTGCTGGCCCAACGCCTGGCAGCTGTTCGAGTTCAACGACCGATGCCAAATTGATGTTGATCTGTTGCGAAGCTGCGCCGTTTGTCGCGCCGCCGACACCCGCCGCGCCGCCAGCCCCACCAACACCGCCGACACCGGCCGCACCGCCAGCCCCCGCCGCACCACCAACACCACCTGCTTGCGGTCGATTTGTGATCACGTGTGGCTTTTCGCCGCGCTTGGGCACATAAATTTGCTCGCCCTCGTTTAAGACAGTCGCCAAATTGATTACATCAAGATTCGCCGCACTGGTTGCACCACCCGCAGCAACTAGGCCGTCGTTAATTCGCGAGCCATATTTGAGTCGATAGACACCTGGGTTCTTGACAGCCCCGGCAACATGCACAGTGATGATCTGCGGTGTCGTGTTGATGCTTGACGCACTCACGCCAATTGTTGTGTTTGCCGCAACTGTTGTGCTGGCAAAACTCAAACTCGCTTCGGGCGGAGGCGGCGGCACTTGAACCAGCCACCAACCTGCAACGCCAACAAAGGCGACGCTCAACACGCTGCCAATCATTCGCGAGATACCAAACCATTTCAGGCGGTCAGAGTTCAGAAAATTTCTCATCGCCCTATGTGGGCGCAAACCTCACCAAGAGGCAGAAATTAAAACAGTCGTGCGGTCAGTTTTTTGCGATAGTCGCCAGTGCGCGGGTCGTTTGGCCCCATTTTCGCAAGCAACTCGAGAAACTCACTCTTGGCGTCTTCATCGGTCTTGACACGCACCAATAGATCGGTCAGTTGTTTGTCATAGTCGTCTTGTGGCACGAACGCAGCGCGCGCCGCCGCTATCGACGTGCGCACTCGTTCGGTTTCGGGCACTGTCTTCAACAACTCGAGAGCAGCCGTGCAATCTTTTCGCGCAGTCAACAAGTCGGCAAGAGCGACAACAACACTTTCGTTAGTTGGCTCAGCTTCAAGTGCTTGACGCAAACTGGCTTCATCACCTTTTGCCAAAAGTGCCTTCACATCGACAACAACTTGCTCTGGCATAAGATTTTTTACGAATTGCTCAACCACATGTTCTGACTGCGCGCCAACAAAACCGTCGACGATCTTGCCGTCTTTCATCGCATAAACAGCCGGAATTGATTGCACCTGAAACGCTTGAGCCACCTGCGGGCAAGTATCCACATCTACTTTCGCCAAAATGACTTTGCCCATGGTCGCTGCTGTCAGCTTTTCTAGAATTGGTCCCAATGTTTTGCACGGGCCACACCATTGCGCCCACAAGTCGATGATCACCGGCGTAACCATTGACTTCTCAATCACCTCTTTTTGAAAGGTTGCGTCTGTTACATCAATAGCCATGCCTCCACAATACTGCGCAAACCAACGTCGCTCGCAAGTGGCGATGACCGACACAAATTAAGTAGGTTGCTTGGTGATGAGCGACACAGTTACTAGCGGCGTCAACTCTGCAAAAGTTTCAACATGGCTCGAAGCAAATGTTGACGGCGCAACTGCGCCATTTAAATTTGAGTTCATCGCTGGCGGCCACTCAAATCTCACGTTTTCTGTGCGCGATGCGAAACAAAATCATTATGTTTTGCGTCGACCGCCACTCAGTCACGGCCTCGCGAGCGCTCACGACATGGGTCGCGAACATCGAATGATCTCGGCACTACAAAACTCTGGTGTGCCCGTGCCACGCACTCGCGGTTTATGCACCGATGTCGAAATTAATGGTGCACCGTTTTATGTAATGGATTTCGTCGACGGCCACATCGTGCGCGATGTGCCCATCGCCGAGACCGTGCTAACAGAACAGACCCGCGCCCGGGCCAGTGAATCGCTCGTCGACACATTGGCCAAGATTCACGCTGTCGACGTCAACAAAGTTGGCTTGCAAGATTTCAGTCGACACGAGGGCTACATCGCTCGTCAACTTAAGCGATGGTACGGCCAATGGAACGCGCAAAAGACTCGCGAACTTTCTGTTGTCGATCGCGTGCACGAAGAACTTTCAAAGAGAATTCCTGAACAAGGGCCGGCAACAATCGTGCACGGCGACTATCGGCTCGACAACTGCATCGTTAGTTCGAGCGGCGAAATTCAAGCAGTGCTCGATTGGGAGATCTGCACACTCGGTGATCCGCTTGCTGATCTTGGTCTACTCACCGTTTATTGGACTGGCCCCAATGACGAAGCATCACCATGGATGTCGCAATACACAACCGTCAAAGGCTTTTTGAATCGCAACGACCTGATCGCTCGCTATGCAAAAACGACTGGTCGCGATGTGACAAATATCGAGTTCTACCGCGCGTTCGCATATTGGAAACTCGCCTGCATCGTCGAAGGCGTTTATGCGCGCTATCTCGGTGGTGCGCTCGGCGAAAAAAACGCCGCCGACCTCGAACCGTTCAAGTTGCAGACCGAAGCGGCCGCCAACAGCGCCGAGCAAGCTCTTTCGCGCCTAAACTGAAGTTACGCGATGAATAAGCCATACAAAATTATTGGCACTCTGCCGCAGATCAAAGATCCGCTCTTGGTTGTGATGATGACCGGCTGGATTGACACGAGCTCGGCCGCTGCCGCCGCTGTCGAACTCGTCTCCAAAGAAGCCAGTGCGGTAAAGATCATCGACTTCGACATCGACACATTCGTCGACTTTCGCGCTCGCCGCCCAATCATGGAGCTTCGCGAAGGTGTCAATACAAAGCTCGTTTGGTCAACACCCGAAATCGCTCTAGGTCGCGACATTAACGACAAAGATATTTTGTTGCTCACCGGCCCCGAGCCAGACACCCACTGGAACTTGTTCGCCGAAACAATCGCCGACATCAGCGTGCAGTTCGGCGTGCGACGAATGATCGGCATCGGCGCTTATCCGTTTGCAACGCCGCACACTCGCGCTGTTTATATCTCGTGCACTTCGCCCGACAAAGATTTGGTCTCGAGTTTGCCTTATTTGAAGAGTTCAGTCGATGTGCCTGCGGGCATGGCTGCAGCAATCGAACATTCGCTTCACGGTCGCAAAATTCAAGCGCTCAGTCTTTGGGCTCGAGTGCCTCACTATGTTGCTTCGATGCCGTACCCAGCGGCTTCGGCTGCTTTGCTCGCCGCGCTCTGTGACACTGGCGGCATCTCGCTCGACGCATCGCCTATGCGCGAACAAGCGAAATCTCAACGCGAGCGACTTGATCAGTTAATCGCCGGCAACAATGAACACTCGCAAATGTTGACGCAACTCGAACAAGCATTCGACGAACAAATCGCCAACGGCACGACCGAAATTAATTTTGGTGCACCGATACCCAGTGGCGACGAAATCGCCGCCGAGTTCGAAAAGTATCTGCGCGACCGCTAATTATTTGCGCGCGCTAAACCGTGCAACCACGACTGCACGTTTGCACCCAACGCATCAACGTCATAGCCGCCTTCTTGTAGCACCACCGTCGGCAGACCCAACGCACCAACTAGTGCGCCACATCGGTCGTAGCCAGGTGTCGTCAACGCCAAATCACTGATCGGGTCAGTAATAAAAGTGTCAAGACCGAGCGAAACAATGATCATCGACGGACCAAACTTTTTGATGCTCTCGCAAGCCCGCTCGAGCGCCTTCATATATGAGTCGTCATCTGTGCGCGCCGCAAGCGGAACATTGAGCGTCGAACCTCGACCCTTGCCCGAACCAACTTCGTCTTCGTAGCCCGTGAAATATGGATACGCACGCGCCGGGTCACCATGCAGCGACACAAACTGAACATCGTCACGCTCGTAGAAAATTTGCTGGGTGCCATTGCCGTGGTGATAGTCGACGTCGAGCACAGTAACTTTTGTGCCAGTCGTGCTCGCAACATGATGGGCTGCGATCGCCGCATTGTTGAAAAAGCAATATCCGCCATACAAATCAGTAGTCGCGTGATGCCCCGGTGGTCGGCACAAGCCATAACTATTTTTTGCACCGTCTAAAACTATTTTTGTCGCGCTCATTGCCACATCAACCGCACCACGAGCCGCCTCATAAGTGCCCATCGTCAATGGTGTTGTTGTCTCAAAACACCACCAACCCAACTTGCCGTTTACTGACTCTGGTTCAACTCGGTCGCCCATGTTTTGGCGCAGGTTTGATTTGAAGAACATATCTGGCACAACTTCGCGAGATTCTTTAACGTCACGTTGATAATCGGCCCATGCTGTCGACAAAAACTTCAACAAGCCTGGGTTGTGAATTTTGGTGATCGGCTCAGTGCCCCACTCTGTTGGCGAAGCAAAGTCGAATGCTTTATCGGCTGCCAAAGTCTCGCGAATCTTTTCGGCACGACCGGTGTGTTCAAACGGTGAGTGCGCCGACGATCTTTCGATTTCAACTTCGGGGTTGTGCAACAAGTGCGCTGGCGAATATACGACTTTCACAAAAACCCCGTTTCTCTTCGAACTATCTCGGCAATTTCTAACTGAAATCTAGTGGCGAGCGCAGTGATCGTTTCAATTCGGCGACGCCTGAAGTTGTCGCAATCGTTTCAACAGCATCCCAAAGTTTCAACGCCTCGTCACCACGTGGCGACTTTGAGATTACGGGGCCAAAGAAGCTACCCTCATTGGGCTGGCCCGGCTTAAACGTCAAAATAGGCGTGCCGACATCTTTGCCTGTTCGTGAAAGTGCAAGGTCGGTTTCATAACGAATGACCGCAGTATGCGTCTCGTCATTCAACGAATCAGCCCACACTGTTGGCAGCGAGTGGCGACGCAACATGTCGCTCAAAAATTTATGTGGGTCGGTGTCTATACCTTCTCGAATTTTCTCAACGTGCACAGTTGTGCCAATCGCCGTATAGAACTTTGCGACGGCATCGTTGCCCGCATCTGCACGCGCGGCGCTTGCAACGCGCAGCGCTTGCAATCCAAATGTGTGAATCATCTTGTGGTAGTCATCACCAGGTTTGTAACCCTTGTCGGTGTTGATCATCGACAGAGAAATGAACTTCCATGAAACTTCGTACTTGCGCAACGCACTAACTTCGGTCACCCAACGCGAAGTGACCCATGCCCAAGGGCAACCCGGATCAAAGAAAAAATCTAAATCTGCCACGTAGACAGATTAGGCGCTTCAGACGCGCTCAACCTCTTTAAGGTCGTAAGTTTCGATTATGTCGCCCGGCTTCAAATCTTGGAAGTCTGTCAGGCTGATGCCGCATTCAAAACCTTCGCGCACTTCTTTGACGTCGTCTTTGAAGCGGCGCAGTGTGTTGATGTTGCCCTTCCAAATGATTGTGCCGTCGCGCAAGAATCGCACACGCGAACCGCGGGTGATTACACCAGACACAACCGAACAGCCCGCAACCGCACCAACCTTTGGCGCCTTGAAGACTTCGCGCACTTCGGCTTCGCCCGTGACAACTTCGACAAACTCTGGGGCGAGCATGCCCTTCATCGCCTTTTCGATATCTTCGAGCAGCTTGTAAATAATTTCGTAGGTGCGAATTTCGACACCTTCTTTTTCGGCAAGTTCACGAATTTTGCGATCTGGTCGAACATTGAAGCCGATCAAAGTTGCGTTAGTCGCTGCAGCCAACGAAATATCGTTCTCGGTTATCGTGCCAACACCACGATGCACGAACGCCGCGCGCACGTCATCGCGCTCGAGTTTGCGCAAACTCTCGGTAACCGCTTCGAGCGAACCGTGCACATCGGCCTTGACAATTACGTTCAATGTCGCGATCTCGCCTGCTTGAATCTGAGTGAAAATATCTTCGAGTTTCACACCGCGCTGCACACGTGCGTCGCCGCGTTGGTTCATCGCTCTGAAACGTTGTTCGCGAGCGCCAGCAACCGTTCGAGCAGTGCGCTCATCTGGCGCTGATCTGAATTCTTCACCTGCACCAGGCACAGCCGACAGACCTAAAACTTGCACAGGCGCCGAAGGCCCAACTTCTTTGACTTGCTCGCCTCGGTCGTTAATAAGAGCTCGCACTTTGCCCCACGCTGCACCAGCAACAATCGGGTCGCCAACTTTTAGCGTGCCCTTGTCAACCAAAATTGTGGCCACTGGTCCGCGACCGACATCGAGTTGCGCTTCAAGCACCACACCTTTGGCGCGACCTGTTGGGTTTGCTATGAGTTCTTCGAGTTCGGCGACAACATTCAACTGATCGAGCAAATCGTCGATGCCTAGGCCGCTTTGTGCCGACATCTCGACAACGATCGTGTCGCCACCCCACGCTTCTGGTGTCAACTGCTGCTCAGCCAAACCGGCCAGCACGCGCTGCACATCGGCATTTTGTTTGTCGATCTTGTTCAACGCAACCACAATCGGCACATCAGCAACACGAGCATGATTGATCGCTTCAATTGTTTGCGGCATCACACCGTCGTCTGCAGCAACAACCAGCACAACGATGTCGGTTACACCGGCACCACGCGCGCGCATCTTGGTGAAAGCAGCGTGACCAGGTGTGTCAATGAAAGTAATTTTCTTGCCGTCGCGTTCAATTTGATATGCACCGATGTGTTGCGTGATGCCACCAGCCTCGCCTGCGACAACGTTTGCGTTGCGAATTTTGTCGAGCAACGTCGTCTTACCGTGGTCAACGTGGCCCATGATCGTGATGATCGGTGGTCGTGTTGCTTGCAACTCTGGCGTGTCGTCGTCAGAGTCATCGAACATCGCTTGCAACTCGAGCTCTTCTTGTTGACCTGGGTCAACAAGCAAAATCTCTGCGCCGATTTCGAGTGCGAATAATTCCATTTGTTCGTCGACAAGTGTCATCGTCGCCGTCACCATTTCGCCGTGCTCAAGCAAGAAGCGAACAACGTCAGCTGGTGTGCGATTTAATTTCGGCGCAAATTCTTGCGACGAGCAACCACGTTCGATTACAACAATGCCTTCTGGCGGCGGTGTCGCACTCGGTGTATAACTTGTCGGCGCTTGTGGTAACTGCTCGTCAAATTCGCGACGACGCTCACCACGAGTTTTTTTGCGAGGGCCACGTCGCTGACCGCCACCTGGTCCACGACCGCCACCCGGACGACCGCCCGGACCCGACGGACTGCTGCGACCAAGCGCTGTACCACGACCGCCTGTCGGCGCACCCGGACGCCCCGCACCTGGGCCACGACCCGGCGCGCCACGATCTGGAGAAGTACGACCACCCGAACCAGCCGGACCACGACCAAGTTGCGACGCCGGAATTCGGCCGGTGCGTGCATTCGTCGAAGTTGTGCCAGTGCGTTGCGGCCCGCGATTAAACGGCGGACGCGTCACGCCACCTTCTGGTCGGCGCGCAACTGGCGGTGGCGGTATTGGTCGTGACGAACCTGGCGGTGGCGGTATCGGTCGCGAACCAGGTGTGCCTGGTCGCGCACCCGGCGCACCCGGCGGTGGCGGCTGTGTTGGTCGCGTCGGTTGTTGTGTCGGCGCACTCGCGGCTGGCGCTTGCGGTTGGGCCGCTGGTCGAACTGGTTGTGGTTGCAACGGTTGAATCGGTCGCGCAGGTGCAGGTCGCACTGCTGGCGCAACGTTCGTAACAATGCCAGGCCTATTTGGCTGAGCGGATGAAACTACGCGGCCCGCACCACCATCACCCTCGCGCGGCGCCATGTCATCGCCTTGCAAACCCGAAGTCGTTGATATCGCTGGTGTCGCTGATGTCGCCGAAGCTTCAACTGCGTCAGTCGCAACGTCAACTGTTGCTGCGTCGTCATCTGCGCCAACTTTTTTCGCGGCAACTTTCTTCGCGCCGGCAACTTTTTTAGCGCCAGCAACTTTCTTTGCGCCAGCTTCTTTTTTCGCGCCAGCGACTTTTTTCGCTGCTGCTTTTTTGACCGGCTTGTCAGAAACTTCTTCTGGCTGCACATCGCGCATCAACCCTTCGCGCTCGGCACGCGCACGAATGCGATCTGCCTGAGCATCGATAACAGTCGACGATGGACCCTTTACACCAATGCCAAGTTTTCCGCTGAGGTCAATGACCTCGGCGTTGGTCATTCCGAGTTCTTTAGCGATCTCGTGAACGCGTTTGGCTTTTGGCAAAGTGTTTAGCCTCTCGAACTTTCTGCGGCGCCACCTGATTGAGCAGCAACTTGTTCTTGACTGAGAATCGAACCATCAGCGGCATGCCATTCCATTGCGCCGGTCTCGATGTTCGTCTTCCATTCGCCTTCTGCATACATCGTTTCGGTTGTCGCAGCTTCGGCAGGTCGACGCACAACTGCGTTGCCCTCGGCAGCAGCCTCTGACTCGCTCTTAATGTCGATGCGCACGCCTGTTAGACGAGCAGCAAGAGTTGCGTTCACGCCCATCTTGCCAATTGCCAACGACAACTGAAAGTCAGGCACGATTACATCGGCTTGAGTTTCGTCTGGGCTCAGTCGAACTTCGCTGACCTTGGCTGGCGACATCGCTTTGGCGATGAAGTCACGCTTGTCTTCGCTGAAAGGAATGATGTCGACTTTTTCGCCGCGCAATTCGTTTACGACCATGCGCACTCGACCACCGCGAGCACCTACACAGGCGCCAACTGGGTCAATCGCTTTATCGTTCGACCAAACTGCGATCTTTGTTCGTTGTCCCGGTTCGCGAGCGCACGACTTGATTTCGACGATGCGATCGGCAATCTCAGGCACTTCCATTTCGAACAGACGCATGATCAAACCAGGGTGTGTTCGGCTGACAACAATTTGCGGGCCCTTCGGTGTGCGACGCACTTCAACGATGTATGCCTTCAAACGAGCATTTGGCTCGCGAGTTTCGCCGAGTACTTGCTCTGCTTGTGGCAACAACGCTTCAACTCGACCCAAGTCAAGCAGCGTGTATCGAGTGTCTGTTTTTTGCACAGCGCCCGAAACAATGTCGCCTTCGCGGTTGGCGTACTCTTCGAACTTGCGCTCGCGCTCTACTTCGCGAATTCTCTGGCTCATCACCTGTCGGAAGGTCACCGCAGCAATTCGGCCTAATTCGTCTTTCTTCGGCGTGTCATCACGCTCGTTGATCCAGTTGCCGTCGTCATCAACGTCGTATGCGGTGAAGGTGATGTCCATGTTGTCTGGGTTGATGCCCACGATCACTTCATCGGCTGCGCCTTGACGCTTTTTGTAGGCGGTCGCCAACGCCTCGACGAGCACCTGCAACAGTGCGTCGATTGAAATACCTCGGTCTGCTGCGAGCATGCGCAGCGCTTCTGACATGTCTAAGTTGCTCATGATGCTTTCGCCTCCATTTTGTTTGCACTCTTTTTCTTTGAGTGACGAGCATCTTCTTTTGATGTCGTCGCTAATTCAAAAACTGTTTTCGCACGATCGATTTCGATATGTTTGATCGCAACTTCAGCGCCGTCTTCTTTGCGCACGACGATTTGTTTGTCGTCGGCACCAGCGAGAACACCGTGCACGCGTCGCTCACCAGTCAGATCATGTGGTGCGGTCAATCGCACGCTGACAACTTTGTTGATTTCGCGCTCAAAATGTCGCGGCAATCGCAAGTTGCGCTCAAGACCTGGGCTTGTCACTTCGAGTGTGTATCGACCAGGCACGGGCTCGGCGTGGTCGAACTCGCGTGAAACCAAACGGGTCAATAGTCCGATCTTTTCGAGATCGACGCCAGCAGGCTTGCCGTTTTCGCCAATCAAACCTGGCTTCGTGTCGACAACAACTCGCACAATGCCACTGACAAATTCGAGGTCATAGAGGTCAAGGCCGAGATCGCTAACGATTGGCGTGACAATTTCGCTGATGCGTGTAAGCACTGCGCTCTCGGTCGTATTCTGCGTCATTAGATATCTCTCCTTTCTCTCAATAATCAATACAAAATCACCATCAAATAGCCGTTTTGGCGAACCAAAACAACACCCGATAGAGAACAAAAGGCGTGGGCCGAAACCCACGCCTTCGGTTCTTAGAACTTTAAAGGTCATCTCAAGTATAGGGGTTTTAGTAAAGTTTTCGTGAGGCGCTATTCAATGCGCTACGAGGTGAGGCCCTGTGATTTTGCGTATGTCAACTATGTTTTTGCGGACATTACGCGATGATCCTGTCGATGCTGAAGTGCCAAGTCATCGCCTATTGGTACGCGCGGGATACATTCGTCGCGCTTCGCCAGGTGGTTATACATGGTTGCCTCTTGGTTTGCGAACGTTAAATCGCGTTGCAACGATTGTTCGCGAAGAAATGGATGCAATCGGCGCGCAAGAAGTGCACTTTCCGGCAATGTTGCCTCGCGAGCCTTATGAGACAACAGGTCGTTGGACAGATTACGGTCCGAATTTGTTTCGCTTGCAAGATCGTCGCGGCGTCGATTATCTGCTCGGCCCAACACACGAAGAAATGTTCACGCTATTAGTGAAAGATCTTTACAGCAGTTACAAAGATTTGCCGCTCTGGCTTTATCAAATTCAAACAAAGTTTCGCGATGAGGCTCGCCCACGCGCAGGTTTGTTGCGCGGTCGCGAATTCTTGATGAAAGATTCTTATAGTTTCGACATTGATCAAGATGGTCTGCAACGCAGTTACGACGCACATCGCGCCGCATACTTGCGAACTTTCGATCGATTGGGTTTGCCATATGCAGTCGTCTCGGCGATGTCGGGTGCAATGGGCGGTTCAGCATCAGAAGAGTTTTTGTTTCCGTGCGAATCAGGTGAAGATACTTTCGTCAGTTGCACGAAGTGCGACTATGCAGCCAACACCGAAGCGGTTCGCGTCGGCGAGCCAGCGAAAATTGACTTTGCGAGTTTTGCCGCTGCAGTTGTGCACGACACACCTGCGACACCAACAATTGCGACGCTTGTCGATTTATTTAACTCTCGCGCAGATCTAAAACGCGGCGACCGCGTCTGGACTGCCGCCGACACACTCAAAAATGTTGTCGTCAATTTGCGTCACCCCGATGGTCGCATCGAGCCACTCGCGGTCGGCGTGCCCGGTGATCGCGACGTCGACCTCAAGCGTCTCGAAGCACAAGTTGCACCTGCTGAAATCGTCGACTTCACCGAAGAAGATTTTGCTAAAAACAAAAATCTCGTCAAGGGCTACATCGGGCCGACCGCGCTCGGCGAAAAGAATGCGAGTGGCATTCGATATTTGCTCGATCGCAGCATTGCCATCGGCAGCGCGTGGATAACCGGCGCCAATGCGCCGGGTAGACACGTTGCCGGTCTCGTATACGGCCGAGATTTTTCATGCGACGGCGTTGTTGACGCTGCCGATGTGCGTGACGGCGACCCATGTCCGAAATGCAGCGCGAAACTTCACATTCGCCGCGGCATCGAGATCGGTCACGTGTTTCAACTCGGTCGCAAATACGCCGAAGCACTCGGGCTCACAGTGCTCGATCAAAATGGCAAGACCCAAGTTGTCACGATGGGCTCATATGGCATCGGTGTTTCGCGTGCAGTTGCTGCAATCGCCGAAGCAAATCACGACGAACTCGGTCTTAAGTGGCCGACTGCTGTTTCACCAGCCGATGTACACATAGTTATCGCCGGCAAACCAGGTGATGAAACTGCAGGCGCTGGCGAAAAACTTGCCGAAGAACTCAGCGCCAAAAATATGACTGTTATTCTTGACGATCGCAAAGGTGTTTCGCCTGGTGTGCGATTTAAAGACGCCGAACTAATCGGCACGCCACGCATCATCATCGCTGGTCGTGGCGTCGCGACGGGCGTTGTTGAAGTTCGCGATCGTCGCGCAGGCACTGCTAGCGAGATTGCACTCGCTGATGCTGCTGATTATGTCGCCAAAATGCCAGCAACCTAAGAGACTCACCAACAAATGCCAACACGACTCTCGCCCGCACTAAAAAATTACGACTGGGGCGACATCATCGCTCTTCCAGATTTCACGGGTCAGCCAAGAGACGCCAAGCCGTGGGCAGAACTTTGGTTCGGCACACATCCCGACGGTCAAGCAACAGTGCAAACCGGCAACGGCAACAGTCGCCTTTCAGAAATCGTCGGCGAACTTTCGTTTTTGGTCAAACTCATCGCGGTTGCCAAACCACTTTCAATTCAAACGCATCCAACAATTGCGCAGGCTCAGGCTGGTTTTGCTCGCGAAAATAATCTCGGCATCAATCGTGCAGCATTTAATCGCGTCTATCGCGACACCAATTCGAAACCAGAGTTACTTTGTGCACTTAGCGACTTTGAGATGCTTTGTGGGTTTGCGCCAATCGAGCAGTCGCTTGCACTCGCCGAAACCAACGGATGGCTCGAACTCGCGCGACATTTGAAGCTGACGGGTTTAGCAAATACCGTGCGCTGGGCACTCGAAGAGAAAAATCATAAGACGCCAACAAATTTGCCTAATTATCTGCGGGTGATCGGCGAACTTTACGCCAACACTGGCGGCGTTTACGTCGCATTATTGATGAATCACATCACGCTCAAACCCGGCCAGGCGATGTTCTTAGAGCCGGGCAACGTGCATTCATATTTAAGTGGTCTGGCTGTCGAAGTTATGTCGAGCAGTGACAATGTCATGCGCGCCGCATTCACCACCAAACACGTCGACCTTCAAGAGTTTTTTGCGACAGCCAAAATTGATTCGCATTTGCCAACACAAGTCACGCAGCACAATTCGTCAACAAACAAAGTTGATTACGAGATTCAAAACGCACCGTTTAGTGTGCAAAAAATCACTGCAGATAGCGCCATGACTATTCAGGCCAATCACGAGGTAGAACTATGTTTATGTGTGCAAGGTCATTCGGGTGATTTGCATCAAGGTCAAGCCTGCATTTTGCGCCAGCATGAAGTGCTGCAACTCGAAAAAGACTCAGTCGTCTTTCGCGTCTGGGGCAATTAGTTTCACCGCAGGCTGTTTAACATGAAAAATAAATTCTCTCGCGCTCGTCGCTTCGCACTTCTCACAGTCGCAGTTTGTCTCACTGTCGCCGCGGGCATCTCGACGCCATTCACGCCAAACACGGGGCCATCAATTTTGATTCTCGGCGACAGCATCACCTGGGGCACCGAATATTTCGCCAAATCACAAAAGCTCATTGTCGCCGACGCACAGTGGGCAAACGTCGTCATCGACGGTCAATATTCGCGCCGAGTTGCGTTTCCAACGCCCAATGCATCCACCAAATATTCGGGGGTCAAGACTTTCAAGAAACTTAGCGACAGTGGTCTTCGCGCCGACGCAGTAATCGTCGCACTCGGCAGCAACGATGTCGCGATTGAAACCAAAGAGGCTGTCTACGAATTGATCATCCGCGATTTGTTAAAAACTATCGGCAATGTGCCAGTCACTTGGCTGACCGTCAATCGACGCGACACTCCAGAAATTGCAAAACGTAGCGTTGTGTTCAACCAAGTGCTCGTTCGACTCGCGCCCGAATATCCGAATCTGGTTATCGAAGATTGGTATTCAAAAATTGCCAAGCGCACAAAATGGATGGCATGGGACAAAGTGCATTTAACGCCGTCGGGTTATCAGGCTCGCGCCAAACTGCATCAACGACTTGCGCGCGAACTATTCGACCGCCACATCATCGCCACAACGCCGACAACGACAACGACAACGACAACGACTGTGCCGCCAACAACCGTGCCCGTGACTGTTCCCGTAACTACCGTGCCGCCGACAACAGTGACAACAGCCCCCGCAACAACCATCGCGCCCTAATTCACCCGCCACGCATCACGCGTGGCGCGAACTCGTGACGCCTTAGCGGCGTTTGAAATTCTCGGCGAGGTTGACAAGCAACCGTGTGCCGTAAGCCGTCGCACCACGCTGCAACCAACCTGCATCACCATCAGCCCACATTGGTCCGGCGATGTCGATGTGCGCCCACGGCAAACCCGAAGTGAATTCATCCAAGAACAGCGCTGCAGTGATTGCACCAGCATCTGGTCCACCAACATTTTTCATGTCAGCAACATACGAGTCGAGCAACGAGCGATATTTTCGCTCGAGTGGCAATTGCCAGGCTTGTTCGTCGGTTGCACTTGCTGCCGACAAAACTTGATCCACGAATCGTTGGTTGTTGCCCATCACGCCTGACATGTGTGGCCCGAGTGCTCGCTGGCACGCGCCGGTGAGAGTCGCAATATCGACAATCGCATCTGGCTTCTGTTCGGCAGCCAACGACAAACCGTCAGCCAACACCAAACGACCTTCAGCATCTGTGTTGTGAATCTCAACTGTCTTGCCGTTGCGAATCGTCAACACATCGCCCATCGCCATCGCGCTTCCTGATGGCAAGTTGTCTGTGCACATCATGTATGCAGTCACCTGATTTTTGCATCCCAACGCTTTAAGTGTGCTCATCGTTGCTAACACTGCGGCGGCGCCGGTCATGTCGGCTTTCATCATCGCGTGACTTGGGTCTGATGGCTTCAAACTGATGCCGCCTGAGTCGTACATCACGCCTTTGCCGACCAAAATCAAGTGCGGCAGTTTCGACTTCGTTGCACTCTTCGACGCGGATTTCTTTGCCGCCGAACGCGCACCGCTCGGACGATATGAAATCTTCACCATGCGCGGAGGGTTCACGCTGCCACGGTTCACGCCGATCATTCCGCCGCAACCCATTGCCAACAGTTGATCTTTGTTGAACACTTCGACTTTCACGCCGGTCTCTGCGCCAATTTTTTGTGCGCGCTCGGCGATCATTTTTGCTGTCAGGTGCGCTGGTGGCATGTTCGCCAAATCGCGAGCCAAGCAAACCGCATCGGCGATTGTCTCGCCGCGCATTGATCCTTTTGAAACTGCGAGGTTCGTCGCACCTGGCGCAACAAGCGTCACTGATGTCAGTTTTGATGTTGCTTTCTTGTCGCTCTTCAGCGCGTCATAGCGATGTGTTGCCAAGATCAAACCTTCGGTCACCGCTTGAGCAATCGCCGCGCGATCGCCACGACCTGCAGTTGCCAAAGTTGTCGAAAGGCTCGCTACTTTTGCGCTCGCTCGTGCAAGTGATGCTGCAGCGGTGCGCATCGCGTCTGGGTTTGCTTTTGCTGCTTCGCCGATGCCAACAACAATTGTCAGTTGCTTTTTGCCGTTTGGCAATGCAAGTGTCTGGCCGAGTTTGCCTTCGAAGCCAAGGTCTGCGAGTTGGTCTCGTGTCATGCCAATTTCTTTTGCTGGAGCAGTGTCGCTTGTTACTGCGAAGCCGATTGCTTTGGCTGTCGAGTCGTCAAGTTTTGCAACTTTAAATGTGATCTGGTTTGTTTTCATTTTGTTCTCCTTTTTGAATGTTTAATTTCAAAATTCAGTCGATGCTTTTTACTGCCAGCGATTTGCCTTCTTGCCAGCGCGCAATTGTCCACAATAAATCTGAAAGACGATTTAGATATGGGCAGGCTTGCGATGGCGAAGGCGCGGCCGCGAGCGAGTGTCGTTCTGCGCGGCGCGCAACTGTGCGACCAACATCGAGCAGTGCCGCAACTTTGTTTTCACCTGGCACCACGAATTCGGTCGGTGGAGTAAATTTCTCGTCGAGACCATCTATTAAGTGTTCGAGTTTCGTCACCATCTCGGCTGTTACGCGCGATTTACCGTCGACAAGTTTGTGACGATTCTCTGGCAATGTCGCGAGTTCGGCCATCAACACCCACAGGTCGCGCATGATGTGCACGAGCAGGTCGTCGAGTTCGGTGCCTTTGCCCGCCTCGGCGCGCACTAATCCTAAAATTGCTTGCGCTTCGTCGACGGCGCCATATGCACGTGGCAATGCGGAGTCTTTGCCGACTCGCCCACCGTAGAACAAGCCGGTTGTGCCGTCGTCACCAGCCCGTGTATAAATCTTTTCGCGCGCCATAGCGAGTTACACGCTACTTGATGCTTTTGCCGCCCAGTATGCGATCGACCGCCATCGCTAAGGCCTCCAACCCGTGATTAATCACCTCGGCGACGATCAATTCATCTGTCCCGAAATAATTATGTGCGAGATGATTTCGCATGTCTTTAATCGCCCGCCAGTCAATTTTCGGCTCTTGACGAAGCAAGCGCTGGTCAACATGGCTCACGGCTTCACCAATTTCAATTAGCCGCACTCGCACGGCGTCAAAAACTAGTGGATCAGAAAGCTCGCCGCGTTCGAGATGTCGCTCAATGGCAGTAATTGCATTTAATACGTCGTTCAGCCATTGAGTATCGGCACGGCTCAAAGGGCAACTGCATGAGCGAACACTTCGTCACGCAAATTCGGCTTTAATAATCGTGCTGGGCCAAGATCAACTTTGACACCAAGCAAATCTTTAAGTTTCAACTCGAGTCCAATCATTTCTAACAGGCCGACGCCTGGATCTAAGTCAACTAAGAAATCGATGTCACTTCGTT
>CANLHV010000018.1 GCA_947490975.1 Acidimicrobiaceae bacterium
AAGACAATCCCGCAGTCAACCCCGAGAAAACTGACAAATCCACAAGCACCGCACGACGCACCAAACATCTTGCTAATAATGCTCGACGATGTCGGTTTCGGCTCATTTGGCAACTTCGGTGGACCGGTTGCAACACCGGGTCTCGACAAAGTTGCGCAACGTGGTTTGATCTACAACCAATTTCATACGACTGCGCTTTGCTCACCTACTAGAGCCGCTTTGTTGACTGGCCGCAATCATCACACAGTGCATATGGGCGGCATCACTGAAATTGCCAATTCGTTTCCTGGTTATGACAGTGCGATTCCGCCTGAGTCGGCGACAGTTGCTCAAGTTCTGCGTATGTCTGGCTACAGCACCGCCTGTTTTGGCAAATGGCACTTGACACCCTCATGGGAGCAAAGCCCAGCCGGACCATTCGACCGATGGCCAACTGGTCTCGGCTTTGATCGCTTCTACGGAATCATGGGCGCTGAGTCTTCGCAATACGAGCCACCTGTTTACGATCAAACGACACCGATCTCACCACATCTTGACAATGCCGATTATCACCTGACTGAAGATCTGGCTGACCAAGCAATCAAATGGATGCACCGTCAAAAAGCGTCTTCGCCGAATAAACCTTTCTTTTGCTACTTCTCGACGCCCGCTGTTCACGCGCCACATCATGTGCCAACTGAGTGGATCGAAAAATACAAAGGCAAATTTGATGGTGGATGGGACGAACTTCGCGAAGAGATCTACCAGCGACAAATAAAACTTGGCGTAATTCCAGGCGACACAGCACTGACAACTCGACCCGAGCAAATTCCTTCATGGGATGAATACCCAGAGCGTTACCGGCCGATCGCGCGCAGACTCATGGAAGTATTCGCTGGCTTTCTCGCTCACACAGATGCGCAAATCAAACGTGTGATTGACGCTTTAGATGAACTCGAAATTGCCGAAAACACTTTGGTCATTTACATCACCGGCGACAATGGCGCATCCGCAGAAGGCACTATTCACGGCGCGTGGAGTGCACCTTCGTTTCAAAACGGTGTACCCGAAGATCCAGAGTGGCTTCTCGAGCACATCGACGATTTCGGCACTGCAAAATGCGAAAACCATTTCAATGTTGGTTGGGCATGGGCTCTCGACTCACCGTTTCAATGGATGAAACAAGTTGCATCGCACTTCGGCGGCACCCGTAACGCAATTGCAATTTCGTGGCCGAAGCAAATAACTGCAACCAACGAATTGCGTTCGCAGTTTCATCACGTTATTGACATCGCACCCACGATTTATGACGTTGCAGGCATTGCTCCGCCAGATTTTGTCAACGGCATCGAACAAATGCCAATACATGGCACTTCGATGAAATATTCGTTCGACAATGCCAGTATTCCGAGCACTCATACTTCGCAATATTTCGAAATCTTGGGAAACCGCGCCATTTATAACGACGGCTGGATCGCGTCTTGTTTTCATGGTCGCCTTCCATGGATACGACTCCAAGGCTTTGAATTTGACGGCCCGCAAGAACGTTGGGAGCTCTACAACATCGAAAAAGACTTTTCACAGGCAGTAGACCTCGCTGACACTCACCCAGAAAAACTCAAAGAACTTCAGACACTGTTCGACAAGCAAGCATTTGAATACGGCATTTACCCGCTTCGCGACCCTGGCTCACCGCGTAACGGCGATTTCGCTGTGCCTCATTCGCTTGATGGCTTCAAAAAAATCAAATACTCAACTGCGCATACCCGAATGCCAGAGAGTTCGGTGCTCAACCTAAAAAATTGTTCATATCGCATTAGCGCCGAAGTTGAAATCATTAGCAAATCAAATCACGGCGTTATCGCCTGTCAAGGCGGCAACATGGCTGGTTGGTCGCTCTATCTCGACGACAAAGCGCGGGCCGTGTTTCATTACAACTGGTTCGGCCACGAACATTTCTCATTTAGCAGTGCAGAGTCGCTGAATGTCGGCAAGCATGCAATCGAAGTTCTGTTTTCATACGACGGCGGCTTCGGAGCAGGTGGCACTGTTTCGCTATTGGTTGACAATTCTCAAGTCGCAACCGGTCGCATCGAAAAAACTGTGCCGCTCGTTTTTTCGATGAGCGGCGAAACATTTGACATTGGTGTCGACACAGGTTCGCCGGTCGGCCCTTATCCACACAATTATGAGTGCACCGCTCGAATTATTGGTGTCACGCTCGAGAAACTAGATGAGCCACCTAAAGAGATTCAAGAAAAAATGCGCGAAGGCGAATTTCGCGCCAGCCTCAGCACTCAATAAAACTAAGAACTGGTGAGTTCGAGACGTTTGCGCACGGCATCGCGAACTTGTGCGTCGAAACTTCTCACATGTGCCGCTGAGAGTTTGTAAACCAGTTCGCTATCGCCAGATTCGAGCGCCGCAAGAATCTCATCATGTTCGTCAAGCGCATGACCCATGTCGGCAACATCTGACAAATACATATGCCACAACCGATCACTCTGCGCATACAAAACGTCGAGAGTGTCTGTAAGAAAGCGATTTCCGGCCGCTTCCCAAACGATCTCATGACATTGTGCATCAAATTGAATTTGATCTTGCGCTGTAGACGCCTGTTTCTTCGCCCTATCTAAAACTTTGCGCATCTGCTTCCAGTGATCTGCGGTTCCGCGTTCGCATGCCAAGCGCGCAACATAAGGTTCAAGAATTGCTCGAGTTTCGTAAAGCGTCGACAATTCTGCGATATCAATATTCGAAACGATCATTCCTCTGCGTGGAATCACAACCAAGAACTGATCGCGGGCCAGACGCTGCAAAGCCTCACGAATTGGAGTACGACCAATCTCGAGACGTTCTTGAAGATCGTCTTCACGCACGACTGCCCCTGGGGTTAATTCGAGGCGAACGATCATGTCTCGAATAAGCCGATATGCCTGCTCGCTTAAAGACTCTTTAGCCATTTGGATTGAATCCTATCCGAGTGATATCGTGATGATATATCACCAGATAGATAGCTACGAAAATTAGTGGGGGCAAAATGAGCGAATTTCCAAAGTCAGCAAAGTGCGTAATCATCGGCGCCGGCATTGTCGGCAACTGTTTGGCTGGCCATCTTTCAAAACTCGGTTGGACAAACATGGTGCAAATCGACAAAGGTCCGTTGCCGAACCCAGGCGGCTCGACTGGTCACGCCTCAAACTTCATCTTCCCAACTGATCACAACAAAGAGATGGCACTGCTAACACTTGCGTCACAGCAGCAATACATCGAACTCGGCATGAACAACACCTGCGGTGGCATCGAAGTCGCCCGCAATCCAGAACGTCTCGAAGAGTTTAATCGTCGTATGACGTCGGCAAAATCTTGGGGCATCGATGCAAAACTATTGTCGCCAGCAGAAGTTAAAGAACTTGTGCCGTTCATCAACGAAGACATTATTCTGGGCGGCTACTACACGCCGAGCGTCTCGGTTGTCGACTCGTTGCAAACCGGCACACTTATGCGTGAGAGCGCAGTCAAAGCCGGCAATTTGAGCGTGTACGCAAACACAGAAGTGCTAGATCTCGAAGTTGAAAACGGCACAATCAAAGCAGTCGTCACCAACAAAGGTCGCATTGAAGCAGAGTACGTAGTTGTTGCATGCGGCGTCTGGAGCCCACGAATCGCGAAAATGGCGGGTGCAAATATTCCGTTGACACCTGCAGTTCACCAAATGGCAGACGTCGGCCCAATTGACATTTTGCAAAAGTCAAACGCCGAAGTTGCTTATCCAATTATTCGCGACATGGATACTTTCTGCTACGAGCGTCAAACAGCTGGCTCTATGGAAGTTGGCAGTTACGCACACCGCGCAATTTTCATGCACCCAGACGATATTCCGTCAAACGAAGCATCGGCACTCTCGCCTACCGAGTTGCCACTCACGCAAGATGACTTTGATCCGCAAATGGAGCAAGCAATTGAACTTATGGAGATGCTCGGTGACGCTGAGATCAAATATGCGATCAACGGTTTGCTTTCATTGACACCAGACGCGATGCCAGTTCTTGGCGAAACAGTCGAAGTGAAAAACCTTTGGTCGGCTGCTGCAGTTTGGATCAAAGAAGGCCCGGGCATCGCCCAACTTATTGCCGAATGGATGACATACGGATATCCACATCTGTGCGATCCACACTCGTCAGATATTTCGCGCTTCTACCCTCACGAAAAAACTGAACACCACATTTATGCGCGGTGCGATGAGCACTTCAACAAGACCTACGGCATTGTTCACCCACGAGAGCAATGGGCGACGCAGCGAAATATGCGTCGTAGCCCGTTCTACCCACGCGAAGAAGCAGCCGGTGCAACATTCTTTGATGCCCGCGGCTGGGAGCGACCACAGTGGTTCGCCTCAAACGAAAAGTTGGTCAGCAAGTTCAAAGCCGCTTGTGAGTCGCGACCACACGAGTGGGACGCTCGATGGTGGTCACCGATTACAAACGCTGAGCATCTTCAAATGCGCGAGTCGGTCGGCATGGTCGACCTCACAGCGTTCAACGAATTCGATTTCACCGGACCAGGTGTGGTTGATTTCTTGCAATATGTATGTGTCAACAATGTTGATGTACCTGTTGGTCGTTCGGTCTACACACCACTGCTCACCCAAGGTGGTGGGTTTCGAGGCGACCTAACAATCATGCGTCTTGCTGACCAACACTTCAGAGTTATTACCGGAGCGTTCGATGGCGGTCGCGACAAATATTGGTTCTCAAAGTTCATGCCACAAGACGGTTCAGTGACGTTCACCGACATGTCAAGCGCGCTTTGCACAATCGGTGTTTGGGGTCCGAATGCCGAAAAGACAATGGCTAAGGCGACGCAAAACATCAACGCCGAAGGCAAACTTGTTCCGTTTGATGTATCGCAAAAGAACTTTCCGTACGGTTCAGTTCGTGAGGTTCTGATCGATGGCGTGCCGGCAACGATGTTCAGAATTTCTTATGTCGGAGAAAACGGTTGGGAGGTCTACACAAAAATGGAGCACGGTCTTCGTTTGTGGGACTCAATCGCAAAAGCCGGTGAAGAGTTCGACGTCATCCCAGTCGGTATGGGCGTTTACGCCGTAACTGGTCGAATTGAAAAGGGCTACCGATTGATGGGCGCTGAACTTGAGAGCGAATACAACCCAGTAGAGGCTGGCCTCAATCGACCGAAAGTTAAGTCGGCTGATTTCATTGGTAAGGCTGCATACATGAAAGCACGCGAAGAAAAGCCGTGTGCAATTATGTGCACTCTCGAAATGATCGACAACACAAGCAAGGCTGGCATCAAGCGCTATCCAACTGGTGGCAACGAGCCGATCTTGACTAAGTCTGGTGAGCGAATTGTCGATGCCAAGGGTCGTGTCTCACGCGTTACAACCGCAGGTGCCGCGCCATCACTGGGCAAATACTTGATGCTCGCCTACTTGACTCCAGAACATGCAGTCGAAGGCAACGAACTTCGAGTTATGTACATGAACGAACTCTTCCCAGTGCGCGTTGCACGCGTCGGCAGTCAACCATTGTTTGACCCAACCGATGCACGCATGAAGAGCTAGTCGAAAATTAACTTGCAATGAACATTCTCGTATGCGTCAAACGCGTGCCAGCCCCTGGCGCACGTATCAACATCACCAGCGATGGTCAACAAGTTGATACTGCATTTTTGGGCTTCACCGTCAGTCCGCACGAAGAATGCGCGGTCGAACAAGCAGTTCAGTTGATCGAAAAACATGGTGGCGATGTCACTGTGCTTACCCTCGGGCCAGCCGAGGCCGAAGAGCAATTGCGAACCGCTGTCAGCGTTGGCGCAACCAAAGCAGTTCTCGTGCCAATCGATACAACAGATTGGGATCCGCAAAAAACTGCTCAGGCGATCGCCCAAGTGATTAGCAACCTTGAAGCAGCAAACGGAAAATACGATTTGGTTTTGTTCGGCAACGAATCTGCAGACTCATGCGGTTATCAAGTTGGCGTTCGAGCGGCACTAAAGCTCACACGACCAATTGTCAATGGCGCAAAGGGCCTCGAAATTGATAATGGTGTTGCTGTCGTTCGTCGCGAAAGTGATGCTGGTGTCGAGATTTACAAGTTGAAAATGCCTGCTTGTGTTGGCATCAAAGAAGGCATCAATTTGCCGCGTTACCCGACCATGAAGGGTCGTCTTGCATCCAAAAAAGTTGCGATCGACAGATCAGAATCGTCTGGTGAATCTGGTGGATTAAAACTAATCACGCTTCGTCGACCACCCGAGCGCGCCAGCAACACCATAATTCTTGGCAATGGTCCAGAAGCCGCACCAAGAGTTGTTGATCTTCTCGAAGAGTTAGGCGTATTCAAGTGACGGTTCTTGCTGTAGTCGAACATGATCGCGGCACAATGACCAGTGCTTCGCTTGGCGTGCTGACGGCTGCACGAAATCTCGCCAAACAAATGAACACAAAGTTCGAAGCTCTCACAATCGGCGCCAACGCAGATCGTCTCAG
This sequence comes from Acidimicrobiaceae bacterium, assembly GCA_947490975.1. Lineage (GTDB taxonomy): Bacteria > Actinomycetota > Acidimicrobiia > Acidimicrobiales > Ilumatobacteraceae > BACL27. Next base: position 6,491 of record CANLHV010000018.1, read on the forward strand.
CGAAACTGTTGCAAATTTTGGTGCGTCGACCGTACACCAGGCTCACAACGCGATGCTCACAGACTTTGGTCCTGAAGCCTGGGGCGAGTCAATCGCCCAGGTTGTGCGCAAAATTTCACCAAGTGTTGTCATTGGCACGGGCACCGAACGAGGGCACGAGATAATCGCGCAAGCAGCTGCTCGCCTTGACCTGCCCGCTGCGATGAACTGCTCAGAGTTCGATAAAGACTTCAACGGCTCACAGCCATTAAAAGTTGTCCGCACTCGTTGGGGTGGTTCGCTACTTGAAGAGGCACAAGTAGACGCGTCAATAAAGTTCGTGACTCTTGCTAATCATGTCGTTGAACCACAAGAAGAACTTGCAACTTCGCCTGCAACTATTTCAACAATTGAAGTACAACTCGACGAGAGCGTTTCGCAAAGTTTTGTACAAGATCGCGTCGAACGAGTCGCTGGCGTCACTCTTGCAACCTCGCCTGTCGTGGTCAGTGGCGGTCGCGGTGTTGGATCGGCTGAGGCATTTGCGCCACTTGAAGAACTTGCGTCTCTGCTCAACGGCGTTGTTGGTTGTTCGCGCGCAGTCACGAATAACGGCTGGCGCAATCACACCGACCAAGTCGGCCAGACCGGCACACGAATTGCCCCAGATATTTACATCGCGTGCGGCATCTCAGGCGCCATTCAGCATTGGGTTGGGGCGATGGCGTCAAAAAATATTTTGGCCATCAATACAGATGCACAAGCGAACATTGTCACCAAGGCGGGCTATGCCGTTATTGGTGATCTACACAAAGTCGTGCCTGCGATCTCGGCAGAGATTCGCCGCCGTCAAAATAAATAGTCTTCAAAGACCATAAATCCCGACAAAATGCTCGGGCTTAGACCGAAGAAAACTAGAGTCTTATCTCGTGACTACCGAGAGTCTTGAGCCAAACCGACGTCGCGGTCGCGCTCGCACCTCAAGCACCGAAGTCAAACTTCCAGAGCAAAAGCCTTTCAAGCAACCACGCATGCGCTACGAGCCAACCAAGGTGCTCAGCGATGACGAACTCGAGTCGATTCACTTGGCAAGTCTGCGAATTCTCTCCGACTACGGCATGGACTTTCTCGACCCCGACGCGCGCGAACTCATGAAGAAAGCCGGCGCGAAAGTTGAGAACGAGCGCGTGCGGTTTGATCCTGAAATGGTGCTTGAAACTATTAAGACTTGCCCAAGCGAATTCAAACTTCATGCTCGCAATCCGGCGCACACGCTAAATATCGGCGGCAATTGGATGGCCTTCGGCTCGGTGGCCAGCACTCCGAACTTCATCGGCCTCGACGGCGTGCGCCACCCAGGCACTCGCGCCGATTTTCAAGAACTCCTCAAACTGACTCAAGTCTTCAACATCATTCACTTCAACAGCGGCTACCCAGTTGAGCCAATCGATCTTCACGCCTCGATTCGCCACATCGAAACTACATATGACTTGCTCACAATGACCGACAAAGCAATTCATTGCTACAGCCTCGGCCGCCAACGCAACCAAGACGTGCTCGAGATGTGTCGAATTGCCCGCCAAGTTGACGACGCGACGCTCGACCGCGAACCTTCTGTGTTCAGCATCATCAACTCTTCGTCGCCGTTGCGACTTGACACACCGATGTTGCAAGGCATTATGGAGTTCTCGTCGCGCAATCAAATAATTATCATCACACCGTTCACGTTGGCTGGCGCAATGGCGCCAATCACATTGGCGGGCGCGCTCTCACAACAAAACGCCGAGGCACTTGCTGGCATGGTGTTCACCCAAGTTGTGCGACCTGGTGCGCCAGTTGCATACGGTGGCTTCACCAGCAATGTTGACATGCAGTCGGGTGCACCCGCGTTTGGCACACCCGAATATATGCGCACTGCGATGGCTGGCGGTCAACTTGCGCGACGCTACAAAGTGCCGTATCGCTCAAGCAATGTTTGTGCTGCAAACGCTCTTGATGCACAAGCTGCTTACGAAAGCGTGTTCTCTCTATGGGGCGCGGTGCAAGGTGGCGTGAATTTTGTAATGCACGGCGCAGGATGGATGGAAGGCGGCTTGCACTCGTCGCTTGAAAAGTTCGTTCTTGATGCCGACCTTATGGGCATGGTCGCGGCATATCTCGAACCGATAGTTGTTGACGAAGCAACGCTCGCCCACGAAGCAATCGGCGAAGTCGGCCCGGGTGGTCACTTCTTTGGCGTTCAACATACGCAAGATCGTTTTCGTGATGCTTTCTATAAGCCGATGATCTCAGATTGGCGCAACTACGAAAGTTGGCAAGAAGGTGGCAGCCCGACTGCTGTAACCAAGACAACCGAACTCGCCAAGACTTGGCTCGAGGCATATCAAACGCCAGCGATCGACCCCGTGGCCAGAGAAGAACTGCAAGCATTTGTCAAGCGTCGCGTCGCCGAAGGTGGCGTCGCGACAGATTTTTAATTTGAGAAATTGAAAAAACACGAAAGGTAAGTGAAATGAAATCCTCAGCAAGAGTTGTCGTGATCGGTGGCGGCGTAGTCGGCGCCTCGGTGCTTTATCACCTCACCAAAGCAGGCTGGACAGACGTTGTCTTAGTCGAACGTAAAGAACTCACCGCTGGTTCAACCTGGCATGCCGCAGGTGGCATGCACACCCTCAACGGCGACCCTAACGTGGCTCGCTTGCAGCAATACACGGTCAATCTTTACAAAGAAATCGAAAAAGAATCTGGCCAGAACTGCGGCATTCACCTGCCAGGTGGCATTCAACTTGCAGACACACCCGAGCGACTCGACTGGCTAAAAATGGCTCATGCTCGTGGTCGCTATCTCGGCATGAAAATGGAGATCATCTCAATCAAAGAAGCAAAAGTTTTGAACCCGCTGCTTGAAGAGAAATATTTTGTCGGTGCGCTTTACGACGAAGACGAAGGCAGTGTCGACCCTTATGGTGTTACACACGCTTACGCGATCTGCGCGAAAAATCGTGGCGCCGAGGTTTATACAAACACTTGGGTCACTGCTCTCAACCATCGCCCTGACGGCACCTGGGATGTCATCACCGACAAAGACCACACGATTCACGCCGAACATGTCGTGAACGCCGGCGGTCTGTGGGCTCGCGAAGTCGGCCGTATGTGCGGCATTGAACTTCCAGTATTGGCAATGGAGCACCACTATTTAATGACCGAACCGATGGAAGAAGTCATTGAGTTCAACCGTGTCAACGGCAAAGAGTTGCCGCACATGATCGACTTCGCTGGCGAAATTTACGCCCGCCAAGAAGGTCAAAGCATCTTGCTCGGCACATATGAGCAAAACAATCGTCCATGGTCACCAAAAGAAACTCCATGGGACTTCGTGTTTCAACTATTGCCACATGACCTTGAGCGCATTGCCCCAGAACTCGAGCGAGGCTTTGCTCACTTCCCTGCTGTTGGACGTGCAGGCATCAAAAAATTCGTCAATGGTCCGTTCACATTCTCGCCCGACGGCAACCCGTTGGTCGGCCCGATCAAAGGTATGCCTGGCATGTGGTCTGCGTGTGCAGTCATGGCTGGTCTCTCACAAGGCGGTGGCGTGGGCTTGTCGCTGGCCAACTGGATGGTTCATGGCGACCCCGGCGCAGATATCTGGGGTATGGATGTCGCTCGCTATGGCGACTACGCAACGCTCGAATTCACCAACGCAAAAGTTCGTGAAAACTATTCGCGTCGATTTCGCATCACGTTTCCGAACGAAGAACTTGCAGCAGCACGACCATTGCACACGACACCGATTTACGACCGTTTGATTGCCCATAACGCCGTCATGGGTGTTGGTTTTGGTCTCGAACATCCGTTGTGGTTTCAAGATAAAGGCAAAGAGCCGATCGAAGATGTCACTTTCTACAGATCGAATGCGTTCAATAATGTCGGCGAAGAGTCGCGGGCAGTTCGCGAGCGTGTCGGCTTTTCTGAAGCATCAAACTTTGCCAAATACAAAGTCAGTGGCGCTGGCTCAGCATCATGGCTGCAAGGTTTGTTTACGAATGCGCTGCCAAAGATTGGTCGCACGGTTCTGACTGCAATGCTCAACCCCGAAGGCAAAATAGTTGGAGAGTTCTCAATCTCGCGCATCGGCGAAGAAGAGTTCTTTTTATTCGGATCTCAAGCCGCCGAAATTCACCATCCGCGCTGGTTCTTGGCGCACTTGCCGAAGAACTCGCCGATTCGCTTCGAAACTCTGGCGCTTTCAATGGTCGGTCTTACTGTTGCCGGTCCGCGATCGCGTGATGTCTTGCAAAAGCTCACCGGCACTTCGTTGACGACAAAAGATTTTCCGTTTATGAGTTTTCGCCGAGTCAACATCGGCAATGCACCGGTTTGGTTGTCACGCATGACATACACCGGTGACCTCGGCTACGAGATCTGGATCGCCCCCGAATATCAGCGCTATCTGTTTGACCTAATTTGGGACGCGGGCAAAGAGTTCGACATGCGCCTGTTTGGTTTCAGGGCTCTCATCACGATGCGCCTCGAAAAAAACTTCGGCACGTGGTTCAGAGAATATCGACCGATCTACACACCTCTAGAAGCAGGCATGGAGCGCGCGATGAAGTTCGACCACGAATTCATCGGTCGTGCTGCAGTCGAGGCCGAAATGAAAACTGGCCCCGCTCGCAAACTTGTGATGTTCACTGTTGATGTTGACAAAGAACGACCAGCAGATGTCATCGGTGATGAGCCCGTCTTTCATGGCGGCAAAGTCGTCGGCTGGATAACCAGTGGCGGTTACGCCCACTACAGCGGTGTGTCGCTGGCATTGGGCTATATACCTGCAGAATTAGCCAAGCCAGGCACGACAGGTTTCGAAATTGAAATCATCGGCAACATGCGACCGGCATCGCTACAACTAGAACCAGTGCTCGACCCATCAGGTTCGCGCATGCGTGCATAAGCACTAACCGATCAACAACATTTGTCGCCGTAAGGCGCTTGCAAGTTAGCTCTGCAGTTGCTTGAGTTTTGCCATCGGCACATGGCAACGCATGAAGTGACCGGGTTCAACCTCGGTCAAGTTCGGCTCTTCAGTTTCGCAAAGAGTCTCATAACCCGAACCTGCCTTGCGTGGGCAGCGTGGGTTCAACACACAACCACTTGGCGGATTACTCGGGCTTGGCACGACACCAGTCAGCGGTATTCGCTTGCGTGTCGACCCATCGATATTCGGCACTGATGACAACAGCGCCTCGGTGTACGGGTGGAATGGCCCAGTGAATACACGCTGCGAAGTGCCAAATTCGACGACGCGACCGAGATAAAGCACTGCGATTTTGTCAGAGATATACCGCACCACGCCCAGATCGTGCGAAATGAAAATGAAACTTGTCTGATCTTTTTTCTGCAAGTCGACCAACAAATTTAAAATCGCAGCCTGAACCGACACATCAAGTGCCGAAGTTGGCTCGTCACACACAACAATTTGTGGCGCACCGGCAAACGCGCGAGCAATAGCCACACGCTGTTTCAAGCCACCAGATAGTTGCACTGGTCGCACACTATGAAGCGATGCATCGACACGCATACCCGACAACAACTCGTGAGCACGCTCTAGCGCTGCAGCCAAACTGAATTTGCGCAATCGCTCTACTGCTCGGCTCACGATTCGTGTCACACTGTGGCGACGATTTAAGGCCTGATCTGGGTTTTGAAACACAATCTGCATTGCGCCTACATCGGCAACATCGCGACGATTTAATGTTTTAGCAAGACCTTTGCCATCGAGCGTTACGACACCACCCTCTTCAGGCGGTGTTAAACCAAGCACAAGTTTGGCGATTGTTGTTTTACCCGAGCCCGACTCACCCACAAGACCAAGAGTTTCTCCAACACCAAGTGTCAGAGATACATCGTTAATCACGCGAACTTTGTGACCGTCTTGATTGAAGACTTTCGACAAATGACTGATATTTAGTAACGTGTCGCCAACTTGAGTCTTATGACTTGTCGTCTGCGGTGCATATTCAATTTGTTCGATCGAGCGTGGCATTGAGCCGGCTTTATCACTGTGAAAGCATCGCGCAACATGCGAACCATTAATCGTCACCATTTCGGGCAACTGTGTTCGGCATTTATCATCAGCCAATGAACAACGTGCGGCAAAAACACAGCCATCAAAGTTTGTGCCAAGCGCTGGCGGCGTACCCGGAATTGTGTCTAAACGATCGGTGTTCTTGTGCAAACCACCACGCGGTATGCATCGCAGCAAGCCGACCGTGTACGGGTGGCTCGGGTTCGAAAACAATTCAGATGTGGCGCCTTGCTCAACAAGCGCGCCCGCATAAAGCACACCGACCCGATCGCACATATTGCGAATCACACCGAGGTTGTGACTGATAAACAAAACCGCGGTGCCAGTGTCGCGACGCAACTCGCGCACCAAATCAAGAACTTCAGCCTCAACAGTGGCGTCAAGACCCGTCGTTGGTTCATCCATTACTAATAGCCGTGGATTAGATGCCAACGCCATTGCGATAACCACGCGCTGAGCCATACCGCCTGACAATTGGTGCGCATAGCGTCGCATAACTCGCGCAGGGTCGGCAATTTGCACTTTTGTTAATGCTTGCTCGGCCATCATCATTGCATCAGCACTTGAGACGCCGTTCAATTCGAACACTTCGGCGATCTGCTTGCCGATGCGAATCGTTGGGTTCAACGCGGTGGCAGGGTTTTGATAAACCATCGAAATCGCCGACCGACGAAGTTTTGCTACTTCATCATCATTGATATCGACGATGTCTTTGCCTTCAAAGAGAATTGAACCGCTGGTGATTTTGCCGTTTCTTGGCAGATAGCGCATTGCCGCAAACGCAGCAGTCGACTTGCCACAACCAGATTCGCCGACTAGGCCATACGCCTCGCCAGGCGCGATCGAAAACGAAACACCGCGTAGAACTTGTCGGTCGATGCCGCGAACGGTGTAGGCGACTTCGAGATTGCGCAATTCAAGCGTTGGCGTTGTGGTCATAACTCAAAGACCTCTAACAAAGCATCAGAGATCAAGTTGATGCTTACAGCAACTGACGCGATGGCCAGCGATGGAAACAGAGTCGGCCACCAAACGTTTGTAAAAATCAGCGACCAAGTGTCTGCAACTTGGGTGCCCCAGTCTGGTGAGCCCGCTTCGAGACCTGCACCCAAAAACGAGAGCGTCGCGACTGCGAAAATTGCGTATCCGAGTCGCACGGTGAATTCAACAATCAATGTCGGCAACACGTTCGGTAGAACTTCTCGAAACAAGATATGTGCAGTTTTTTCGGTGCGCAATTTTGCTGCTGCGACGTACTCAAGTTCTGATTCACCCAATACCGCGGCGCGCACAGTGCGTGCCACGTTTGGCGTAAAGATAAAGCCAATAATCAAGATGGTGATGATCGAAGATGATCGACCGATCGCCGCAACGGCCAATAGCGCAATAATGATCACCGGAATTGCCGAAATTGCCTCAAGAATACGCATTAACACCATGTCGAATTTGCCCTTGAGATAACCGGCCGCCAAGCCAAGTGACGCACCAATAAAAGCGCCCAACAGAGTTGCGAGAAATGAAATGACGATGATGATTCGTGAGCCAACAATTACGCGTGAGTAAACATCTCGCCCGTTACTGTCGGTGCCAAACCAATACTTGCCAGACGGCGCCGAATTGATGTATTCATAGTCCATGAAGTCTTGGTCGTAGCGAGCAATCAGCTTGCCGAAAATTGCGCTAAATACCCAAAAGCCCAAGATTGCGGCGCCGACGATAAACGCCTTATTCTTTTTTAATACGGCAAGGCGCTCACTGAGCACAGTTTGTTGGGCTTGCTTTGCTGATTCGTCGGTCATTCTGTCACCTTTTGTCGAATTCGCGGGTTAAGAACTGCGAATAAAATGTCTGCGATCAATTGAAAGACGATGATCACAACACCTGTTAAAAACACGGCTGATTGCAACAACGGAAAGTCTCGCGCAATCACAGCGTCGAGCAGAATGTTGCCAAAACCTGGGTAGTTGAATACACGCTCAATGGCGATCAGACCACCCGCAAGATATGGCACCTGAGTTGCGATAACGGCAATCGTCGGCAAAAGTGCGTTGCGCAAAACGTGCTTAAACACTGCTGTTTTTCTAGACAAACCCTTAAGCACTGCTGTACGCATGTAATCAGAATCAAGCGCCTCGATAACACCCGCTCGAGTAATTCGAGAGATGTAGCCAAACAAAACAAACAACAACGCAATCGACGGCAAAATCAAGTGATAAATACTGCTGATCAGATTCGGATTCTCTTCATCAGGAAACGCCGAAACCGGAAAAACCTGAATCGCTACACCAAACACAAGAATCAACACAACTGCCCACACAAATTCTGGAATCACAGCAGCCGACAAACCACCAACTGTTAATGCACGGTCGACCTTCTTGCCACGATTCATTGCCGCAGCGATGCCACCCAAAATGCTGATCGGTGCGATCAACAACAGCGCAACAATTGCCAATTGAGCAGACTTGCTGGCCGCCGGGGCCAAAATCTCTGCGACAGGCATTTCATACTGCAGAGATGTGCCCAGGTCGCCTGTCAAAACCCCACCCATCCAGCGGCTGTATTGCACGACAAGCGGCTTATCAAAACCTTTTTCTTTGTTCCAAATTTCGAACGCCTCAGGGGTTGCGTCTCTGCCAAGAATCTGCTTGGCAATATCACCCGGCATGATCGAGGTCATCAAAAAGACGATTAACGAAACTATGACGAGCGTCAAGATCGAAAGCCCGATTCGCTTGACGATAAATCTCAACATAGAACTTTTAAGTTTAGCAACGACACCTTTAACCCTCTTGACTTACACAAAAAACAAAAAGAGACCGACCTAGTTCTCTAGGCCGGTCTCTTTTTTTAATTCTGAAGTATGAATTCGCTATTAAGCGTTCTTACCTGTAGTCCAGTTTGCACCTTGCTGGTTGAACTCGACACCCTTCACCTTGTTTGATGTCACCGAAACGCGAGTTTCGTTGTAAACAACAATGATTGGTGTGTACTTAAGAGCAGCCTTTTGAATTGCTGAACTTGCAGCCTTCTTCTTGGCTGGCGTAAGGGCCGATGTCCATGCATCAATTGCTGCGTCAAGTTCTGGCGCATCAAGGTAATGCGGGTTCCAGTCGCCGGTTGACTTCCATTCACGAGTGAGATACTCGTCTGGAGTTGGACGGCCAGCCCATTCAGCAATGCCGAATTCGCTAGCAAGCCATTCACCCTTGTTTTTGACCTTTGAGCCCTTGACCGATGGGTAAACCGAGTAGGCGTACCAACGGGCACCACCACCGTCTGAACCGTCAAGATCAACAGTTACGTCAATGCCGATTTCTTTGCATGATGACTTAACAAATTGTGTGAACTTGTCGATGTCATCGCGTTTCCAACTCTGAAGAGTTACTTTGAAACCGTTCGGCACGCCTGCTTCAGCGAGAAGTGCTTTTGCGCGAGCGATATCTTTATTTCGCTGCGGCACTGACTTGTCAGCAGTTGGGAACGAGTCCATTACTGAGTCGTTTGCGATCAGTGCATAGCCGCCAAGAACGCCCTTGATGTAGGCGGTTCGGTCAAGCGTCAATGCGATTGCTTCACGAACACGCTTGTCGGTCAATTGACCGATGTCAGCGCGCATGTGCATGTGCAAACCACCGCAGGTTGGTACCAAAGTCTTGTAGAACTTTGCCTTTGGAAGCGTGTCTGCCTCATTGCCGTAAAGCAAGTGAATCGAGTCAAGCTTGCCAGTCTTCAATGCCGGAATTGCGGCGCTCTGTGAAACGTATTGGATCTGCTCCATTGTTTCGAACGACGGAATCTGAGCCTTGTCGAA
>CANLHV010000019.1 GCA_947490975.1 Acidimicrobiaceae bacterium
CATTGATTGGCAAAGTTATTTCTCGCCGCGGCCGTGGCGTCACCACAATGTTGCGTTGGAGCAAACTCTCGTCGGCCCAAGTCCTTCGAAAATATTTCAAATCAGAATTGCTCATCGGCCCAGCACTCGTCACGGGCCCAACAGTTTGGGGAGTATCACCACACACACCAGGCACAGGTCTTGGTGCACTCACCTATGCGATGCGTCACGTTTCAAAAGTGGGTAGACCAATTGGTGGCAGCGGCATGGTGCCGATTTCATTGCGGCGCAGCATCGAATCGAATTCGGGTGTTGTAATGACCAGCACAAAAGTCGCCCAAATTCTTTGTGAAGGATCTCGTGTACGCGGCGTCGTACTTAGCGACGGCACTGAAATTCTCGCCGACTGCGTCGTGTCTGCGTGCAACCCACACGACACGTTCTTAAAGTGGTTGAAGAACCCACCCTCAAGCGCCAAACCGATGATTGAAAAGTGGCGGGCAGCCCCCCACTACGAGGGCTACGAATCGAAAATTGATGCTCGCATTACAGCCAAGCCGCGATACACAAACCTTGATACAAAATTGTTCAACGATCTCGGTGTCGAACCACTCTCGCCGACAATGATTGTCACCCCAACTACTGACGAATTACATCGTGGTTTTGAAATGATTTCACGTGGCGAAATTCTTGACCTGCCAGCAATGCTCGTCAACTTGCCGTCAATTCTTGACCCGTCAATGACTAACTCAACCGACCAAGTATTTAGTCTTGAGGCTCTGTTCACACCGTTTTCTTTTAAAGGTGGTTGGTCAAGCAACACCGAGCCTTATCGCTGGCTTGAGAAATTTTCGCAGCTAGTTGAGCCGGGTTTCATGAATTCAATTGCCGACTGGCGATGCATGACACCAGCCCACTACGAATCAGAATTTTTCTTACCCAAAGGTCACGCCACAAGTTTTAGCGGCGGCCCACTCGCGGCACTTCTCAATTCGCAACCAGAACTAACTCGCTATCGCACACCAATCAAGGGGCTTTATTTGACCGGCGCGGCGACATTTCCGGGCGCGGGTGTCTGGGGTGCGAGTGGCAAAAACGCAGCCTTGACTGTTTTGGCCGAGTAATTAAATCAGCGCGAAAAAAACTTTGCGACGATCAAGCGTCGCGAACGTCGAAGGCCCGCTTGGCCACGGGTTCTTTGTCGCTCCACGGAAAGTTGATCCATTCGTCGGTCATCTTCCAGACATATTCGCACTTGACGATTGAATGTGGCTTTTCATAGAGCACCGCAATGCGCGACTCTTTCACTTGACCATGACAGAAATCGTTAACCAACTTCAGAGTGTGACCAGTATCAGCGACATCGTCAACAATCAAAATTCTTGAGTCTTTGAGGTCAACCAAATTTGGTACCGGTGGCAAAACAATTGGTATCGGCAGTCGCTCGTCAACACCTGTGTAGAACTCGACATTCAAGGTGTAAGTATTTTTCACTGAGAGCGCATAACCGAGTGCACCTGCGGCCATTAGACCTCCGCGCGCAATTGCCAAAATGATGTCAGGCTCATAGCCATCTTTGGCTACTTTCATCGCCAATTCGCGACTCGCGACACCAAAGGACTCCCAAGTCATAATCTCGCGTGCTTGTGTCAAAACCGAAACTCCTTTTTCTGTAAAAGCCGATTATAGAACACAGTCAGCGTTGGCGACGATTATTCGCAGCAGATATTCGTTTACGATTTATAAAACGACGGCAAAACATCAAAGTATCTTGGCCAACTTTTACTTACGACTTCGGGGTCATTGACGATCACACCATCAACTTCACGCTGAATCAGCGCAAATGCCATCGCTAAACGGTGGTCATGATGAGTCTCAAGGTTTGCGCCGTGCAGAACACCTGGCTGAATAACCATGCCATCTTGAGTTTCGCTGACGTTTGCCCCCAATTTGTGCAGCTCGCCGATCAAATCTCCGATTCGATCACTCTCTTTGTCGCGAATGAAACCAACCCCGCTGATTTGAGTTGGTGTTTCGGCAAACATCGCTACCACAGCCAAAGTGGGCACACAATCGCTGATTTGCGACATATTCACATTGACACCACGCAAAGGTCTTTCTTTGTCGCGATTAAGACTCAGTCCTTCGTGGCTTTCAGACACATCGCAACCCATGCGCGCCAGCAAATCAATAAATTCAACGTCGCCTTGCAAACTGTTGCGTGACAAACCGGCGATTGTCACTGAGCCGCCACTTATTGCCACCGCACCAAGTGGATAACTTGCCGATGAAGCATCTGGCTCAACGGTGAAACTAGTGCCTTGATATTCGCCCGGACTAACCCAGATTTGATTGTCAGAAAAATCGGTATTTGCTCCAAATGCCCGCATCACAGAGACTGTCATTTCGATGTAGCCGCGAGACACGACGTCTTGGCTGAGCACAATCTCGAGCCCCGATGGCAATCGCGGTGCAATCATCATCAAGGCGCTGGTGAATTGACTCGACATGTTCGCCCTCACGGCGACCTTCGCTTGCCATTGAGCACCCCTAGATATCTGCACGGGCAAGAATCCTTCATGACTAATCGATGACACATGAGCGCCAAGATCGCGAAGTGCCGAGTGCAAGTCGTGCATCGGTCTTGTTCGTAACGGTTCGTCACCATCAATTGTTGTGACACCGGCGCGCAAACTGCAAAGGGCAGTCAAAAACCGCGATGTTGTGCCCGCTAATTTCGCATTCAGCTGCATCTCGCGAATGTTCTCGAGATCGAGATTTCCTGAGATTCGAACTTTGTCGCTATCGCGTTCAACACCAACGCCCAAAATTCGCAACGCATCGATCATTGCTTCGGTGTCGTCTCCGGGTGCGCAATTTTCGATTACCGATTCAGAATTGGCAAGCGCCGCACAGATAAGTGCGCGATTCGCAATCGACTTTGACCCTGGTACTGAAACTAAGTTATGAATTCGTCGTGCTGTCATGCCACGGTCTGAATACTTGGACGAAACTTGCGCGCCATCAACCCCCCGCGAAACATCTCAGCACTTGATTTATCGATTATCAGCACGAGAATTCCGCGGTCGCCTTCGACCGAATGAGACACTTCAAAGTTCGCAATATTCACGCCCAGATCGGCAGCCAAGGTGAATATTTCAGCCGCTGCGCCAGAACGGTCAGGTATCGGCACTCGCACTTCACAGACGTCCATAAGTTCATGAACCCGACCCGGCAAATTCGCTCGCGCGTTGCGCGCAGTTGACAAGCGTGTCAACAGAGCTTGGTTATCTTGCGATTCGACTATTCCGCGCATTTCGGTTAGACCAGAAATCATTCCGTCTAATGCGTCCAAAATCGCAGATCGATTTTCGCGACAGATATCAATCCAAATCTGTGGCAAACCAGATGCAACTCGGGTCATGTCGCGAAAACCACCGGCAGCCAAACGCAACACGGCTACATGCTCTTCTGCAGTTATGTGCGCTAATCCCATTAGAGTCGCCGCAGTTAAGTGCGGCAAGTGACTAACCACGGCGACTAACCGATCATGGCGTTGTGCGTCAAGCACAACAATTTCTGCGCCGAGTGTGCGAATGATTTTTGCCAAACTTTCGAAACTCTCGTCAGAAGATTCAACCGAAGGTGTCAGCACCCAAACGGCGCCTTCAAACAAAGCGTCGTCAGCGCCATCAAGACCAGCCAATTCACTACCAGCCATCGGGTGTCCGCCAATAAATCGTGCGTTCGAAACTGCATTGACAACAGAAGACTTGACGCCGCCTACATCTGTGACAATGCCAGTTGTCTTCGACAGTGCCAAAACCACTTGCTCAGGTATCGAACTTACAGGCGTAGCCACAAAGCTAACTTCAGCTTGTGGATCAATACCGACAGCACTAATCACGCCTCGCGCCAACGCTGACTGTTCAACGTCACTGCTGGTGTCGCTACCTGAGACGCTAAACCCGTGTTTGGCCAACGCCAAAGCCAGTGAGCCACCAATTAAACCAAGACCAAGAACGTTCGCTCGTCGTGTGGCCACCGTCAAATTCTACCTGTGGGTCAATTTTTAGTGGCCTGATTTAACTCAACAACTTCGCTCGTCGTCAGATGTCGCCATTTACCTGGGGCCAAAGTGCGATCAATTAGCGGACCAATACGTACGCGAACCAAGCGTTCAACTGGGTGACCTACCGCGTCGCACATTCGACGCACCTGACGATTGCGTCCTTCGTGAATCACAATTCTGAGAACACCAGTTTGCAACTGCCCGACGTCGGCAGGCGACGTAACGCCATCATCTAATTCGACACCATCTCGCAACTTTTTTAAAGCAGATTCGCTGACGCCATTTTGGCCGCACTGCACGTGTGCCAAATATTCTTTTTCGATTCCGAAACTCGGGTGAGTCAACCGATGCCCTAGTTCGCCGTCATTGGTCAAGATCAACAGACCCTCGGTGTCAGCATCTAAGCGCCCAACCGGAAACACTCGAGGTTCAAATGGCACAAGTTCGATAACAGTTTGTCTGCCGTGAGTGTCCTTTGCAGTGGTTATCACATCGACAGGTTTGTTAAGCAAATAGTAAACGAGCCCAGGTGCAACACCAATCGCGATGCCATCAACTTCTACTTTGTCAGTTTGCGTTTTTACTCGTCGACCCAAAATTGCAATCTCGCCGTTCACCCTGACACGCCCGTCTTCGATAAGAATTTCGCACTCACGCCGTGAACCCCAGCCGACACGTGCTAAAACTTTTTGTAAACGCTCGCCTTCATCATTTTCGATTTCACCTGATGCGCCAAATGCAGTTTCACCAGACATCGATAGTCGATTGTTGTTTTATTGCTCGGGCGTTGTTGGGTCTTCGGGCACTACTCGCAAACTACGTTCGAGGGTTTCAACAACACTCGCGTCCGGAACAAAATCTGCGATGCTCGGCAAATCGTCGAGCGAGGCAATGCCGAGTCTTTCTAAAAACAGCGGCGTGGTGCCGAACAGAACCGCCTGCCCAGGACCATCATCGCGTTGAACTTCGGTGATGTAACCGCGTGCTTGAAGAGTGCGCATGACGGCCTCTGGATCAACACCTCGAATAGCCGCGATTTGCGAGCGCGACAGTGGCTGTTTATAAGCAATGACGGCCAATGTTTCGAGCGCCGCTGACGACACTCGCGCTTGTTGGCCGTCTAAGACAAAACGTTCGACATATGGTGCTAGATCTGGGTGCGACTGAAAACGAAAGCCACCCGCAACTTTTACGAGTTGAAAACCGTGTCCTGCGCTTTCATAAGTTGTCGACAAACGTTCGCACAGAGACTCGACAGTTGCCTGTGAAATCTCGAGAAGCTGCGCTAAGAGCGCAGGCGCAACAGGCTCCATTGCGACCATCAGAATCGCTTCAAGCGCACGCACTGTTTCTGGGTCTAAATTTGATTCGTCTTTGCTCATCTGTTATCCCTCGTAGTTATCTATCGTGATTGACTCATCGTCAATGCCCAACCACACAACTTCGATGTCGCCAAATCGACGCACCTGTTCAAGTTCGACACGACCCTGTTTATAAAGTTCAAGGATCGCCAAAAATCGAACAACAACTTCGATCTTGTCAGTGATGCCTTCAACAATGCTGCGAAATGTTGTGCGGCCTGCTTGACGCATATGTTCTGCAACCGAAACAATCGCCTCGGCGACGCTTGCACGAATCGGTGCGACGTGTTCAAGACCGATCACTTTTGGCGCTTTTGGCGCGGTCGCTCGCATAAACGCTCGCTGCACCCGTAACGGACTGACACCTTCAAGCAGATCTGGCATCAGCGAAGCAAAGCGCTCTTCTGGCCCTGCCATTCGCGGAAAACTCAGGTCTGCACGGCTTACCAAGTCACTGAAGACAGTTGCGACATCTTTAAAAGTCTTGCAATCAAGCAGTCGCGCCAGCAACAAATCGCGCTCTTCCCACAAAGCCAACTCGTCATCAAGGTCGCCATCATCTTTGCCGGGCAGCAGGCGCCTAGTTTTAAGTTCGATCAGCGTTGCAGCAATCAACAAAAATTCGGTCGCCAAGTCGAGATCCATGGTTTGCATCTTGGCGACTTCGTCAAGATATGCCGTCACAATATTCGACAACGAAACTTCATGAATATCAACTTCTTCTTTCAAAATCAGATGCAGCAGCAATTCAAACGGCCCATCAAATGTCGGCGTCGAAACTGCGTATTTCATCACCTGCGAGATTACCTCCCCACGCCTTTCAATGTCGGCAACTAAGGTTGAAATATGACCCGGGTTCTTTCTTGCATTCAGCCCACGGGCGAAGTGCATCTTGGCAATTATCTCGGTGCTCTACGAAACTGGGTAGCAGGGCAAGACAAGGCCGATGTTTTTCATGGAATAGTCGACCTGCACGCGCTAACCGTGACAGAAAAGCCAGGCTTAATAGGCACCAATACGCTGCAACTTGCTGCGATGCTCTTTGCTGTCGGACTCGACCCAGATGTTGCGACCGTTTTCGTGCAAAGCCATATCGCCGAGCACAGCCAACTCGGGTGGATCATGGAGTGCACTGTTTCGTTTGGCGAACTCAGCCGAATGACGCAATTCAAAGATAAATCAGCCAAACGTGAAGCCGAGTTCGTGTCGGCAGGTCTGTTCACATACCCGGCTTTACAGGCTGCTGATATTTTGCTTTACGACGCAAACGAAGTGCCGGTCGGCGACGACCAACGTCAGCACATTGAAATCACTCGCGACATCGCGATTCGGTTCAATCATCGATTCGGTGAAACGTTCGTTATACCAAAAGCCGTGACACCAGCAAGTGGGGCTCGTGTCATGGACCTTCAAAATCCAACGTCCAAGATGTCAAAATCAGGCGATGACGACTCTGGTGTCATCTATCTTCTAGACGAGCCGGCGAAAATCGAAAAGAAGTTTAAGCGTGCAGTTACCGACAGTGAGTCTGAGGTGATCTTTGATCGCGAGAAAAAGCCTGGCGTCGCAAATCTGCTCGAAATATTGGCGGCGGCAACGAACTCAACACCTCAGAAAACTGCCGAAAGTTACACACGATATGGTGATTTAAAATCAGCCAGTGCCGATGCTGTGATCGCGATGCTCGCTCCAATTCAAAAACGATATAACGAACTACTGGGTGACAAAGCCGAACTGATGCGACTTATTCATAAAGGCAACGATCGCGCTCAAGCCGTAGCGAGCGCAACATTAGCCCGCGCACAAAAGTCGATTGGTTTTCTAAGCAGCAAATAGCTTAAATATCGTCGGCACTTCGAAGTGCCACGATGTATTTCGACAAAAGACCTTCGTCTTTGCCTATCGCACCTGAAACGAGCCGACATGTCATTTCTTCGCTATCGATTTCACGCAACATTTGTGCACCTATTGATTCGTGATCGTGATAAAGCGAAAAGCGCTCTCCCCGACTGCCAATAACCGTCGCCACTACGCGTGCGAGAACACCCAAATTTGATTTCACTTTGCCTACATCGTGAAGCAGCGAAGCGCGCATTGCGCCAAGTTCGGCACTCGGCATGAGAGTTAAAAAACGTCTTCGAACAACGACGCTATGCTTCTTGTCCATTAACGACATCTGAGACCAAATTTCAAACTCTCTAGGTGTCAATGTTGTAATAACCGAATCGATTTCATGTTGCGAAAGTTCGTGACGATCGAGCGAACTAATGAACCGTTTAGCAAGGTGCAAGACTTTGTTCATCGTGTTGCCCGCGCTCGTGGATGCGCCTCGCGATACATCTCGTAAAGAACTTCATTATCAACACGTGTATAAATCTGTGTTGTGCTCACCGAAGCATGACCCAACAACTCTTGCACTACGCGCAAGTCAGCACCATGCACCAACATGTGTGTTGCACACGAATGACGCAGAGCATGGGGCGAAATTTCTTTGATCTTTGCCAACGCAGCATATTTCTTGACGATATTAAAAATTGCTTGTCGCGAAAGTCTCGTGCCATGCACTCCAAGAAACACGGCATCACTATCTTCACGACTCGACCACTTGTCTGGCACTAGTGCAGGCCGACCGCCTAAATCGAAATAGTCGCTGAGCGCATCATGACATGGTCGACCAAAAGGCACAATGCGTTCTTTTGAGCCCTTGCCAAACAGTCGAACCAGAGAATCTTGCATATCAATGTCACTCATTGACAACGTACAGACCTCCGCCACGCGCGCACCGGTGGCATAAAGAAACTCAAGTATTGCCCGATCACGACGGGCGAACGAGTCAACACCTCTCACAGCACTAAGTAGCAGCGCAACTTCATCTTCAGAAATTGCTTTCGGCAAACTACTCGGCACCTTCACACCATCAACCAAAACAGCCGGGTTGTCGCTGCGAATGCCTTCTTGGGCCAAATATCGATAGAACATTCGCACAGCGGCGAATTGTCTGGCCACCGATTTAGGCGCTTTTCCGGCCGACCGCAAATATGCGACGAATTTTTCGAGATGTTGCGAGGTCGCATTCATCACTGTTGCCTTTTGGGTCTTCAACCATTCGACGTAGCAATCGATGTCACGCCGATACGCCATCAGCGTGTTAACCGATCGACCCTGTTCGACCCGCATCCATGTCATAAAAGTTTCGATTGAATCAACAGCCATCACACGACCGACTACTCAAAGAAGTTGACTGAAGTTTTGTGCCACTAACAGCAATCCGATCACGGTCTTGCCGTCAGAGATCGCCCCACTTTTGATCATCTCGAGCGCCTCGGTAAATAATGGCGTCTCAATCGTCATAAATTGCTCTTCTGGCCCGTGTCGATCGACATGTGTTTTGACCAAGTCAATCGCGACAAATAGATGCACGACCGAATTGCTGATGCCAGGTGCCGACTCATGACTGCCAAGTTTGATCATCGTCCCCGCAGTAAAACCGGCTTCTTCTTCAAGCTCGCGACGAGCTGTTACTTGCGGATCTTCGCCATCTTGGTCTCGCATTCCTGCAGGAATCTCAAGTGTCTTGGCATCAAATGGCGGCCGATACTGCCGCACCAGCAACACCCTTCGCGCACCAACTTCGCCGACTAGTGCGACGACGCCGACAGCACCTGGCGAATCTACATATGTCCTGACGAATTTTTCGCCGGCTGGGTCAGCAAAGTCGGCTTGCACCAGCGCCCAAGCGGCCCATTTATGAACGACTTTTTGTTTGATTAATTTAAAGTCTGCCGTCATGACGACACACCCCTGACGTCAATTATCGTGCGACCGACTTCGTCGAGTTATCAACAACTTCAATCGGCAGTTGAGCAAGTCGTGTCGTGCGATATTTGAGTGCAGCGCCAATCAATTCACGAAACAACGGATGAGGTCGATCTGGACGACTTTTAAATTCGGGGTGTGCTTGAGTGCCGACCCAGAACGGGTGATTCTCAAGTTCTACAAATTCGACGAGACGTTTATCTGGTGATGTGCCGCTGCACAACAAACCTGCTTCTTCGATTCGCGCACGGTAATTTGAGTTGAATTCATAGCGGTGACGATGACGTTCGCTAACAACTGGCTCGCCGTAGGCATTGGCGACTTTTGTGCCTGGTGTGAGAACTGCATAATACGCGCCAAGGCGCATCGTGCCACCCTTGTCGGTAACTTCGCGTTGGTCATTCATCAAGTCGATTACCGGATGAGGCGTCGCCGCGTTGAACTCGGTCGAGTTCGCATCTTTGAGACCAACAACATTGCGCGCAAATTCGACCGTCATAACTTGCATACCCAAACACAAACCAAGACACGGCACTTGGTTTTCGCGTGCATATTCGGCGGCACGAATCTTGCCCTCGATGCCACGCGGGCCAAAACCACCTGGTATCACGATGCCGTCAAGTGAGCCGATTGCTTCGTCTGCAAGCAAGCCTTCAACATCTTCTGCCTGAATCCAGACAACTTCAATTTGTGCACCATGGTGAAACCCTGCGTGCTTCAAACTTTCGATCACCGAAAGATAAGCGTCGTGAAGATCAACATATTTTCCGATCAGGCCGATGCGCACCGGTGAAACCGAGGCCTCAATTCGCGCGACAAGTTGTCGCCAATGCGACAAATCAATCGGCGCGTCAATACGCAACACATCACATATAACAGTGTCGAAACCTTCTTCATGAAATATCAACGGCAGTTCATAAATATTTTTTACGTCTACCGCGTTGATAACCGCACGGTTGTCGACATCGCACTGATTCGAGATTTTGCGCTTTAGCGACTCGCTTAAAGGTTCGTCACTGCGACAAACGATTACGTCTGGCTGAATACCACGACTTCGTAACTCGGTGACACTGTGCTGAGTCGGTTTCGACTTCTGTTCACCACTCGGCCCGATGAACGGCACCAAAGTGACATGCACATAACAAACATTGTCGCGACCAACTTCGTTTCGAAACTGTCGAATCGCTTCAAGAAATGGCAAAATCTCAATGTCGCCCACTGTGCCACCCACTTCGGTGATGACAACATCAACTTCGTCATTAACAAGTCGGCGAATGCGACGCTTAATCTCGTCAGTCACATGCGGAATAACCTGCACCGTGCGACCGAGGTAGTCACCGCGACGCTCGGCTGCCAACACCGATTGATAAATCGAACCTGTTGTGGCGTTTGATGCGCGAGTCAGCGGCTCATCAATGAATCGCTCATAGTGACCCAAGTCGAGATCGGTTTCGCCGCCATCATCGGTCACAAAAACTTCACCGTGTTCGAATGGGTTCATCGTGCCCGGGTCGACGTTGATATACGGATCAAGTTTTTGCATTGTCACGCGCAGACCGCGCATTTTCAAAAGACGACCCAGCGAACTTGCTGTCAAACCTTTGCCGAGACCACTGGCGACTCCGCCCGTTACGAACACGTGCTTTGGCACTTCGGGCTCCCGTCTTTGTTAACTAGGTGTGGATTCTCCACAGTGACTATGACGGAAGATAAGCATACCCGAAAAGTCAGGCCCGCCGTTTCTTGGCGCCCGACGCCGAGAGCAAATCTCTGGCATGCTCTGTTGCCGACTCTTGGGCGACCCCTCCCGAAAGCATGCGCGCGATTTCAGCAACCCTGTCTTCGCCAGAAAGCATTGTTGCCGTTGCAAAAGTCTGTTTTGCCCGCACTGTTTTGGTTACATTGATCTGCGTTTGGGCCGCGGCGGCGACTTGAGCCAAATGGGTCACTACCAAAACCTGATGGCGTTGCCCCAAATCGGCCAAAGATTTTGCCACGGCAACAGCAGCCGTGCCACCGATGCCAGCGTCAACCTCGTCAAACACAAGCGTGCCTGGGGCCTGGGTTAGAACAAGCCGTAGTGCGAGCATTGTGCGCGCGAGTTCGCCGCCTGATGCAACTTTGGTCAAAGGCAACATTGGCGAACCAGGATTCGCCGACAATAAAACAACGACTTCATCGCCGGGGTCATCGCCAACCGTTATAGCGAGCGAAGCGTTGTTCATCGCCAAAGTCTTTAAGTGTGTTTCAACGGCGCTCGCAAGTTTGGGTGCTGCCGCCCGCCGCTTAGCACCAACTGCTTTTTCGGCATTCACTAATTCGACAAGAGCATTTTCACGTTGAGCTTCGAGTTCGCTTGCTCGCTGTTCAAAACTCTGCAGATCGGCAAGTCGCGCAGCAACTTCGGCACCATATTTAATGACATCAGCCAAAGTTTCGCCATATTTGCGACGCATGTCGACCAATAACTGTCGACGCTTGCGAATTTCTTCAAGTCGCTCGGGGTCTTCTTCGGTCGCCTCGGCCTTTGCGCGCAAATCGCTGGCAACATCAGTTAACTCTTGTTGCAATAATCTCAGCCGCGACGCGAGATCGTCAAGTGCATCGCGATGACCAAGAGCCGAGACCGCCTGCGCTAAACCGTCACCAGAACCACCGTCTTCAGTTATCGCCGCAACAGCCTGCCAAAGCGCTTCACGGTGTGCGACGGCATCTGCCAGCAAGTCTTCTTCGCGCTCTAGGGTTTCGTCTTCGCTGGCATCACTCAAACCCGCATTGCCGATTTCTTCGACTTGAAAAGAAAGCAAATCAATTTCACGCGCACGAGCACGTTCGTCGCCGCCAATCGCCGCCATATTCGCGTCAATTTCGGTGAGCCGAGCCCGTGCTGCGCGCAGTTCGGTTAGATCTACGCCAGCAAACGCATCAAGTGCAGCACGCTGGGCGCTTTGACCGAGCAAACTTTGATGGGCGTGCTGACCGTGCAGATCTACAAGCGATGTGCCTTGCTCTGCCAAATTGCCAACCGTAGCCAAACGTCCGTTGACATAAGCGCGCGATCGACCATCAAGCGGAATAACTCGAGCCAACACAACCTCAACGTCTTTGTCGACAAACCTGCCTTCGACTCGCGCCTCACTAGCACCAGGTCGAATGATGCTCGCGTCTGCACGACCACCCACAAGCAAACTTATGGCTTCGACCAACATTGTCTTGCCAGCACCTGTTTCGCCAGTTAATGCGGTGAGACCACCAGTCAGAACAATTTCAAGTTTTTCGATTACGCCTAAATTTTCGATGCGCAACTCGCTGAGCACTATTCGTCACCTAGTCCAAATTTTGCACGCACGATTTGGTGAAACTTCGGCTGCTGCGTGAAGCGAACGAAGTGTGCCGAACAACTGTCGGCTTCAAAACTTACGACGTCACCTTGATCGAGACTGGCAACATGGCGACCGTCAATTGCTAACTCTGCTGGCCGCGTGCCAACAACTTGCATACTCAGTGTCTCGGTCGGCCCGAGCACGAGGCTTCGATCAAACAACATGTGCGGCGAAACAGGCGTAAGCAACATCGCTTTATGACGAGGAGAAACAACCGGACCGCGTGCAGACATCGAATATGCAGTAGACCCGGTGGGTGTTGCAACGATTACTCCGTCTGCGGAGTACCGAGCAAAAACTTCGTGATTAATAGTCACGTCAAGCCACACAGTGTGCCCTGACTGTTGTCTTTCGATCACGGCCTCGTTCAACGCACGCCAAGTTTGACTTTTGTGTTGCGATTTCAAAGTAACCGCCAACATCATTCGTTCGTCGAGAACTATCTCACTCTTGTCATCTCGATTTATCCAACGCTCGAGACGCTCTATCAATTCTTCGGGTTCAATTTCGGTTAGATAACCCAGGGTTCCCATGTTCACACCCAAAATTGGCACGGGCGCACCGCCAAGCAATTCAACCGAGCGCAAAATAGTGCCATCGCCCCCGAGACTGATCAACAGATCTGCATCTTGTGCCGAACGGTCAGCGCCAAATTCGCTTAAGCCAAGCGCGGCCGCGTCGCCAGTTGGCATCCATGAATTGTGACCACTTTTGTCAAGCCACTTTTTTGCTTCGCGAATGATCGGCACCACTTCGGGGCGCGTGTGATGTGCCACAAAAATGATGTTTAGTGATTCACCCACAACTAACAATCTATTAACTTCAAGGCGCAACTCGGGCGCATTTAGCAACAAGCAAAAACTCGCGATTGCCATCATGCCCGTGTATCGGCGATTCGATTATCCCCGCAATCTCACAGCCCAGTTGGCGCACGAACTCAGTCATCTCATCGTTGACTCGACTGTGAATCACTGAATCGACGATCACGCCAGCGCCACGATCAGACTCTGCTTTCGTGGCTTCAAACTGCGGCTTGACCAAAAGAACCAATACACCATCATCTTTGATAGCGGATTTCACCGCCGGCAAAACCTCACGCGCCGAAATAAACGAAAGGTCGACTGTCGCGATGTCAAAGCGTGGTCCAAAAACCTTGTCGCCTTTTTTTACAAGTCTCGTGATCTCGCGCCCATTTGTGTTTTCAATTACGATCACTCGCGGGTCACGTGCCAACTTTTCGTGCAATAGGTTCTTGCCAATGTCGAGGGCCACAACTTGGCGAGCACCATGCTGAAGTGCACAGTCTGTGAACCCGCCAGTTGATGCGCCGACATCGAGCACCCGCTTGTCTGCAAGATCTAAACTAAAGTTTCGAATTGCAGCCTCGAGTTTCAAACCACCGCGACTCACATACTTCGGCGCAACAATCAACAACAACTCATCGCTAGGGGCAACCATGTAGCCGTGCGAAACCGCGATTGCACCGTTCACGGTCACTTTTCGTTCGTCGATTGCTAGTTGCGCTTCGGCAACCGTGTCAAAAAATTTCTTGGCGACCAACGTTTGGTCAAGGCGCACTCGCTTCAAATTGTGATACCTAGATGCTTTACTAGACCCAGCAAGTCATCAACCACAATTTCAAACTTGTGTTCGTGTTGCAATTTCTCGGCGCCGGCGCGGTCTACGACGCCTGATGAAACCAAAGCGAACTTTGCACCAATAGTTTTCGCGAACGCACCATCTGTCGAATATCTATCGCCCACCATCCAACACGAACTCAAATCTGTGATTTTCAAAGTTCGTTTCACCAACTCGCCCATCGGCCTAAACGGTTTGCCGGCAACTATCGGTGCAACACCACTCGCAGTCGCAATTGCCGCCAAGATCGAGCCACCACCGGGTATCACGCCCGTCGATGTCGGGTATGTCGCATCATCGTTTGTGCCGATCAAAATGGCGCCGGCCCGCACTGCAGCAGATGCACGACGCATTGATTCAAAATTAAAAGTTCGATGAAACCCGACAATCACGGCGTCAATATTTGCGTCGGTCTTGAGTTGTGCTTCGGGCGATGAACCGTCATCGGTTCGACCAGCGACAATTGCGCCAACGCTCTCTACTGCTTCGACCACACCTGGTCCACCTGCCACCAACACACGTTGACCTGGTTTCAACAAAGTTGCTGCTGCCCCCGAAGATGTGAGCACATCACCAACTGCTGGTATGCCCAGTGACGCAAGTGTTTCTTCTTGTTGGGCAACTTTCGCATATGAATTGTTCGTCACAAATAAAACTCGATGACCAGCCGCACGCAACGCTGCGATCGCTTCTACAGACCCACCAATCGGTTCGTGTGACAACCACACAACTCCGTCAAGATCGCAGAGAATCGGTGTCAACTGGGCCTCAGTCATTAGTTTTCGCGTTCGGGTTGTCGTTTGTCATCGCCACTGCCACCCTTTCAGTGTGCCTCAGTTTGAACCCTTCCGCGCACTTCGATATTCGCCGAAATATTCGCTTGGCGATGTTTGCGCACAACCATACGACGTGCAGAGCGACGCCGACCGTGAGACATACGCCCGTCGCAGCGAGCACAACATTGTGCATCTCGACTTGCCAGTTGGTGAAAACCCGTATCGCGAGGCAGCGAAAACTCTTTCTTTATGGATTCAATCTGGCGCACTACAACTCGACGCTGAACCAAGTTTTACCCTCTACCGAATGAAATTCGTCGATACTGCCGGGCGCACTCGAGAAACTGTTGGCGTTATCGGGGCATTACAAATCGAAGAGCCAAATTCAAATGAAGTGTTGCCGCACGAACAAACAACACCAAAGGCTAAAACTGACCGTCTCGACTTGACTCGCGCGACACAGGCGAACCTCTCACCTATCTGGGGCCTGTCATTAACGCCACAACTATCGACTGCTCTTGTCGAATCTGGCGAATTACTTGGTGCGTTCACCGACGAGAACGGCGTGCAACATATCGTCGAACGCGTCAGCAATCGTGCACGATGCGCAGTGATCGGCAAACTGATCGCTCAGCACCCAGTTGTCATTGCCGACGGCCACCATCGATACGCAATTAGTCGCACCTATCGCGACGAAAACCCGCAACTTGCGGCTGCCAAGTCAACTCTTTGTTACATCAACGAACTTATTGACGAGCAGTTGAGCGTTGCTGCGATTCATCGGCTTTATTCAGATGTTGAACACGATTCGCTGATCGGTCAACTTGAAAAGTTCTTCGAGATCAGTGATCTGCCAAATCTCACGCCAGCGATTATCGCCAAGATG
>CANLHV010000020.1 GCA_947490975.1 Acidimicrobiaceae bacterium
TCGACTTTGCTGCGATGATGCGCACAGGCGATCTTAAAACCGCTGGTCAGTTAATGATCGAAAGTCATAATTCGCTCGACCGTGATTTCGAAACTTCGACACCGCAGATGAATAGTGCTGTCGCTGCTGCAATTGCGCAACCCGGGGTTTTCGGCGCACGCATGACTGGTGGTGGCTTTGGCGGTTGCATTGTCATCTTGGCTGATATCACCGCAAAAGTTGACGGTTGGCAAGTACGTGCCGTCAACGCCGCTTCTCAAATCAACTAGCTAATTTTTCAACCCTTCGCGCCAATGAAGTAAAACAAAATCGGAATCGTCCCCGAAACCTTTTCACTCGTCACCATCTCAGGCTTACATGCCCCCGGTGTGTCATCAACGGTCACTTTGAACCCCATGTCGCCATCACTCACCCAATTCTTCAACGCCTCCCAATGTGTCTCCGGCCCCTGAATCAACACCAACCTCGCATCTTTGGCGGACTCACACATTGTTTCAACGCGACTGGCCTGCATTGATTCAACCCCATAAGCCAACCAAATCAGTCCTTGCCAATCTCTCTCTCTATATGCTCGACCACGTGCATTAAGTAGGGTTATTTGATCAACAAATTGATAATTTCTCCCCGACTCACTTTCGCCCTCCTCTTTCAATTCGCTTATTACTTCTTTCTGCTTTGCGTAATCGGTCACATACTCAAAGCCAAACCCCATATTGAACACAACGCAAACCACAAGCAAAAAAGTCTTAATCTGTTTCGCGAATTTAGCTATGAAATTTGGCAGCAACCCCACAATGCCAATAATTAAAAGCGCAGCACCGAGCGGCTGTAAAGTCTGGTGTCTCGAATACCAATCAGAACGACCAAACAATGTAACAGCGTTCTGACTAAAAATTGACCAATCAGTTTCAAAATAGCCATAAATTACGTACGCGAGTGAGCCTGCGGCCAGTGCTGTGAATCCAGACAGCATCATTAGTATTTTCTTTTTAATTACAGGGTTAGTTCTTTTTTGTAAAATTCCCATACTTCCGCATACAAGGAGAACCAGTAACACGAATGGAAGAATGGAAGTGGCTCTGGAAAGCGAAACATCGTGGTACTGAATTTTCTCTGGCCAGAAAATTGACCGCAAAATCCAATAAATCAGGGGTAATAATACCAATAAAAAATTGGCTCTTAAGACCAAAAAAAGTTCACGTATATTCCTTAAGTTTGAAACAAGTAGCACATGAATTACGGGGAGTAAGTGAAAAGCTAAAAGTGAATGCATCTGAAGACTGATGAAAAATAAAATCAAACAAGTGTAATAATTACACTTCCCCCCCCTCGATAGTAAGTACCATGCCACGAAAAATAGCAGACACGAGATTGTGTAAAAGAAACTAAACAAGGCAACCCTTGCTGTGTTGAAAGGTAAGATAAGAAACAAAAGTATTAACAATCTTCGTTGCAAACGATCAATAAACCAAAACTTTGAAGAGATGCCATATAAAATAATTGCACTTGCGAAGAAACAGCCAAAAACTATTCCCCGCAAACTGCTCAGACCAATGAAATGAGACACTCGCACCAAGGCAGACGACCACGGTGCAAGACCGAGATCCCGCCACGGGAAAGTGGCGTAATCCCCGTACATGGTCCAGTCGTCAGCCCACAATGAGTCGTGAACAACAAGGAGCCAGCCCCATGAAATTGTGTACAAGATTGTTGCGGTCTTCCAAGGGAAGCCACGAAAGCCAGCGCGATCTAAAAAATTTTGAAGTCGCGTGCCAGACTCGGTGACAGCAGCATCAGACATCACAGCTACTTTAATCTGCTAACCGAAAAGGCGGCGCTTCTGCTCGTCGAACTCTGATTGCGTGATTGATCCACGCAACAACATCGCCTCAAGACGTTCGAGTTGCGCCACGACTGGGCTCGCATCAGCATCTCGCCCAGTGCGCGCGTGAATTGCTTCGTGAATAATATTCTGCACTTGTTCGGGGTTGCGAATATCGCCGAATAGTTGCTGACCGTCTTCGCTCGCCGACTCGATCAGCAAATCACCC
This sequence comes from Acidimicrobiaceae bacterium, assembly GCA_947490975.1. Classification (GTDB taxonomy): domain Bacteria; phylum Actinomycetota; class Acidimicrobiia; order Acidimicrobiales; family Ilumatobacteraceae; genus BACL27. The sequence continues at coordinate 2,052 of CANLHV010000020.1, forward strand.
GCACCAAGCATCCGTTCCAAAATTGACTGCGCGAAATTCACATTGTTCACCCGCTCAAGTGGAATCTCAACCCCGCGCCGCGCCAACACACCTTCACGAAAAATCACTCGCTGTGATGTGACAACAAAATAAGTTCGCGACCAGCGCAAGATAACCGACACCAAATTGATCAACCCCAACAAAATTGCCACAAGCAAAACTCGAGTCACGCCAGTCTTCAACCAACCGTCAGCAAGTTGCTGCGCCCAAATCACCACCGCAAGCAAAACGACCACAACCGACCCTGGCTTGACGAACACAACCCAGTGCGGGTGCAAATCAAGATTTATGTGCTCACCGCGATTCAATAATTTTTGCGGATAAGCCATTCCCCAAACTTAGTTTCTCGCAGCCACACCCACCGCCTAGCGTTATGGCGTGGACGCCGACCAACTTCTCAATGGCATGGATGCCGACCAACGCGCCGCGGTCACCTGCCCCGAAACTGCAACCGTGTTGCACGCCGGCGCTGGTTCTGGCAAAACTCGTGTGCTGACTCATCGCATCGCATACCGCATCGCCAAAGGCACTGCAGATCCACAACGCGTTTTAGCAATCACATTTACTCGTGAAGCCGCAAGTGAAATGCGCAGCCGACTAAAAACTCTCGGAGTTTCGCGCGATTCACAATCTGTCACTGTCGGCACATTTCACGCAGTCGCTCTCGCACTTTTGCGACAGCGGTTAGCCGATACGCACAAGCAAATGCCGTCGATCATTCACAATCGCCCGCAGCTAATTGCTCAAGCCGCGCGCGAACATCCGATGTCTACTCGCACTCGCGAACTGCTGATCGAAGTCGATTGGGCCCACGCTCGTTTAATCTCGCCAGCCAACTATGCACAAACAGCAAAGCGACTTGGTCGTTATACGGCTGCGCCGCATAACGAGATTGCGACGATTTACAAAGAATACGAACAACTAAAAATTCAGCGCAACACACTCGACCTCGATGACTTAATCTCGCGAGTAATCGAAGCAATGCGTCTCGACAACGCCTATGCCCAAGCGGTGCGCTGGCGCTACCGACACATTTTTGTTGACGAAGCACAAGATATGAACCCGCTGCAATACGAACTATTCGAGGCAATCCGCGGGCAGCGCGCCGATGTTTTTATCGTCGGCGACCCAATGCAAGCAATTTACGGATGGAATGGCTCAGACAAGCGGCTCTTCGACGAACTTCCTGACAAAATTCGCGGCACAACAGTTTTGCGACTACCTAATAACTATCGCTGTACTCCAGAAATATTGAATGCCGCCACAGCAGTTGCAAAACTTGTCGATCCACAAATCGAGGTGCGGGCAATCAAGCCGACCTCACAACCAGTCATTAAGCGTGGCTTCGCCGATGCCGAAGCAGAGGCCAAAGGCATCGTCGATTGCTTGTGGCAATACGCAAACACTGGTGGTGACAACCCGTGGCAGTCGGCTGCGGTTCTGGTTCGCACCAACATTCAGGTCGAACTCATCGTTGATGCGCTCGTCAAAAACAATATCCCTGTTCGCTCCACTCGTCCATCAAAAGAACTGAACTCGGCAATCGCCGATGCCGCCCAAAGCACCAATCGCAATGAACTCACAACTTGGGCAACCGATGTGCTCACCGAGTCAGATTCAGAAATTCAGCGCTGGGTAGCCGAACAAGTTCAGGCATTTTTGAAACTCGATCACCCCGGCAATGTTGACGGTCGCACTTTCACCTCATGGATGCGAGCGACTTCGGCCGAGCACCGCAGCACCGAAGGCGTTGAAGTTCTCACTTTTCATTCGGCTAAGGGCCGCGAGTGGCAATGCGTTGTTGTCGCCGGTGCTGAAGTTGGCTTAATGCCACACAGTTCAGCAATCTCCCAAGACCAAAAAGACGAAGAAGTTCGCCTTGCTTATGTCGCCCTCACTCGCGCTTCGCAACAACTTTTTGTCACTTGGTGCGAATCACGCAAAAGTCGCACGGCAGGTCAAAGTGTTTATCTCGCAAACATTGTCAGCGAGTCGAATCTAATACTTGAACCGCAAGTTGTCACCAGACCTAAAACGAAAAAAGTTGCGACCCCATCTCTCGAAGACGAACTTCATAGTTGGCGCAGCAATCGTGCCAAAGTCATCAGACAACCAGTCACATCGGTTGTTTACGATGACGATCTTCGCGAAATCGCCAAGCAACTGCCAAAAACTACGGCACAACTTGCCGAAATCGTTGGCATAATTACCGCCCAAAAAATTGGCCCAGAAATTTTGTCAATTGTCGCAAAAGCCGAGTCACGACTCGAACATCAAACTCTTAAATAGTCTTAGCCCGACTGAGACTGACGAATTTCAAGCAATCGTTGAAAGACCTCAGGTCGCATCGATACAAACAAACCTTTGGCCTCGGCGCAAAGTGTTTCGCCGTGATGAAGTGTGCCCGCCACACTGATTTTGCGTCCATCAACCGAAGCCACCCACCCGCGAAAAACAACAGGCTTTAATAGTGGCGTCGGCGAACGATAGTCAACCGTCAGGTTCACGGTCATACCTGGGTTGCCGCTAAGCGACTGTGCCATGCCTAAAACCTCGTCGAAATATGCCGCGATAAAACCACCGTGCACACAACCTGGCGGCCCCTCGTATGCGGCAGCAAATGTCGCATGACCCACGACTATCGAATCTTTACCCCCGTCGCCATCGATACTCATCTGCATCGGCACACTCAGCGGATTAATGCCTCCGATTATTGGACTGCGATCGAGAAAACTGTTCATCGGCGCCAACGAGCCCTCGGCTGGCCCGGTGTATTCATGCGAGTGCGGGCGTGATCGCAATCTCGTAACCGCCTGGTTAATCATCTTGCGAGTTTCTTCTAACTCTTCTAGTGACGCTGAAGTTGCCAGCAACTCATCTATTGCCGCGCGCAATTCGTGAGCAATTTCGATTCGCTTTGCATCTGTCGGCGAATGTTGCTGAGTGCGAACATGAAACCCTTTGAAAGCACTCTCGTACTGCGGCACTGCCCCATCAGAAGTTTCATTCAAAGACATTGCGTTACTTTTTCAACGTAATCGTCACTGGCACATGGTCGCTTGGTTTCTCACCTTTGCGCGCATTGCGATCGATGCTCGACGATTCGACTTCGCCCATCAACGATTTTGTGGCAAGCAAAAAGTCAATGCGCATGCCTTCGCCTTTGTGAAAGCTGCCATTTCGATAGTCCCACCACGAGAAAACTTTTGGCTCTGGGTGTAGTTCACGAAATGCGTCGACGAGCCCCCACTCACACAAGTCCGCGAAAACTTCGCGCTCAGCCGCACTCACATGGGTTGCGCCTTCGAACTTGGTTACATCCCAAACGTCTTCATCGGTTGGCGCAATATTGAAATCTCCGCCAATTACGAGACGTTCGTTTGGCTGAGCGATTGTGTCGGCGTGCTGTCGCAATTTCTTCATCCACCCAAGTTTGTATTTGTAATGATCGTCGTCTAGCGCCCGACCATTTGGCACGTAAACGCAAACAACTTTCACTCCGCCACATGTCGCCGAAATGATTCGTGCTTCATGATCAGGCTCAATTGGCTCGGCAAAGTTGTTCACCACATCGGTCAAGCCAACTTTCGAGATAATCGCCACCCCATTCCATTGACCTTGGCCAAAATGTGCCGACTCATAGCCCATCTCAGTAAATGTCAATGTCGGAAACACTTCGTCTTTCATTTTGGTTTCTTGCATGCACAACACGTCTGGTTGATTCTCTTTTACCCATTGGGTCACGCGATCAAGTCGGGCTTTGAGTGAATTCACATTCCAAGTCGCAATTAGCACGACATCACCGTACTCAAAAACTGATTAGCGCTTCTTACTAGAAACGTTTTTCTTAGCAGTCGGCTTAGATTGCTGAGCACGTCGCTTGGCTTTTTTACTGATCGCTGCACGCGGCGACGAACTCTTTGCACTGCGACCACTTGCCGCCTTCGCGACAGATTTATGTGCCAAAGTCTCCATACCTGAAACTGCCAGCTCAACGCTTCGACGCGAAGGCGTATAACCAACAACAACTAAATTCAGCGCTGCACCAAGTTTCACATGCTCGCGGGCGCTACGTGGCGTCGGGTTCGCCATCAATCTCATCGGCAAATAACCCGATACTTCGCCGATCTTCACGTAGACACCATGCGACGCATAACTATCGACTGAGCCTTTTGCTTTTGTGCCAATCGGATTCTTCTCGACGAAATTCAAAAACGTCGTGAGGTCGTTAAGTTTCGGCGGCTGCGCAGATTTCGCTGTCGCACCAGACTTAACATTTGTTGATTGAGATTTAACTGCTGTCGCTACCGCACGCGAACTTGGTGGCGGCGATTTCGGCACCGGCATCGGGCGCATTGCGGAACGAGTCGATTTGGCGCGACGCAAAGTTGCCGCAGTTTCACGACCTGCTTGTTTGCGCACAGGTAGTCGTTGAATAAACACCCAACCGACATTCGGCACTGGTTTGCCGCCGATCAATCGCCCTTCGTCAAACAGCCATTTATATTGATCGTGAAATTCTTGATAACTATCGTTCGATAAGACACTTGCTTTGACTTTGTCAGCGATCGTTAAGACGAAGCCGTCTCCGCGACCTACGGCACCCGCAGGAGGCGCCACAAGTTCATTGTTGTTTATCGCTTCGTCAAACTCGGCTCGCTCGCGCCGATCAACTCGATGGCCAAAAGTTGCGTCGACAACCACCGTGACTTTCGTGCCAGGAAACTCTTTCATAAACGCCAACACGGCTTCATTTAACTGTTTGAGGCTTGGCTCTGTTCGCCCCTCGGTCGCAAGATTTGAGCCGTCAACTACGACATGCGAAAAGGGTTTAATCACCCTCTCATTCAACCACCGCTAACTAGTTACCAGTTAGCGAATGTTTGCGCCATTAAGTCGTCGAGTTCTTGATCGTGAATTGTCTTCGAGCCAGTCGCCGGACTACCCGACTCAACTCGAGCCACATGGTGCAGTTTGTAGCCTTCTTGTTTCAAAGACCAAATGCGGTCGTCAACAAAATATCTTGGACCCATATTCTCTGGTTCTTCTTGCAACCAAACAAGTTCTTTGGCGTTTTTATATCTTGCCAAGATCTGCTTTATTTGATCAATTGGAAATGGGTAAAGCTGTTCGAGTCGAACAATCGCAAATTTTGCGCCTCGTTTGTCTCGCTCAGCAATTGCATCCCATGCAACTTTGCCGCTGCAGAAAATTACACGAGAAACCTCATCAGCGTTCACAATTGTCGGGTCATCAAGAATTTCTTCGAAGTTTCCGCCGCTCAAGCTGTTAAGTGGTGAACGACTTTGCTTCATGCGCAAAGGTTGCTTCGGCGAGAAAATTACCAAAGGTTTGAGGTGGCCTTGCTTAACTTGGCGACGCAACAAATGAAAGTATTGCGCTGATGTCGTCGGGTAACAAACTTGTATGTTGTCTTCTGCGCACAACTGCAAGAAGCGCTCAATTCGAGCCGACGAATGTTCGGGGCCTTGACCCTCGTAGCCGTGCGGCAATAACAAAACGAGCCCATTACGTTGCTGCCACTTATCTTCGGCGGCAACCAAATATTGATCGATGATTATCTGCGCGCCATTGACGAAGTCTCCGAATTGTGCTTCCCACATCACGAGCGCTTTTTGATTCGCGTGTGCATAGCCATATTCAAAACCGAGCGCCGCATACTCGCTCAATAGCGAGTCATAAACCCAAAATTGACCAGCTGCACCAGGTATTTGCGCCAACGGCACCCACCGAGTCTCAGTCAAATAGTCAACCAACGTCGAGTGACGATGACTAAATGTTCCGCGACGCGAGTCTTGGCCGGCGAGGCGAACCGAAGTGCCCTCGAGCACCAAACTGCCAATCGCCAGAGCCTCAGCAGTCGCCCAGTCAACTTCTCCTTCATTGGCAATCATTGCGTCACGCGCTTCAAACTGACGCAACAATTTCGGATGAACCATGAAGTCGGCCGGATAGTTGCTTAGTTGCGCCAATACAGCATCTAAGTTTTGGCGCGGGGCGCCAGTTTGTATATGCGGTACTACACCAATTGGCGCCGGCGGCTTAGCGGCAATTACTTTCTCAGTCGTCTTGGCACGAGTCTGCTCTAGCGCACCCTGAAGCTTGGCTTGATAATCGGTCAACGACTTCTCGGCCTGCTCAACTGAGATGTCACCTCGCTTGACAAGTGTTTCGACATAAAGTTTTCGCACGCTGCGACGCTCAGCGATCGCCTTGTACATCAACGGCTGCGTGTAACTCGGATCATCACCTTCGTTGTGTCCGTATCGGCGATAACAAATCATGTCAATCACGACATCTTTGTGAAACTTCTGTCGATATTCGAACGCCAACTGCGCGACTCGCACGCAAGCCTCGGGGTCGTCACCGTTGACATGAAAAATCGGTGCTTGCACCGTCTTGGCGACATCGCTGCAATATTGCGACGATCGCGCATATTCGGGTGAAGTCGTAAACCCAATTTGGTTGTCAATTATCAAATGGATAGTTCCGCCGACGCGATAACCCGATGTGTCGCTCATCGCCAAGCATTCAGCGACAACACCTTGACCAGCAAATGCCGCGTCACCGTGTATTGCTAATGGCAAAACGCTGTACGCAAGTGGTGGCTCAATTTGATCTTGCATTGCACGCACCGTGCCGAGCACTACAGGGTTGACAGTTTCTAAATGACTCGGGTTCGAAACCAATTCAACATGCACCTTCGAGCCGCTCTGTGCGACGAACTCGCCGATTGCTCCGAGATGATACTTAACATCGCCTGAGCCTTGCACCGACGAAGGGTCGACATAGCCTTCGAACTCTTGAAAAATTTGGTCGTATTCTTTGCCGACAACATTTGCTAAAACGTTTAGCCGACCACGGTGAGCCATGCCGATTACAGTGCCGTCCATCTTGGCGTCGGCGGCGAGATTTAAAATCTTGTCAAGAATCGGAATCGCTGATTCAGCACCCTCTAAACCAAAACGCTTTGTGCCGACATATTTAGTCGACAAAAATCGCTCGAATGCTTCGGCTGCATTTAATCGCTCGAGAACACGAATTTTGTCGACCTCGAAGTCATTGCGCTTGACACCTTCGAAATGTTCTTGAACCCATCGTTGTTCGTCGGTGTTTTGAATATGCATGTATTCGACACCGATCGTGCGACAATACGCATCGCGCAACACACCCAACAACTCACCCAATGTCGACCGGTTGACACCGCCGACGCCACCGGTCAAAAACTCACGATCCAAGTCCCAAACTGTCAAACCATATGTTGCAGGGTCAAGTTCGCGTGGCATTCTTGGCGCACGCCAGTGCAATGGGTCAAGGTCAGCAATCAGGTGACCACGCACGCGATGCACACGAATCAAAGTCGCAATCTGCATTTGTTTTTCGAGCAGCGCATCTTCGCTGTCAAGCGAATTTGAGTCGTCATGCCATTTCACCGACTCGTATGGCACACCAAGACTGCTGAACACATCGGCATAGAAGTTGTGCTCGCCGGTCAACAACTCATGCACATACTTCAAGAACATTCCGCTTTCGGCGCCCTGAATAATGCGGTGGTCATAAGTGCTGGTTATCGTCACGACTTTTGAAACACCAAGTCGCCCGAGTGCCCGCTCATCGCTGCCTTGAAACTCGGCCGGGTAATCAATCGAGCCGACGCCGACAATCAAACCTTGACCAGCCATCAACCGTGGCACCGACATCTGCGTGCCAATTGTGCCTGGGTTGGTCAAACTGACATTGGCGCCCTGAAAGTCATCGAGCGTCAATTTGTTCGCCCGCACTTTACGGATGATGTCTTCATAGGTCAGCAAGAAACCCGCAAAGTCAAGCGTGTCGGCGTTGCGCAAAACTGGCACGACCAAGCTGCGTTGACCTTTGCCTTTGTCGACATCAACAGCCAAACCCATATTTACGCGACTGAACTTTTTGATCTGAGGCTTACCTTGTTCGTCGACCGAATAGACATGCTTCATGTTCGGCACCGCATCTGCGATTGCGCGCACAATTGCGTATCCAATTAGATGCGTGAAACTGATTTTGCTTTCGCCGCTTCGCTCACGATAACCGTTTATAACTTTGCGATTAACTTCTAAAAGTTTGGCTGGCACTTGACGAACACTTGTCGCTGTCGGCACAGCAAGGCTCGCTTCCATGTTCGTGGCGATTACCGACGACACACCACGCAACGGCTCTGGTTCGACGACCTCTAACGGCGTCTGCTCGACTGGCGCGAAAACGGCAGCAGGTCGCGGCGCTCGCGGCGGCGCTTCGGGTGAGATCGGCTCTTTAATCGACGACTTACCGTTGCTAGAAACACCGCTCTCAGTTTTTGGTTTTAACTTTGTTGCAGCAACTGCCGGCATCGGGCTGCTTTCGAGTGCATACTCTGGTGACTCGTTAAAACTCGGCCTGATCAATTCTCCGGTCGGGTCAGTCTTTGGTGAACCAACCGGCTTATAGTCACTAAAGAACTCGCGCCACGCCGGCGACAGAGTTTCAGGCTCGTCGCGATAGCGCTCGTACATCTCCTCGACTAGCCAGGAGTTTGCACCAAAGTCTTCTGTATTCGACTGATCAACCATCAGTTACATCGTAACGATGGCTATTTAAGAAGCACCTCTGACGCAACCCAGAGAATGAGCCACAAAATGCCGCCAGTTATCATCGCGTTCTTGTGTGACTCATATGGCCACAAAAGTTTGTTTGTTGCTGCAGTGCCACCCAGAAGTCCGAGCGCATTGATTTGCAAAATTGCGATCAACACCAAAGCGATAATCAGAAGCGTCATTGCGTTGCTTGATGTCGCATCCGGAAATGCAGCTGGGTAGAAGTGAGCAGGTCCGACCATGAACCAGAGCATCGAGAACGAAAAAATGAAGTTCTGTCGAGATGCGAGCAGAGCCTTGCGACCTGCACCTGCAGCAGCTGGGTCAGCAGCAGCGCCACCGATCACGTTGACAGCATTGGCCAATACAACTTTTTGATTCTTCCAAATAATCATCCACACGTTGGCTGCCATCAAGGTGCCCAGAATCATGCCGATTGAAATCGTGTACTTATGGGCGTCGCCACTGCGCGACCAATAATTTTCAACAATTCCTGTGATCAACAAACCCGTGCCGAGTGTTGCAATTGCGGCCCATCGAAACCACCACAGTGCACGACGTGCAACTTTGTCGAGAGTGATCATTCGCGCTTTGCCTTCGTCGCCGTATGCGGCAAGAGCCGGTACTTGCACGAGATTGAAGTAATAAAGCAAACCGATCCATGTGATGCCTACGAGAATGTGCAAGTAGCGGAGCAAAAAATCTCCGATGAACGCTTGATCGAACAATTGCATTTTGACCTCTTTCGGTGTCGTTAAAAAACTCGAATCGAATTCACGCCTAATTTAGCACGACCCCATCGACAAAAGGGTTTAACTGAATTGCAACTAGATTAGACGGCTAATGGCTGCTGAATTTATTTATACGTGCTACAAACTCGCCCGGTTCTACCCACCAGACCGAACAGTGCTCGAGAACATTTCGCTCTCCTTTTACCCTGGCGCCAAAATCGGTGTTCTCGGTTCAAACGGCAGCGGCAAGTCGAGTCTGCTCAAGATCATGGCTGGCGTCGATGATGGCTTCACAGGCGAAGCCCGACTTACACCAGGTTTCTCTGTCGGTTTGCTCGAGCAAGAACCGAAACTTGATGCTGCGAAGAATGTTTTAGAAAATGTCATGGATGGCGTTGCGCCGATTCGTGATCTTCTCGCAGAATACGAAAAAGTTACGGCGATGTGGGGCGAACCAGATGCTGACTTCGACAAAGTCGGCGCACTGCAGGCACAACTCGAGTCAAAAATAAATGCCGTCGATGCATGGAGCCTTGAGCGCAATGTTGAAATCGCAATGGATGCATTGCGTTGCCCGCCCAACGAAAGTGATGTCACCAAACTTTCTGGTGGCGAACGCCGACGTGTTGCACTCTGCCGATTATTGCTAAGCCGACCCGACTTGTTGCTACTAGACGAACCGACAAACCACCTTGACGCAGAAAGTGTCGACTGGCTTGAAAGATTCTTGCAAGATTATTCGGGCACGGTTGTGGCGATCACTCACGACAGATATTTCTTAGACAACGTCGCCAAATGGATTCTCGAGCTCGATCGCGGCAAGGGCATTCCGTTTGAAGGCAACTATTCAAGTTGGCTCGAACAAAAACAAGAGCGCCTCGGTCGTGAAGAAAAAGCCAACGAATCGCGCAAACGAACTCTGGCCCGCGAACTCGAATGGGTACGCATGGCGCCAAAGGCCCGTCAATCAAAAGGCAAGGCTCGTCTCGCCGCGTACGACAAGTTGCATTCCGAAGCGCAAGCAGCAGAACGTGGCGACAGCAAACTTGAAATCGCAATTCCGCCAGGTCCACGACTTGGTGATGTCGTAATTCAAGTAAAGAACTTGTCGAAGGGTTACGGCGATCGTTTGCTGATCGAAGATCTCACTTTCAATCTGCCCCCTGCGGGCATCGTTGGCATTATCGGTGCAAACGGCGCCGGCAAAACAACTTTGTTCCGAATGATCACCGGCCAAGAGAAGCCCGACTCGGGTTCGATCACCGTCGGCGACACAGTTGCGCTCAGTTATGTCGACCAAAGTCGCGACACACTCAACCCCGACAATTCGGTCTATCAAGAGATCACAGATGGCATCGAAGTCATGAAAGTCGGCAATCGCGAGATCAACGGTCGCGCTTATGTCGCAAGTTTTAATTTCAAAGGCAGCGACCAACAAAAACGCGTCGGCGATCTCTCTGGCGGTGAGCGAAACCGAGTGCATCTAGCGAAACTTCTTAAGAATGCCGGCAACGTTTTGCTACTCGACGAACCAACAAACGATCTCGACATCGACACTCTTCGCGCGCTCGAAACATCGCTCGAAAGCTTTCCTGGTTGTGTTGTCGTGATCAGTCACGACCGCTGGTTCTTGGATCGAATCGCGACACACGTTTTGGCGTTCGAAGGCGACAGCCAAGTTCGTTGGTTTGAGGGCAACTTCACCGACTACGAGGCCTGGCGCAAGAAAGAACTCGGCATTTCAGCCGATCAACCCAAGCGAATTAAATACAAACCGCTCTCGCGAAAATAGCAACATGACTACCTCGTCGCGCAACTCGTCACTCGCCTTGCGCAATATTCGCATCATCTGCTCGGTTATTTTCGTTGCTGGCATTGCTGGCATGATCATCACTTCAATCGCGGGCAACAACGTGGGGCTCGTCAATACCATCGGCGGCACGACTGCAATTTCTGCACTCGTACTATTGGTCGCAACAATCAGTTCAAACACAACACGCCCCGACGTTTTCGATGAAGCCGCAGCCGAACGACTTGAACTCAAAATTGCTTCACTCGCAAAGTCTGGCGCTGACGAAAACGAACTTCGCGAACTTGTGCGTCAAGCCGCTCAACTTGGTCGAAATAACTTGGTCGAAATAACTAGCTCGAGATAACTAGGCGAAGATCTTGAACAATCTTGATGATCACGAATTCGCTACATACTTAGCAACCGAAACTGGCAAACGGCTCGTCGAGCTGCGCGCTTCACTTGTCGAGCAAGGCGTGTGGGGTTGGGATTTGAAAGATGCGGGCGATGCAATGGCACAAGAATATTTGATGGCCCAGTTGCGCGAATTTCGCCCCGACGATGCAGTGCTCAGCGAAGAAGCACTCGACACCTCAAAACGACTGAGCGCCGACCGAGTTTGGATCATTGATCCACTTGATGGCACACAAGAATTCAGCGAACCAGATCGCAACGACTGGGCAGTCCACGTTGCGTTATGGCAACGCAACAGTAATCACGGGTCGCTTGTTGCTGCAGCAGTCAGCTTGCCAGCAATCGAAATGACTCTAAGCACAAACCCACCGCCAGTGCCACCAAAAAAACACGATGGTCCGCCACGACTGGTCGTTTCGCGCACGCGAACACCACGCGAAGCAGTGATTGTCGCCGAAGCCTTGAACTGCGACGCAATGCGACTCGGTTCTGCTGGCGCAAAAGCAATGTCGGTTGTGCTTGGCGAATGCGACATTTATCTTCACACCGGCGGCCAACACCAATGGGACTCAGCCGCACCAGTCGCAGTCGCTCGCGCCGCTGGCTTGCACACAAGCCGCGTTGACGGATCACCTCTCATATATAACGACGAAGATACGTGGCTTCCTGATCTGATCATCTGTCGACCCGAGCTCGCTGAGCCTGTTCTCACCGCACTCGGTCACAAAAAATAAATTTTCGCTATGCGTGTAGTCATCGCATCTTGCAGCGTCACTTATGAGGGTCGGCTCGCAGCATCATTGCCCGAAGCAACGCGACTAATCATGATTAAAGCCGATGGTTGTGTGGCAATTCATGCTGACGGTGGCGCCTACAAGCCACTTAATTGGATGAACGCGCCGAACACGTTCGAAGAACTCGCAGATCGCTTGATTGTTCGCAACCCGAAAGGTGAAACTCTAACGATTCAACTGCACCAGGTATTTTCTGATGTTTCACATGAACTTGGCGAAGACCCTGGTCTAACCAAAGATGGTGTTGAAGCCGACTTGCAAGTTCTGCTTGCCGCCATGCCCGAAACAATCGAACCTGGCTTGACTTTGATTCGGCGCGAATACCCGACTGCAGTTGGGCCAGTCGATCTACTGTGTCGCGATGCGGCGGGTCAAACCGTGGCTATTGAGATTAAACGTCGTGGCGAAATCGATGGCGTCGAGCAACTCACGCGTTACATCGATTGCCTTCACGCCGATTCGGCGCTCGGCAAAGTTCGAGGCATTTTTGTTGCGCAATCAATCAAGCCACAAGCACGTGTGCTTGCTGAAAGTCGAAACATCGGTTGGTGCGAAGTTGACTACGACGAACTACGCGGCAAAAAAACTGACGAGTTAAAACTCTTTTAAATTATTTCTTTTGCGGCTGTGGCCAAGTGCCGTCGCGACCGTCCATGCCGGCATTCAACCGAGCTTTAGACATCATCTCTTCGACAACTGGCCCAAGTTTTGTCGGATCATCAACTGGCTTATGTGTCGGCCCACGGTGCCAACCTTCGGCGATTGCCAACACATCACCGCTGGCCT
>CANLHV010000021.1 GCA_947490975.1 Acidimicrobiaceae bacterium
TTACTTGGCTGGCAACCCGAATTGAAAGGTCTCGCTGGCTTTGAAACTGGACTCAAAAAGACGATCGAATGGTTCTTGAACCCAAAAAATCTCTCGCGATACAAGGCTGATCGGTACAACCTCTAAATAGATGACCACCTCTAATCTTTCCAAGCAAGAGTTTCTTGCAGTTTTAAAATCGGTGCTTGGAGAATCTGGCAGTTCGCCAATTGCACTGCATGAGCCAAACATTGGTAAACGCGAAAACGAGTTGGTATCAAAGTGTCTTGCATCTGGTTGGGTTTCGTCGGTCGGTGAATACATCTCAGAGTTCGAACAAGGACTGGCCCGGTTCACGAACTCAAAGCACGCAATCGCGGTTGTCAATGGCACAGCCGCCCTGCACCTTGCGCTTCATTCGGTTGGCGTCAAACCAGGCGATGAAGTGCTTGTGCCAACACTGAGTTTTGTTGCCACCGCAAATGCAGTTTCACATTGCGGTGCGATTCCGCACTTTGTCGATAGTGACCCCAAAACCCTTGGTCTAGACCCTCTTGCACTGCGCGAATATCTGAGTGCAAATGCCACATTACGAGATGGCGAACTACATAACACAACTACAGGTCGAAGAATCAGCGCGGTTGTGCCGATGCATACCTTTGGTCATCCAATAAATATTTCTGCACTGGTTGATGTTGCTAAAGAATTCAATTTAGAAATTGTCGAAGATGCAGCCGAATCAATTGGCAGTTATGTCGGTAATACCCACACAGGAACATTCGGAAAGTGTGGCACTCTTAGTTTCAACGGAAACAAAACCATTACTACGGGCGGTGGCGGCGCAATTCTGACAAATGATGATGACCTCGCTCAACGAATTCGACATTTAGCAACAACTGCGAAAATGCCACATGATTACGAATACATCCATGATGCCGTCGCGTTCAACTATCGCATGCCAAACATCAACGCAGCACTTGGATGCGCGCAACTAAGCCGACTTGATGATTTTCTATCCGCCAAACGTATTCTCGCTAATAAATATGCCGAGGGTTTTACTAGTGCAGGGTCAATGCAATTTGTTACCGAGCCTCACGGCACAACCTCAAATTACTGGCTAAACACAATTCGATTGAATAAGCCAGATTTAGGTTTGCGAGACGAATTGCTGGTTGCTGCCCGAGCCAATGGGTACATGTGTCGACCCGCTTGGAACTTGCTGCACACTCTGCCGATGTACGAGAGTTCACCTCGGGCCAAATTACCGGTGGCGCAAAATCTGTGGCAGTCGCTGATAAACATACCGAGCAGTGCACGGCACTATTTAGGGCAAAATTAGTGCGCCGAAAAATCTGTGTAGTCACGGGTACACGCGCCGAATATGGGTTGCTGCGTCCGTTACTCAAGATTTTAAAAGATGATTCTGAAGTCGAACTACAACTTGTGGTTACTGGGTCTCATCTCTCGCCAACTCATGGCATGACAGTTAGCGAAATAGAAAGTGATGGTTTCGTGACTAGTGCGAAACTGCCGATTGATCTTTCAGACGATTCGAAACTCGCCACAGTCAAAGCCATGGCAAACGTAACAACACAAATTGCAGAGACTTTCTCGAGCCTTAAGCCTGATTTGATTGTGCTACTTGGTGACCGTTACGAAATTTTGGCCGCGGCACAAGCTGCACTGATACTCAATGTTCCGGTCGCCCACATTCATGGTGGCGAGGTCACTACCGGAGCGTTTGACGACAGCATTCGACATGCTGTTACAAAAATGGCGAGTTTGCATTTTGTTGCTGCACAAGAATATGCACGCCGAGTTATGCAACTTGGCGAGCAACCGACTTCTGTCTTCAACGTCGGCAGCCTTGGGGTTGAAATCGCTTTAAAGACCGAGTGCTTGAGTAGAGAAGAACTAAGAACTTTTCTGAATGTTGAATTGAAAAATCCAATTTTGCTCGTCACATATCATCCAACGACTCGCAGTGCTATTTCGGCAACCGAAGAGATCGACCACGTTTTATCGGCTCTTGAAAATTTTAGTTACTGCACTATCGTCTTCACCGGCGTGAATGCCGACCCTGGCAATTCAGAAATTTCGTCGCAAATCAAAAAATTTGTACAACGTGATCCAAAGTTGCGATCTTTGCATGCATCACTCGGGCAACATAAATATTTGAGTCTTCTCAATTTGTGCGATGCCGTAATCGGCAATTCATCCAGCGGAATCATTGAAGCACCTGCTTTTGGTAAGCCAACTGTCAATATCGGCAATCGCCAAAATGGTCGCATTCGTGTGAATTCGATAATTGACGTCGGTATTGCAAAGCAAGAGATTCAAACAGCGATCGAAACGGCATTGTCATCAACTTGGCGCGAGCGTTGTGCTGAAGTTGTCAGCGGATACAAGTTAAGCAACACTGCACAGCTCATTGCCGATACTCTAAAAAACGCAGACTTAAATCTGCATAAGACATTCTTCGACATGCCGTGAACTCAATGATCCGAGCCAAAAAAACTTTCATCATCGCCGAGGCTGGTGTTAACCACAATGGCTCAATGAAACTCGCTCACGAATTAGTCGACGCCGCAATATCTGCGGGTGCTGATGCCGTCAAGTTTCAATCGTTTATCGCTTCGGCAATAGTGACGGCCGATGCGAACAAGGCTGAATACCAAATAATCAACACTGGTTCGAGTGAATCGCAGCTAAAGATGCTGCAAGATCTCGAGCTTTCGCACCAACAACAACGCGAACTTTACGAATATTGCCAGGGTCATGGCATTCAGTTTTTGTCGACCCCATTCGATTCAGTAAGCCTTGATTTTCTCACTGCAGATCTGGGACTCACGACGATAAAAGTTGGTTCAGGAGAACTTACAAACGCACCATTTCTGCTCGAAGTGGCTCAATCGGCAGAAAAGATAATTCTTTCAACCGGCATGAGCACGATTGACGAAGTAACTGAAGCCATCGGTGTGATTGCTTTTGCAATGACATCATCAACTAGTGCGAGGCCCAGCAAAACCTCGATGACTGCCGCGTTTGAAAGCCCCGAGGGCAAAAAGGCAATAAATGAGCGCGTGACGTTGCTTCATTGCACAACCGACTATCCAACTAAACCAGAAGATGTCAATTTGAAAGCGATGTTGACTCTTGGCGACAAGTTCAAATGTCAAGTCGGATTTTCAGATCATTCTGTCGGTGTTCATCTTGCCGTTGCTGCCGTAGCGATGGGTGCAACAATCATTGAAAAACACCTGACAACGAGCCGAGCATTGCCTGGCCCTGACCATAAAGCGTCGCTTGAGCCAAACGAATTCAAAAATTTAGTGCATCAGATTCGAGAGCTCGAAAGCGCCCTCGGAAGCGGCGAAAAAGCACCAACCGAAGTTGAAATTCAAAATAAGAAAATTGCCCGTCGAAGCATCGTTGCCGCTAAACAAATAAAAATTGGCGAAGTGTTCACGAAAGACAACATCGTGATCAAGCGACCAGGCACTGGTCGATCGCCGATCGAATATTGGTCGCTTCTCGACACGAAGGCAACACGCGACATCGCCGAAAATGAAATCATTTAACGATGAGTCAAAAAGCCAATAAAAATGTTTATCTCGTCGCGTGCGGTGGTCATGGTCGCGTCGTGCTTGATGCTTTAATTTCGTCAAACAAAAAAATTAATGGCATTATCGATTCGCAACTCGAACCTGGTTCAGAAATATTCGGTGTCAAAGTTTTAGGCGATGATTCATTTTTAAAAGAACTCAATCCACTAGAAACAATCCTCATTAACGGTTTAGGTTCAACCGGTAGCACCCGAGGGCGAATCGAAATATATGAGCGCTTCACACAACTCGGCTTCGTGTTTGAAGGTACGGTTCATCCGGCCGCATCGGTCGGAGCCGAGTGCAGAATCAACCAAAGTGCTCAAATTATGGCGGGTGCAGTTTTACAAAACCGAGTTGAGGTCGGCGAGAATGTAGTTATCAACACACGTGCGTCGGTAGATCACGATGTTGTCATCTCTGCACACGCAGTCGTTTCTCCTGGTGCGATTATTTCTGGTGCCGTGAAACTCGGACGTGGCGCATTCGTCGGCGCCGGAGCCGTCATCATCCAAGGCATCGAAATCGGAGAAAGTTGCGTCATTGGTGCTGGCGCCGTTGTGCGACATCATGTAAAAGCAAACACCACCGTCGTTGGGAACCCCGCAGCACAATTAGAATAGAAGCAATGTCAAATTGGCGAGATGCCCTCGTTTCGAGTTCGACCTCTTTGCGTCAAACTATCGAAGCAATCACCAAGGGCAACTTGCAGATTGCACTTGTCGTTGACTCTGAAAACAAACTGCTCGGCACAGTTACTGACGGTGATATTCGCAAAGCGATTTTGGCGGGCAAAGATCTAAATATTGCCGCTGGCGAAGCCATGCGAAGCCAACCAACTACAAGTTCGGCAAATACGCCAAGAGCAGCAATTCTGAATTTGATGCGAGAAAAGCGAATTCACCAAATGCCGCTGGTCGATGATCAAGGCAGAGTCGTCGATGTATTGACGGTCGACGACATGATCGGCGCGTCTCAACGACCAAACACCGTCGTGATTATGGCTGGAGGTTTAGGCACTCGCCTGCACCCTCTAACTGAAGAAACCCCAAAACCGATGCTCAAAGTCGGTGGCAAGCCGATTCTCGAAACAATTATTCAATCATTTATCGATCAAGGCTTTACCAACTTCTATGTCTCGGTTAATTACAAAGCAACAACTATTTCTGAATATTTCGGCGACGGATCACGCCTCGGTGCAAAAATTAGTTATCTTCACGAGAAGTCGAGGCTTGGTACCGCCGGTGGACTTTCGTTGTTGCCCCGCGATATCCATGCGCCAATCATCGTGATGAACGGCGATTTGTTAACTCGAATCTCAGTCGATGCACTTTTAAATTTTCATGAGCGCGAAAATGCAGTTGCGACTATGGTCGTTCGCGAAGATCACTACCAAGTGCCATACGGTGTTGTCGAGGTTGATGGCACTCAAATTGTTGGCGTTGAAGAAAAACCAATTCAAAGACACTTAGTCAACGCCGGAATTTATGTCATTAGCCAAGCAGGTCTAAGCAATATTCCAGATGACACTTTTTACGATATGCCAACACACTTTGCGAAACTTTCCGCAAACGGCCACCGCACAGCGGCATTTCCATTGCACGAATATTGGGTAGACATAGGGCGCCTAGACGAACTTGAGCGTGCTCAGCGCGAATGGCCTCAGGAAACTCAGTGAATGTCGCCGTAGTCGGTGCTGGTTCAATCGGTTCACGACATCAAAGAATTCTTAAACAACTCGGTCACAAAGTTTCTGTCGTATCGGCAAACTCACCTGACGCCGACTTTCGATCTATGTCCGATGCTCTAGAGCGAGAGTCATTTGATTATGTCGTAATCGCTAGTCAGACATCTCAACACGTCATCGACTTATCAGCGCTGATAAACAACCGATTCAATGGCAGAGTGTTGATTGAAAAGCCGTTATTCGAAAAACTTCATACATTGGAAGAAAATAGCTTTTCATTTGCGGCAGTCGGTTACAACCTGCGTTTTCATCCGGCGATTGTGTGGCTAAAAGACACATTGCCAAAACTCGGCAAATTAACCTCAGCAAACTTTTATGTTGGTCAATTCTTGCCAACATGGCGACCTGATTCTGATTACCGAAAGTCAAGTTCGGCACGAGATATTTCTGGTGGCGGTGTTCTGCGCGATCTAAGCCACGAGTTGGACCTAGTGCAATACCTATTAGGCGATTGGCAGCAACTAACAGCGGTTGGCGGAAAGTTCAGCGATCTTGAAATTGCAACAGACGATACATTTTCAATTTTGATGACCAGCACTAAGTGCAACGCAATTTCGGTTCAGCTGAATTATGTAGACCGCATCAAGCAGCGATACATAACGATCAATGGCAACAACGGCACAGTCAGCATCGACTTGATCTCTAATACGGCAAAATTTAGTGATCTCGACGTTAAGTTTTCGGTCAACGCAGACGATACATATGTCGCTCAACATCTCGCCGTAATTTCAAATGACTCACAAAACACATGCTCGCTAAGTGAGGCACTGAAAGTTGTTGAGACGATCCAAGCGATCGAAAAGTCTGCTGAAAAACTAAAGTGGATTAGCCAATGAAGATTCTTTGCACGATTTGTGCCCGCGCAGGCTCGAAAGGTGTCACCAACAAAAACTTAAGGCCAATCAATTCAAAGCCATTGATTGTCTATTCAATCGAGCAAGCCCTAGCCACAAAACTCTTTGATCAAATTGTCGTCAGCAGTGACAGTGCCGAGATACGAAATGTTGCCCTCGCTAATGGCGCAACTTATGCAGTTGAACGCCCATTTGAATTGGCTTCAGATACAGCACCGAAGCTGCCAGCAATTCGTCACTGCGTTGAATCTGCCGAAAAAAAGTTTGGACAATTTGAAGTGATAATCGACCTAGACGCCACTGCACCGTTACGAGACCCTGAAGACATTTTGGGTGCGCTTGAACTGTTGAAAACTACAAACTCTGACAATGTGATTACTGGTACCCCGGCACACCGATCGCCCTACTTCAATCTCGTCGAAACCAACGAGCAAGGCATTGTTCACCTTTCAAAACAGCCGCGAGCTGCAGTAGACCGCCGTCAAGATTCTCCTGAGTGTTTTGATATGAATGCTTCAATTTATGTCTGGCGTCGTCACGCATTATTTGAAAACGAAACACTGTTCACTAAAAGTACGCGACTATTTGTCATGCCACGCGAACGCTCAATAGATATAGATTCTCAGGCCGACTTTGACATGGTTGAATGGTTGATGACGAAAGGCAACACTAAGTGAGCGATCTTAAAAGTAATGACTTGTTTGATCTCGCTGGCAAAGTTGCTGTCGTAACGGGCGGGGCGGGTCTACTCGGTCAAGTTTTTTGCCAAGCACTTGCGACCGCCGGGGCGAATGTCGCAATTGTCGACCTCGACAAAAAGAAGGCTGCTGCGGCTGCTGCGAAAATCAACAAAGCAGCGAAACAAAAAGTTCTAGCTGTCGAATGCGACATAGCTTCGCCCGACTCTGTTTCGTCAATGGTTAAAGAAGTCGTTAACCAACTTGGTCGCATTGACATCTTGATCAATAACGCAGCATCAAAGGGGTCAAATCTTGACCAGTTCTTTGCCCCGTTCGAAAACTACTCTTTGCAAACTTGGCGTGAAGTCATGGCAGTCAACATTGACGGGCAATTTCTCGTGGCACAAAGTGTGGGCAACCAAATGAAAACGCAAGGCGGCGGGTCAATAATTCAAGTTGCTTCGATCTACGGTGTTGTCGCGCCAGATCAACGCATATATAAAGGTTCTGAATACAACGGGAGAGCTATTAATACTCCCGCTGTTTATTCAGTTTCAAAAGCTGCTGTGCTTGGTTTGACAAGTTATTTGTCGACATATTGGGCCGACAGCAAAATTCGTGTCAACACATTGACGCCCGGCGGCATAGCTTCGGGTCAAAATAGTGAATTCAACAACAAATATTCGAATCGTGTTCCGCTCGGACGAATGGGTGAAGCGTCAGAGTTAACCGGTGCGTTGATTTACCTTGCTTCAGATGCATCAAGCTACGTAACTGGGCAAAACATAATTGTCGACGGCGGCCTATCAGCCTGGTGATTTGCTAGGTTAATTCAGTCATGGGTGACGTCTTTTGGTGTTCGACTTGCTTGAACATGTCAACACGACCACGCATCACTTTTGATAGTCAAGGTCGATGCAATGCATGTCAGTGGGCTGAAGAAAAGAAGACACTCGATTGGTCGGTTAGGCAGAACGAATTAACCAAAATTCTCGATGAGCATCGCTCGACCGATGGTTCTTTTGACTGTGTTGTGCCAGTTAGCGGTGGTAAAGATGGTTCGTATGTTGCATACCAACTGAAACACAACTACGGCATGCATCCGATTGCAATAACGGTCACCCCGGCATTGAGCCTTGAACTCGGTAACCAAAACCTAAAGAATTTCATCGCCAGTGGATTCGATCACATTCAAGTGAGCGCTGCGGGTGACATATTGCAAAAACTTAACAAGTTTGGTTTTATCCATAAAGGTTTTCCTTATTTTGGCTGGCTAATTGCGATAGAAACTGTGCCGTTAAGGATTGCCGCGCAGTTTAAATTGTCGCTGGTTTTTTACGGTGAAGAGGGCGAAACTGAATATGGCGGTTCTACGGCACTGAAAAATTCTGCGTTTCACACCATTGATTTCATGCGCGATGTTTATCTCGAAGGTGGACAAGATTTAGTCTTCAAAGAAGCAAACTTGGCTAGCGAGGCTTTAACCCTATTCAGATTTCCGACGCAATCTGATTACGGCGACCACCCTCTAAAAATTACACACTGGTCTTATTTTGAAAACTGGGACCCATATCGCAATTATTTGCTTGCCAAAGAAAAATGTGGTCTAACCGAAGCCGCCGACACTAACACTGGAACGTTCACAAATTTCGCCCAGAACGATCAAGCTCTTTACTCATTGCATGCATACATGATGTATTTGAAATTTGGTTTTGGTAGGGCCACACAAGATGCCGGAATTGAAATTCGCCGAGGCGCAATGCACCGTGAGCAAGCGATTAATCTTGTCAAACTTTACGATGGCAAATATCCTGATCAATTCATTGACCTTTATCTCGACTACTACCAGATGACACAGCAAGAATTTGATGCGGTAATCGAAAAATGGGTTAATCAGAGCTTGTTCGAACTAAAAAAAGGAAGATGGCAGCCAACTTTTAAGATTAAGTAAATACAATTAAAATATGGCTGATAATGAAGTCGTAATCATTGATTACGGCATGGGAAACCTTTGGTCGGTGGCCAGTGCAGTTAAGTTCTTGGGTTTTACACCAGTAGTTACTTCCGACATATCGATTGTTTCGTCGGCAGAGTCGTTAATTTTGCCCGGCGTGGGGTCATTTCGACGTGCAATGCAAGAAATCAAGTCGGCGTCAATTGATCAAGCAATCTTCAAATCACTAAAAAACCCCAAGGCAAAACTTTTGGGTATTTGTCTAGGCATGCAATTGCTCGGAGTTTCAAGCACCGAAGACGGTTTCACCGACGGTCTAGGTCTTGTGAAAAACACGGTCACGAAATTGGCCGGTTCAAACGAAGTGTCAATCAAAATTCCACATGTTGGCTTCAACAGAGTGCAAATGCCAAAAGAATCAAAACTGTTTGATCAGATCTCAATTGACGCGTCTTTTTACTTCGTTCATTCTTACGCAATGCAAATCTTGGATGATTCCAATAAATATGCGACTACGACGTATGGACAGAAATTTGTAGCAGCAATCGAGTCGGGACAAGTTTTTGGCACCCAGTTTCATCCTGAAAAGAGTCAAAAGAATGGCCTCAAAGTTCTCGAGAATTTCTTGCGCTGATGCTCACTAAACGTCTGATCTTCACTCTTCTCTATGACAGTGGCTCGTTTATGTTGTCGAGAAACTTTCGCCTACAGAAAATTGGTGATCTGGATTGGCTAGAAGAGAACTACGGATTTTCGACGGTTGGTTATGCGATTGACGAGCTCGTAGTTATTGACGTCAGCCGGCAAAACAGAAACACACCGCAGTTCTGTGAAGACTTAAAGCGATTAACGCATGACTGCTTTGCGCCAATCACAGCAGGAGGCGGCATAAGAACTCTCGAACATGTGCACCAACTGTTGCGATCAGGGGCTGACAAAGTAGTGATCAACACCGCACTGCACGATCAACCAGAACTAGTCGAAGAGATAGCCGCCGAACTTGGCCGCCAATGCATAGTCGCATCGATCGATGTCCAGAAAATTAATGGTGTGTATCAAGTTTTCAAAAACAATGGCACAGTTAAAGTTGGCGAATCACTTGAACATGTTTTGTTGAAGTGCGCAGGTTTGCCAGTCGGAGAGATTCATATTGAGTCAATCGATCGTGACGGCACTGGCAACGGCCTCGACCTTGAAATACTCGAATTCGTCAAACATGTTAAAGACGTGCCCCTGATTCTCATGGGTGGCATTGGCAATGCTGACCACATAATTGCGGGACTGAAAGATAACCGAGTTGATGCAGTGGCTACCGGAAACTTGCTCAATTTTATGGGCGATGGTCTAGCAAGAGCACGAGAACTAGCAATCAATGGTGGCGTTATTCTCCCTAAGTTTTGATTGACAAGTAGATTTAAGCGATGGCGATTTTCCCCAAAACGCGAGTGGTTAATCATGCCGAATTTCAAACCACCGATGATTCGCGATCGGCAAGATACGGTCTACCCACCACGGTGACTTTTTGTCAGCGTTGTGTAACTTCAAATCAAAAACCGATCTCGGCAATTGAATTTCAACATACGGCGGCCTCAGTCAAACAGGCAATTCACTTGGACGAAACAAATATTTGTGATGCGTGTCGAGTCACTGAAAGAAAGACTTCTATCGACTGGCAAGCCCGAGAAGAGCAGTTGAGGGCGCTTTGCGACAAGCATCGCAGCACTGACGGTTCGTACGACTGTTTAGTTCCTGGTTCAGGTGGCAAAGATAGTTTCGTCGCTGCACACATGTTGAAATACAAATATGGCATGCATCCACTTACGGTTACTTGGGCGCCACATGTTTACACCGAATGGGGTTGGAGAAATTTTCAACGGTGGATTCATGCCGGCTTTGACAACTACTTGTGCACACCAAACGGACGAGTGCATCGGCTGTTGACTCGACTGGCAGTTGAGAACCTGTTTCATCCGTTTCAAGCTTTTATTCTCGGTCAAAAATCACTGGCCCCAAAAATGGCTGTGCTGCATCAGATACCACTAGTTTTCTACGGCGAGAACGAAGCCGAATACGGAAACCCGATGGGCGATGCAGATTCTGCAATTCGCCAATGGAAGTATTTTTCAGCCCCAGAGAAATCATCGATTCACTTGGGCGGCACATCAATCAAGGACTTGACCACAGACTTTGGTCTCGAAGAAGTTGACCTCGATCCGTACCTGCCCGCTAATCCAGACGGTTTACAAAAACTCGGTATTGAAGTTCACTACTTGGGTTATTACATGAAATGGCATCCGCAAAGTTGCTATTACTACGCAGTTGAGCATGGTGGCTTTGAGGCGTCACCTGAGCGAACACCAGGCACGTACAGCAAGTACAACTCGATCGATGATCGAATTGACGACTTTCACTACTACACAACTTTCATTAAATATGGCATTGGTCGAGCCACATACGATGCGGCCCAAGAGATTCGCTCAGGAGATATCAACCGCGAAGAAGGTGTCGCACTCGTGCAACGCTTTGACGGTGAATTTCCAACTCGCTTCGCAGAAGAAATATTTGCATATCTGAGTATCCCCGAAAAAGAGTTTCCGAAGGCCTCAAAAATGTTCGAGCAGCCAACCATCGACATGGCTTATTTCAACAACTTGGCTGACTCATTTCGTTCACCTCATCTCTGGTCGTACAAGGATGATCAATGGTCTCTGCGTCACCAAGTCAAGTAAAACCGCAGGCAGTTCGAACGGCGCTTCGCCTAATCGCCCGCCTCGACATCAAAGGCGCAAATCTAATCAAGGGTGTTCAACTTGAAGGTCTGCGGGTTGTTGGTGACCCACAGATTCACGCGGCGAAGTACTACCAAGACGGTGCCGATGAAATTATCTATATGGATACCGTTGCCAGTCTTTACGGTCGAAACAATTTGGTTGAGGTTGTTTCGCGCGCAACTGAGCATGTTTTTGTGCCGATAACTGTCGGTGGCGGTATTCGCTCAGTCGAAGATGCTCGTACCTTGCTTCGTGCCGGAGCCGACAAAATTGCAATCAATACTGCGGCGGTAAAAGAACCAAAACTGATCAGTCAACTCAGCGACGTTTGGGGGTCGTCAACCGTCGTTTTGTCGATTGAAGCCAAAAAAATTGGAGAGAAAAAGTGGGAGGCGTACACCGACAATGGTCGCGAACGCACAGGTTTAGACGTTGCGCAGTGGGCAGAGACAGGCGCGAAAATGGGTGCTGGAGAAATTTTCGTAACCTCCGTCGATCAAGAAGGCACCAAGAAGGGCTTCGATTGCGAACTGGTTGAAAGCATCACCCGAAATGTAGACATTCCTGTTATTGCCAGTGGAGGCTTTGGATCGCCCGAACATCTCGGCCAACTAGTCGACTTTGCTAATCCAACAGGTGTAGCTATTGCCGATTCGCTGCACTACAACCGCCATTCGTTCGAACAGATTCGATCATTTTGCTTGGCTAACGGCATTGCAACTCGTGACTTCAAGTCGATTACAAAGATCGGTTCATGAATTTAGATCTCAAACACTTCAATTCGTTTACCAACGACATCATTGTTGTCGATGGCTTTTGGGGCGGCGGAAAGTCGGTAGTCACATCAATTATTGGCTCAATGGCCCGTGTTGAAAAGAAAAAAGTAGAGCATGTTTACGAATACGTTTGTATCGCTCATTCGACAGGCAAAATGAACACTGACGCTGCCAGCGCATTTCTAAAGATTTACGCTGACTTGTCTCAATACAACAACTTGATCGGACGAGAGGTCAACCTCCGATGGTCCGACGATTCGGGTTTGCGCAATAACCCCGGAAGCCTCACCTATCTAAAGCGATTGTTTCATCCTGGCGGCGACGGTATTGCCGACCAAATAAGCGAAAGAAACTTGGCGTTGCTGATTGCCTCTCACGAATTGATCTCTGTCTCAGATCTACTTTACGAGTCTTACGGTTCGCGTCTAAAGCTGGTTGAAGTAGTTCGTCACCCTGTTCACTTGTTCAACAACGTGCGTGACTACACGGCAAAATTTGAACGAACACGTGAGTTCACACTTTCATTCGAAGTTTCCGGTGTCAAGGTGCCTTGGTTTGCCGCAGATTGGGCCGATGAATTTGTAAGTTCTTCGATTACTGACCGAGCATTGCTATCAATTGCGCGCATGCAAAGCGAGATGTTTAGCTCTATTGACTCAATCAACGCAGCACAAAAGCCGCTACTCGTCTTGTCTTTTGAAAACACGGTACTTCAACCAGAAGACTCAATCGAAAAACTTGAAGTCTTCTTGAATCGCCCAAGAACGCCCCGTACAAACCGAGTTCTAAGGCAACAAAATCTGCCTAGAAAACAGATTTCTGCCGGTAAAGCAACTTCGAGCTTTTCTTTCACGTCAAATAGTGCAAGCTCAGAACACGAAACATACAAAGAAATTTTCAAAGAAATTGAAGCCGGTGGCTCTTTGAGTGCAATTAACGAATTTCGATCTGCGGTTAACGCCTATAACTTGCGATGGCCGAGTCAACTCAACGAATTCGAAAAACGCTAGGCGTAATGGTTCGACTTTGGCGGCTGTTTAAGTCGCTGTTGCGACTTAAACGATGTTTCAAACAACCAAAGCAACGCGATGTTTTGCTTTTTTTTAAAACTGGGGCCGAAGTAATTGCCCCATACTTCAAGTCTCACGAGTTTCAGGTTCTCGACCTGCGTGAATCTGAGGTAAATATCCCCGTTGCCCTTAGATGTCTATTAGATAGAGATCTAAGCGCCCACAACTACGCACGAAATTTCATTCGAGTTGCTAAACCCAAACTTATATTGACTTTTATCGATAATTATCCGACTTATTTTTTGCTTAAAAACGAGTTTCCAGAGATCAAAATTTGGCTGATTCAAAATGGAATCCGCAGTGACCGTGGAGATTTGTTCGGGTTATTGAAGTCACTTTCTTCAAACGAAGCCAACCGAGTTGACAAAATGTTTGTCTTTGGTTCTGCTGTTGGCGATGAATATCGCAAATTTATATCTGGTGAAGTGATTGTCCACGGAAGCTTCAAGAACAATCTCGTTCCTCTTGCACAACCAAAGAAGTCATCGGTCGCTTATATTTCGACCTATCGTCCAAACCAAAAGCGATCGTTCGTCGCACCAGAAAGCAAACCAGAATTGCCAATTGCTTATGAACAAATAGTTAAACGGCGCGAAAAGGCAATCCTCTGGCTGGCGAAATACTGTGCAGAAAATCAACTTCAATTATCAATTATCGGCAAGCACGAAGAACCTCACCACGAAGAGGACTACTACAGATCATTGCTACAGAGTTTCTCGTTCGAATTTTCGCCCCGAAATTCTCCGACTGCAAGCTACGTTTCACTTGACCAATCCGAAATCATTGTTTATACAAGCAGTTCACTCGGTTATGAATCTCTTGCCCGTGGAAAGAAAACAGCGGCGCTAATGCTTGACGCCGAGATTCTCGAGGCTGAAGCGCTTAAGTTCGGTTGGCCTGCAAAGCTTCCTGACGAGGGCCCATTTTGGACTCATCAATTGAGCGAACAACGCCTTCGTGAGATAATGGACTTCCTGCGA
The DNA here is from genome assembly GCA_947490975.1 of Acidimicrobiaceae bacterium. GTDB lineage: Bacteria > Actinomycetota > Acidimicrobiia > Acidimicrobiales > Ilumatobacteraceae > BACL27. The sequence continues at coordinate 14,417 of CANLHV010000021.1, forward strand.
ACTGCCGGAGATCATGAATGGAATCAGACCCGATCCGAAGCAATACTAGATGTCATTTATTTTGATCCAGGTAATTCACAATTTCTGGCCGCGATTGAATCAGTACGTCAATCATGGCAACAGCGGCAATCAAACAACTGATTGCCGACTAGCGTTATATGTGACCTTTCAGGAGAACCATTTTGCAGATATTGATCTCCACATCGAGTTTTAATCTCGACAATTTCTCTGAACTAAGTGCCATAAGAAGCTCCGGTATTGAGGTAAAACTAAATCCGTTTAAAACGCGCCTGACCGAAGATCAAGTCATCGAATTACTCGGTGCTGAGTCGGTCGGTTTAATCGCCGGTCTCGAGTCGCTTAATTCACGAGTGCTCAGATCGGCAACGGCGCTGAAAGTGATCGCCAGAGTTGGCACAGGTCTTGACAGTGTTGATCTGGGTGAAGCCACAAAACTTGGAATAAAGGTTCTAAACACTCCTGACGCGCCAACTTCGGCGGTTGCCGAACTCACGCTCGGTCACATTCTTGGATTACTACGCAATATTGCAAAAACCGATCGTCAAATCAGAGACAACAAGTGGCAGGGTCAAATGGGTTCGTTGCTTGAGACCAAAACAGTTGGAGTTGTCGGTTTCGG
>CANLHV010000022.1 GCA_947490975.1 Acidimicrobiaceae bacterium
CTTCGTCGAATGTGATCAATACGATTGCGTCTGGGTTAGCAGCTACGACTTCGCCGACTTCAGCATCAAATGTTGTTGCCTTCGGGTCGTAAATCTTCTTACCCTTGATTTCTACACCTGCTGCTGTAAGAACCGCTTCGACAACATTGGCCAGACCGGTGCCGTAAGCATCGTCAAGAGCCAAGATGTATACCGATTGGTTGCCATCTGCAACGATTACTTCTGCAAGAACTGCACCCTGGAGATCATCCGGTGGTGCATTGCGGAAGAAGAGACCATTGTCTGCATAGTCAGTCAACTTTGGCGAAGTGTTCGCTGGGCTGAACTGAATGACGCCTGCTGCAGTGATCTTGTCGATAACTGTCAGAGAAACGCCCGATGATGCTGCACCGATAATGGCGTCAACACCTTCTTTGAGCAAACGATCTACCGTCACGCTGGCTGTGTCTGTTGAAGTGTCACCAGAGTCTCCGGCGCTGTATTCAACTGGCTTGCCAAGTACGCCACCATTCTTGTTGAGTACGTCAATTGCGTATTCAACACCGGCGATCATTGGTGCACCAAGGAATGCAAGGTTGCCAGTTTCTGGAAGCAGACCACCAATTTTGAGAACGCCGTCACCCTTGCGAGCAACACCGGTCTTTGAAAGTGGCAAAACTGCAGATTCTGGAGCATTTGCAAGTTGGTAAGTGGTCAACGAGTCATCAAGACGGTTGCCAGCACCAAATTGAAGGATGCCGTACGAAGCCTCAAGAGGCTCGCCGTTTCCGTTCATTGTGTTTGGTCCTGAGAAGCCATCAAAGTCGACATCGCCTTTGGCCTTGACAGTTGCGATGCAATCTGCCCAGGTTGCTGGTGAGCACTTTGTGCCTTCTTTTGAAACAGCAACAATTTGGTCAGCAAGTTCGCTGCCGTCTGTGCCTGCTGCTTCTGCTGCAAGAGCAATCAACAAAACTGCATCGAATGATTCAGCTGTGTAGTTGAAGTCTGTGAGTGCTTCGTTGCCTTTGCCAGTCCAGAATGCGTTAACTGCATCTTTGAACTCAGGTGTCAACTCAACAAGTGGAGTTGTTCCCTTCATGCCTGACAATTCACTGCCGGCTGCGTCAACGACTTCTGCCGTTGTCTCTTCCGTAACAGCTTCTTCTGTTGCCGCATCGTCATCGCTACCGCAAGCGCCAGCCAAAAGGCTGAGACCTACAACAAGCGCGCCGAAACGACGTACTGTGTTTTTCTTCATTTATTTTCTCCCCCTAGGAGTTGGGCGACATATTGTCACCCATGGGTTTGGACTTTCAAGCCTATGGATATGCGAGTGGCATACCAACGCTAAAACAGTTGGTTACTCGCGACTTCGGTTCGAATTAGCAGCTTTTTCAAGCCTTTCATTGATGGCAATTCCGATGCCGGACATTGGCGGTTTTACAGTGATGACCACATCAATCAAACGTTTGTCGGCATCTCGGAGGCGTGCATAAAGTTCGTGTGCGAACATTTGGAGATCGTCTCCGAAGTCAATGATTTCAGAAGATCGACCGTCGCCGTTTAATTGATTCAAGCGAACGTCGGCATCTTTTCGATCGTCTACCAACTCGACTGTGCAGTTGGGTGCGTAGTGTTTGTCAAGCATTCCTGATGCACGCGAATCGCCAGTTGCTGATGCGATTGTGATGTTGCATTCTCTTTTGATTTGGTCAGCGGATATCGCACCAGCCCTAAGAATCTGTGGCGGCTCTGTGGTGCAATCAATAATCGTCGATTCAACGCCGATTGAACATTCGCCACCATCCAAAATAACACTGATCTCATCGCCGAAGTCTTCAGCAACGTGTCTTGCAGAAGTCGGACTAACTTTTCCAAAATGATTCGCCGATGGAGCGACGATGGCATCGGTTAAACGAATCAGCAGTTCAGTCGCAACCGGATGATTAGGACAACGTATCGCTACAGTGTCGCGACCGCCAGTTATTTCGTCACAAACCTTGTCGTTGCGTTTAACAATTATCGTTAGCGGTCCTGGCCAATATTTTTCTGCGAGCAAACGAGCATTGTTTGAAAGTTCTTGCGACCACAAAGACAAGTCTTGCTTATTTGCAACATGCAAAATCAGAGGATGCCCAATGGGGCGACCTTTGACAACAAAAATTTTTTTTACAGCACTCGGACTGGATGCGCGCGCGGCGAGACCGTAAACCGTTTCAGTTGGAATTGCCACCAGCAGGTCTCGTTGTAGCGCACGAACAGCGATATCTATTGACGACGAATCGGCACCGTTTAAAATGTTGGATTTATTGCGACTCACAGAAGAATCCCAAAAGCGTGTCGATGAATGTGAAGTTTTCGGTTGACGCAAAATGATCGCAATTCTTCAGGCTTACAAATTGGCATCGATTGAATGCCTTTGCGAGTCGATCTGCAGGCAAGACAAAGTCACGATCGCCAACCGCGAGCACGATCTCAGCATCAATGCTTTTTAGCTCGGCTTCACTAAACGGTTCTTTTCTGGGGCGCAACAATGCGGCACGAAGAGCCAGAGGATCGTTATTTGATCTTTTTGCGTAATTGCCAAATTGTCGTGCCAAAACATCTTCTGCCGATGCAGTGCCGTCAATGCCAGCAATTATTCGATCAGTTTCGTCAGACTTATGAGGTTCAAGAAGACCGTTGCCTACACCAACGAGCATCAACTTGCGAAAGTATTTGGGATTGTGCATCGCGGCATCGAGCAAAGCGATCGCACCAAGAGAAAACCCAATTGCATCAACACCGGTTGTGCGTGCACCGATCGCTTTTCGAATTGGCGCTGAAATATCTGCGTAACTATTCGGGTCGTGAGACTTTTCAGATGTTCCGTGCCCGAGAAGGTCAACTCCTATAACGGTCGTGCCTGCGTCATTAACAAGTTGCTCGATACCCGTGTTTTGCCAAGTTTCTTGATGCGAACCGCCCCAGCCGTGAACCATGAGCAAAGGGGGATTCGCACCATTTATATCCACAGGGCGTAGCCTATGGAGGCTTCAAAAAAGCCCCACTCGGAGGACTACTGATGCGATTTTTGAATGACTCGCCAGCGTTTGACCTGACTTATAGCGACGTATTCATGGTCCCGAGTCTTTCGGATGTTAAATCGCGATTGAGTGTCGACTTGACCACGCCGGACGGGATCGGGACGACAATTCCGTTGGTTGTATCAAATATGACTGCCATTGCTGGTCGTCGTATGGCAGAAACTGTTGCCCGTCGTGGTGGAGTAGTTGTCTTGCCACAGGATATTCCGCTTGATGTTGTCGAGACTGTTGTCCAATTCGTTAAATCTCGTCACAAAGTTATCGACACGCCAATCACCATGAAAGTTGATGGCACGGTTGGCGAGGCATTGAGTCTGATCTATAAGCGAAGTCACGGGGCTGTGATTGTCGTCGATGATGATGGGCGACCAGCAGGTATTTTCACTGAACACGACGCTGTCGGTTTCGACCGGTTCACACAGATTCGCAATGTGATGAGCACCGAAATGTTTACATTGAGTGAATCAATGTCGCCTCAAGAGATGTTCGAGCATTTAACCGAGGCAAGGCTCTCAGTGGCTCCGGTAATTGACAAGAAAGAACGTCTCGTCGGTGTAATCACTCGAAACGGTGCTCTTCGCAGCACGATTTATTCACCAGCTGTTGACACTCAGAATCGTTTATTGATCGCAGCGGCAGTCGGCGTGAACGCTGATCCTGCAGAGCGGGCGAAAAAATTGAAAATGATGGGTGTAGATGTGATTGTTGTTGACACTGCACACGGCCACCAGGTACGAATGCTTGACGCAGTTTCTGATGTCAAAAAGGTAGTCGGCGATACAAAAGTCGTGGCAGGCAACGTCGTCACGATTGAAGGTACTCGAGACATCATCAATGCAGGTGCCGACATTGTCAAAGTTGGTGTCGGCCCAGGTGCGATGTGCACGACCCGAATGATGACAGGCGTTGGTCGGCCACAATTTTCAGCTGTTCTAGAGTGCGCGAGAGTTGCCGCTGATTTAGGCAAACACGTTTGGGCTGATGGTGGGGTTCGGTACCCACGCGATGTGGCCCTCGGTTTAGCAGCCGGAGCTGCAAACGTTATGTTCGGTTCATTGTTGGCTGGCACTTACGAGTCGGCTGCTGACACTTTGAGAGACACAAACGGTCGGCTTTATAAAGAGAGTTTTGGCATGGCATCGAATCGTGCCGTGCGAAATCGCACTCGATCTGAAAGCGCCTTCGAACGAGCTCGGAAAGAATTGTTCGAAGAGGGCATTAGTTCGTCAAGAATGTATTTGGATACTCAGCGACCGAGTGTTGAGGACATAATCGATCAGATCATTGCGGGTGTGCGTTCATCGTGTACATATGCGGGCGCTTCAACTATCCGCGAATTTCATGATCGTGCTGTGGTCGGAGTACAAAGCGCATCAGGTTACGACGAGGGTCGCGCTCAAGACACGAGTTGGTAGATTTCGTGAATGCAAGTAGCCCTGCGATGATTGTTGTCGCAATAGATGGGCCTGCAGGCGCAGGAAAGTCGACTATTGCCAAGGCGCTCGCAAAGCGGATCAAACTTCGTTACCTCGACACGGGCGCGATGTATCGTGCCGTCACTTTCGCGGCTATGAATCGCAAGATAGAACTTTCAGATGAGGCTGCAATCGCAAAAATTGCATCAGATTGCCAGATGCAAATAGCTGATGAATCGATAAGTATCGACGGTCTCGACGCAACTGCAGAAATTCGAGGTCAAGAAGTAACTCGTGCTGTGAGTGTTGTGGCGACTAATTCGCTAGTTAGAACCGAACTTCGCAATCGTCAGCGAAAGTGGGTTGGTGATCATGGTGGAGGTGTAGTTGAGGGTCGAGATATCGGTTCAGTTGTATTTCCAGAGGCAACACTGAAGGTTTACTTGACAGCATCTCCGATGGTGCGTGCAAAAAGACGCGTTGAACAATCTGGGGGTGACGTTGAGCGAATCGCTACAGAAATTGCCGAACGCGATGAACGCGACTCTTCACGTTCTGATAGCCCTCTGATGAAGACTTCTGACTCTGTCACGATAGACACGAGTGACATATCTGTTGATGAAGTAGTTGATCAGATTGAACAACTGTTGGCGAAAAAACGAGATGATAAAAAAGCGTCGCAATGACACAAGTACAAACGTTTTTAGTGGGGAAGGGTTTTTCAAGTCGAGTTTTTTACTGGCTGATTCGATCGCTAATCAAATTATTTTGTCGAATCTACTTTCGGTTGCGAGTTTACGGTCGTGAGAATCTTCCGCAATCGGGTGCGTTTATTCTCGCGCCCATTCACCGGTCGAATGTTGATACTCCAATCGTCAGCGTTGTTACAAACCAACGACTTCGCTTCATGGGTAAAGATTCACTTTGGAAGATCAAGCCGATAGGTGCTGTTTTGTCAGCGCTCGGAGGGTTTCCTGTTACTCGTGGCACGGCCGATTTAGAAGCATTAAAGCGTTGCCTAGCGGTCTTGTCGCTTGGCGAACCGTTGGTGATGTTTCCGGAAGGCACCCGTCAATCTGGACCGAAGATTCACCCCTTATTTGACGGTGCGGCGTACTTGGCGATCAAAGCTGGTGTTCCGATTGTTCCAGTTGGTTTTGGCGGCACCGAGGGAGTAATGCCGAAAGGATCAAAGAAGATTCTTCCGAGAAGGTGTTCGGTTGTAGTTGGTAAAGCCATTTTTCCACCAAGTTCTGATGCTGGTCGATTGCCGCGCACCGCGACCACAGATATGACAGCTGAATTAAGCAGAGCACTTCAAGTTGTGTTTGATCAAGCCAAACTAAAAGTTGGACAAACTATTTGAAGTAAGCCTTGAGCGCAAGATTTAGAGAAACTATGTCACTGACGCCACAAACTTCTCTAATCGAATGCATTGAGAGTTGAGGTATGCCCACGTCTACTGTGTCGATACCTAGTCGCGTCGCCGTTATTGGGCCGATAGTCGAGCCGCAGGGCATGTTATTGCGCGAGACAAATACTTGATGTTTGACTTTTGCTTTTGAACAAGCAGCAATGAACATTGCGGCAGATGTTGAAGAGGTCGCATAGCGCTGATTTGAATTTAATTTCAACGCAGGGCCTTCATTGATTATTGGTCCGTGCGATAGGTCGTGGCGATCTGGGTAGTTGTGGTGCACAGCGTGGGCGTTGTCGGCAGATATGCACGACGAATTTGAAAGTGCCTCGAGAAACCCGATTCGTGAGATACCTTGCTCAGCCGCAATTTGCTCGAGAGAGTGTTCGAGAAATGGGCCTGCGGCTCCGGTTGCGCTTGCTGAACCAACCTCTTCGTGATCAAAGAGTGCGACGACCTGAGTGGCTGCACCTGCCGAAGATTCGAGAAGAGCAGAGATCGCGGCCCAACACGAAGCTTGGTTGTCTAAACGACTGCTAGCCAGCAAAGACGAGTCGGATCCGAGAATTGATGCTTTATGCGTATCAAAAAGCTGCGCATCAATCTGTACTATTTCGCGAGTAGTAGTTTTCGTCTGCTGTGCAACCCAATTCAAAAAACTGGGCGCCTTTGGATCACACGACCAAGCTGGACTCAAATGCAGTTGCTTGTCAAGAACTAGACCTCGCTCGTTAACTTCGCGATCTAGGTGAATTGCCAACTGTGAAATTCGTGCGACTGAGCCGTCGGATCGAAATAGTTTTGTTTTGCCCGACCTCAGAACAACATGTCCCGCCACGCCTAAATCACGGTCGAGCCAACTATTTAGAAGTGGACTGCCGTAAATCTCGATTTGCAAAGTGTTGAAACCGAACCTTCGATCATCAGGGTGGGGTTTGATGCGCAAACATGGTGAATCGGTGTGTGCTCCGACTATTCGAAAGCCAGATTTATCAGTCTGACGCCCATTTCTCCACGCAATGAGCGACCCAGCTTTTACCTTGAAACCCACCTCACCAATTTTCTGTCCTTTGACTGAGTAGTCAACGAATTTTGCTTCGAGAAGTTTGCTTGCCAAATAGCCAACCAAGTGACGTGGCGTCGGAGAGGAGTCAAGTTGGCTGAGAATGCTCTCGATTTGTCGTTTGGTCATTTCGAAATGCTCTCCAGTGAAATATCTTGTCCGAAAAAACTGCACGAAGTGGAGGAAAGTTCGCTTGGAGTCGCAATTTCAAATTTTGCTATACATATCGATAGCGCATCTCGTTGCGTAAATGAAAAGTACGCCAAGATACCAAAAATAGCGAGAAGCAGTAATTTCGAGACCAACGACTTAACGAACTTAAGCACCAAAAGCAGCCCGATTACGCTGAATGCAATCGTGCCGAGCCCAAGGTTCTTTGCGCTTTCAGAGTCGAGGGTAAACAAGTCCATGCATCTAGTGTGGCAGGAGTATGACTAATCAACCAGTAAATCTTTCTGCTGGCGGGCCGCCTGAAACGCAGCTGCCAAACTTCGACCCGGAAGCGATTCAGTCGTTGAATCTCGCGCTCGGGGTTGACTTGAGTAAACGGCGCGATGCAGTCTGCGCTGTGGTTGCCAAATATCCAACGTTTTTAGCCGGTTGGGCTTCTATCGGAGATTTAAGTACTTCGGGGATAGATGCATACATGGCATATCGAGTCGGTTATCACCGAGGTTTGGATAGTTTGCGCGCCAACTCTTGGCGTGGCTCGGGTTTCGTACGTTGGCGATTTGAATCAAATCGTGGATTTTTGCGATGCCTGGCCGGACTAGCCAAGCACGCACGGATAATTGGCGAGACTTCGGAAGCCGTCCGATGTGAGCAATTTTTGATTCAATGCGACCCAAGCGGGGAAGCAAACCATTTGTTGCGATGAGTTTTGGTACCGACACAAGCGTTGCGATTTACGCCGGCGGCAAAAGTAGTCGCTTTGGCAGTCCGAAGATAAAAGCGACAATTAATGACAATGAATTTGGTTTGCTGATCATCGAGACATTAAAGCGAACAGGCTTTATGAATATCTGCTTGATCGGTGGAGACAGCGAGGATGCTCGTCGATGGGGCGTTGACTTTCACGAAGACATTTACCCAGAATCAGGTCCACTTGGCGCGTTGCTAACTGCATTGCAGACTTGCCAAACCGAATTTCTTATGACACTGCCTTGTGATGTGCCCTTTATTGACGAAGATACGTGTCGCAGGTTGAGCAGCCTTGCACCTGGTGTCGAAGTGTTGGTTGCGCGTACAGATACTCCCCAGTGGCTGAGCAGCACATGGCGACGCTCAACTTACGACGCGATTGAAAACGAGTTTCGATCGGGTGAGCGTGCCATTCACCGAATCGTTGAGAAATTGAAGTTTGAGTTTGTAGACGTTTCAAGTGAAATTTTGCTAAACGTCAATGAGCCAAACCAACTTAAACAGCAGCCTAAAACTAATTGAGACGTAAGATATTCAGATGAGCATTTCAGAGATTTCAATTGCTGAATTCATGCCGCTCCATAACCAGGGCATCTATTTAGTCGATGTCCGCGAAGTTGATGAGTACGAGTCGGGTCATGTTGCTGGTGCGATAAATATTCCGTTAAGCGAGTTCTCAAGTCGAATATCCGAATTACCTGGCTCGTCCATTTATATGATTTGTCGCAGTGGTGGCCGCAGCATGCAAGCATGCGAATTCTGCGTCGATAACGGCTTGAGTGACGTTGTGAATATTGCTGGAGGCACTCTGGGGTGGATAAATGCTGGAAATGAAATTGTTTTAGGCGGTAATCCCGAGTGAGTTTCGAGTGGGTCGACTCAGAGAAAACACTCGATGATGTAATTGACAGTGTTTTGACTAGTTCTCGGTATGCGATCGACACCGAATTTCATCGTGAGAAAACTTACTACCCGAAGCTTGCATTGGTGCAGATTCGTTGGGGGGCTCAGACTGCTCTGATTGACCCACTCGCAGTTGACCCGCGACGGCTGGGCCGCTTGTTCGCGAGTGATATTTTGGCAGTTTTTCACGCGGCGCAGCAAGACCTTGAGGTATTGCGGCACGCTTCACTTGAAGCGCCAAGAAATATTTTTGACTGTCAAGTTGCCGCCGGATTTGTTGGCTATTCGACACCGTCACTTGCAACACTGGTGCAGGCAGTCAAGAAAATTTCTCTATCAAAAGGCGACAGACTTACTGATTGGTTGCGTCGTCCATTGACAGATCAACAATGCGCGTACGCTGCAGACGATGTTGTTCACCTTTTTGATTTACACGACGATTTGACAAGACAGTTAAACGAATTAGGTCGAGTTGATTGGGTTAGTGCAGCGTGCGCCGAACTTGCAACTCGACCAACAGGGCCACAAAATCCCTCTGATGCTTGGTTGAAGCTTAAAGAGGCCAGAGCATTGAAAGGACCTGCACGAGGGGTCGCACAAGCCCTTGCTAAATGGCGCGAAGAAAGAGCAATGCGCAGTGATTTGCCACCTAGACGTGTTATGTCCGATATGGCACTGCTTGGTATTTCGCAGCGCGTACCAAAGAGCGTAGAAGAATTAGCGAATACACGCGGTGTTGACGACCGCCATCTCTCCGCTGAATATTGCAGAGAGATCATGACGGCAGTGCGTGACGGCGCCAAAATTTCGGTAGCACTGCCTAGCATCGACAATGACGACGTTGACAAATTTGTTCGACCCGCTTTAACACTCATCACTGCTTGGGTGGGCGAGTTGGCACGGAAACACAAGATTGACGCAACCCTTCTGGCTACAAGGAGTGATATCACCGCTTTTCTTCGTCAATCTCCAAATGCCAGGTTGCGACAGGGTTGGAGAGCCACTCTTGTTGGCGACGATTTAATGCGAATTTTGAACGGAGAGGTGGGTCTAAGTGTCGACCGTGACGGACATCTCAAGCTGATTAGTTCAGCCATCGCATAGACGAGACAGTTTCAGTCATAAATCCGCCCTTTCAATGAGCTACGTTGCTATGATTTCTCCCAATGTCTATCCACTAGGCGGTGACCAAAACCGGTAATCGCCCCAGAGAAATTTGGAGCCCTACCGTGAAAAAGGGTCGTCATCGTCGATTTGAAGAAGCACGTCGCCTGAAACAGTCAGGTCCGTCTGCGGAAGATCTCGGAGTTGCCAGAGAAAGTAAGTCGAAAACTCAAGAAGACGAATACGCGGCCATTGCAGAACGTTATGGAGTGCGGTTTGATGAAAACGGCGACGAAATTGCCGATGATTCTGACGAAGATAATTCCTGATACGAACTGAGAGCCCCCAATTAATAACATTCGAAATATTGCGCTGGTAGCGCACGTTGACCACGGCAAGACAACTTTGTTGGACGCCCTTTTAAAAAGTGGCGGAACTTTCGCCGCTCACCAGGCTGTCGTAGATCGAGTAATGGACTCGAATGATCAAGAGCGTGAGCGAGGAATCACAATTTTGGCTAAAGCTGCCGAGATTGAATGGCGTGGCACAAAGATCAACCTCGTCGATACACCCGGACACGCTGACTTCGGAGGTGAAGTTGAGCGAGCCCTTGCACTTGTTGATGGCATTTTGCTCTTGGTCGATGCCGCCGAAGGACCATTGCCGCAAACACGCTACGTGCTCTCGAAGGCATTGGCAAAAGATTTGCCAGTTGTTGTTGTATTAAACAAAGTTGATCGCGCCGACGCACGACCAGAAGAAGTTCTGCATGAAGTTGAGCAGTTGTTTTTGGATCTTGCTCATCATGATCACCACCTCAGTTTTCCGGTAATTTCTGCGGTTGCGAGAGATGGACGTTCGATGAAAGGCATTGGCATGCCGGCAGAAAATGCCGACTTAGTTCCGCTATTAGATGCAGTACTTGACACTATTCCTGCTCCAACAGGCGATTCGTCTCAGCCGTTGCAGGCACTTGTCGCAAACCTTGACGCTTCTGACTATTTAGGGCGTTTAGCAATCGGCCGGGTTGAAGCTGGTGTAATGAAAAAAGGTGACACGATTTGCGTTTGGCAGCATCCAACGCCAGAAAATCCGGCACCGTTTCTGAAGCGAAAGATCTCCACGTTATTTGCGTTTCGTGGTATCGGTCGTGAAGAAGTTTCACAGGTAGCGGCTGGAGATTTGTTTATTTTGGCTGGCATTGACGAAGTAGAGGTAGGCGACACAATTGCAGCAATTGAAAATGCGCCCGCATTGCCCCGACTCGAAGTCGATGAGCCTGTTTTGAAAATGAGCTTTGGTGTTAACACATCTCCATTCGCTGGCCGCGATGGCACGTTTTTAACTAGTCGACATTTAAGTGAGCGTCTCTTCAAAGAGGTCTTGGGCAACGTATCAATTCGTGTTAACACGACTGATAGTCCAGATGTAATTGAGGTTGCGGGTCGAGGCGAGCTTCAACTTGCGGTATTAATCGAGAACATGCGTCGTGAAGGTTATGAACTTCAAGTAAGCCGTCCCGAAGTAATCACCAAAGAAATCGACGGCAAGAAACACGAACCACTCGAGGCGGGCACAATCGATGTGCCAGATGAATATGTTGGTGCGGTGACCCAAGCGCTTGCGCCTCGCAAAGGACGAGTTGTCAATCTTGAGCAGGGCGACAGCGGTCGCACAATTGTAAGTTTTCAAGCGCCGTCGCGAGGTTTGATCGGATTCCGATCACTGCTCTTGACAGTCACACGAGGTACAGCACTGCTTCACCAAAGTCTTAATGGTTACACCCCATGGGCCGGAGAGTTGCCACACCGGTTGGGCGGTGCAATGGTGTCAGATCGAAAAGGCTCAACAACTGCGTACGCGTTAGATAATTTGCAACTTCGCGGAACCTTGTTTGTTGCGCCTGGTGTTGAAGTGTATGAAGGCATGGTTGTGGGTGAGAACTCACGTGAAGACGAAATGGTTGTCAATGCAGTGCGAGCAAAAGAGTTGACAAATATTCGAACGCACAGTCATGACGACGGACCAAAACTTGCGACTCCAATAACACACACGCTTGAATCAGGAATTCAATGGATCGGCGATGATGAGCTTGTTGAAGTGACCCCAACGAATATCAGAATTCGTAAGCGCTATTTGAGCGTTGAAGACCGTCGCAAGTCAAACAAAGCTTCGAAGAATTAAGTTTTAGCTTTTTTTCTCACTTGAGGGTGGGGTAGAAAAGTTGTTCGGGGTTTTTGCAGCTGTTTGACAATAATTTCGTAAATTTCGTCACCGCAAAGTTCAATTAGCTCGTCTTTAAGATATTTGTAGACAGGGCGCGAACCAACGAAGGCCGATGAGTCATCGGTGCACCACCAATGAAAATCGTGACCGCCGCCACCCCAATCGCGACGTTTCCATTCTCGAACGATTGACAAAATATGGTCTTCATCTTCTTCATGTTGCTCGAGTCTTAGTGGAACCTGCCAGCAAACATCGGGTTTCCAGTCCATTGGGCGTTCTTTGGCAGCCGAGGCGGCGACATGAAAAGCGCATCCCATACCGCCCTCAAAGTCGGGGCGATTGTGAAAGATACATGCGCCTTTGTACGTCGTTGTGACGTCACTTCCGTCTTTTTCTTTTCCGAGCCACTTATTGTTTTTGCCACGATCATAATTTTGCCAATGCTCAGAAGTGAGTCGCTTGACAGATTTTTTTACTGACGCCAGGTCTTCTTTATCGATGAAGTGGGCCCCGTGACTGCAGCAACCTTGATGAAGCTCAGGTGCGGCATCGTCAAGAACACCTTGACAACCATTGCCGTAGATGCATGTCCAATTGGATCTTAGAAATGTTGCGTCAATCAACCAAGTCTGTTCGAGGTCGGGATCGGCAAAACTTATCCATTCATGAAGTTCTTCAGGCTGTGACATCTCGGAGCAGGCTAATGGCATACTTGTAGGGCTATGCACAAAAACTTCGAAAATTCAGAACAAATTATCGGCCAGCTGAAATTGATTTCAGACCAACTCGCTGATCGCGCTTTGTCGGTTTTAAAAGAGGCTCACTCAGCAGGAGAATCGAAACGTCCCGAAGCAGAGCGGACGCTCACTCAGGCGCGAAGAGCGGTTGAGAAGGCCATTAATCTTCTTTCGCGTAGTTAAACACCGTCGATCGCATTAACCGCGTCAATTAGTTGACGTAGTCTTCCGAAATCTCTGCGAGCGAATTGGAAAGCAAGTCTTGGATTGCCAAGAAGGTCACTGTCATCAATTTCTGCCTTAGTGGCCGCGATTCTTTCTATTGTCGAATTGAAACAGATATCACGGAAATCGTTATTGAGTCTCGATAGGTGGTCATCGCTAATTTCACGATTTAAGCGCAGCACCAATCGCTTGCCGACAAACCGCATCGAATTGTAAACAGAATAGAAGTTGTCGATTTCAGACACTGCATCATCGACGCTTGAGCAAATACGGTAGAGAGCTAGATCTTGCTCTGATACCAACTTTCGTGGAAGAAGCGTCTTTTTAATGAAGGAGTCGAGGTCAACCCAAAACGGATCGTTTGGAAGATCTAAAACCACAATTGGCACGGGGTTACCCTTGCCGGTTTGTGACAAAGTGAGTAGTTCGAACATTTCGTCGAGAGTGCCGAATCCACCAGGAACACAAATGAAGGCTTGTGATTCTTTAACCAACATCAATTTGCGCGTAAAGAAGTAGCGCATCGCAACGTATTTCTGGTCACCCGCAATTACTTCGTTCGCCGATGTTTCGAACGGCAATCGAATACTTACGCCAATCGACATCTCACGACCAGCGCCCGACATTCCTGCTTCCATGATTCCGGGGCCAGCGCCAGTCACCACCATCCATCCATTGCTTGCAAGCTTTGCGGCGACTGCTTGAGTTTGCTTATAAACAGGATCATCTTTTGTTGTTCGTGCTGATCCGAAAATTGTTACCTTTTTACGTTCAGAAAATGGTGCAAACATGGCAAAGGCCTCGCGCATTTCGGCAATAGCGGCACTGGCGATTTTTAAGTTCAAAGTGCTTGTTGCGTCGTTTCCAAGCTGAAGTGACTCTTTGACTAGGTCTGCTATTAATCGACGATTTAGTTTGATTTCTGACTTGTCTAAAAGATCATCGACAAGCGAGTCAATTTCTTGTGCGGGCATTACGAAAGTTCGGCAGCCTTTTGTGTCAAAACTGAAATTAGTTCGTCAAAGCTTTTTTGAAAAGAAGCCACACCTTCGCGCTCAAGTTTTGCTGCTACATCAGAAACATTGATACCGACTGACCCAAGTTTCAACCATTCTTCGTGAGCACGATCTAGGCCTTGAGTTATCGTCTCTTTAAGAGTGCCGTGGTTGCTGAAGGCATCTACCGTGGCATCAGGCAAAGTATTAACCGTGTTCTCGCCAATCAGACTGTCGACATAGAGGGTGTCGGGGTAGTTCGGGTTCTTGGTTGAGGTGGATGCCCAAAGTGGCCTTTGGACTTTCGCGCCAAGTTTTTCAAGTTTGTTCCATGAGGCTCCCGAGAAAGTTTGTTGGAACATTTCGTAGGCAATCTTCGCCTGATTTATTGCTGCAGTCCCGAGTAACGATTTTGCCCGC
>CANLHV010000023.1 GCA_947490975.1 Acidimicrobiaceae bacterium
CCAGCCATCTTGTGCGTTGTGCCACTTTCGTTGTGTCGCATCTTCAGTCGGCGTGTCCATCCAACCCGGATTCAATAGGTTCACGCGAATTCGATCACGCATCAACGAATAAGCACAATTGCGGGTCAATGTGTGCAGTGCACCTTTCGAAATTGCATAGTGCGTCAGGTTCACATCACCGCCGTAACCGGTAACACTGCCGATGTTCACAACAGCGCCAGCAACGCCTTCGCGCTTCATAATCTTTGCGCAACCTTGAATCAACATGAATGGTGCACGCACGTTCACCGACATCATCGTGTCAAACATCTCAGGTGTCGTATTCCAGACGCTGCCACGCGATGTCTCTGCCGCCGAATTAAGCAAACCGTGTACGACACCAAAGGCTTTGTCGACTGTTTCAATTATTCGTGCTGGCTCATCTGGTTTCGCCAAATCAGCCGAAATAAAAATCGTCTTGGTGCCATAACTAGTCAATTCTTTTGCAAGCGCTTCACCTGTTTTGGTATCACGACCAACCAGCGCCAAACCCGCAGCACCGCGCTCGACTGCCAGTCGAGCCACACACTCACCAACACCGCGTGATGCCCCGCTCAACAACAACACTTTTCCGTGCATGCTAGAAAAACTCGCTGCTGTTTCGTTCACAATATTCGCCTACCAGCCAAGTCGTTGTTTCTTTTTGCCTTCGCGCATCTCTTCGCCTGCCTTGAGCACCTCTTTGCGATGACTCGTTGTCGGCACGCCAACTTCCCAGAATGAGCCACCTTCGGTCCAGTCGTTTGAACTCGTCTTAATCACAATCACGTGAGTGCGATCTGATTTGCGAGCGCGAATGAAAGCCGCTTCTAAGTCATCGATTGAGCCGACAGTTTCAGCAATCGCCCCCATCGATTCGGCATGCTTGGCAAAATCGACATAAACAAGATTTTGCACATCGCAATCAATGATCTGATTGTTAAATGGCACGCCACCTTGGTTGACCTGCAATCTATTTATCACGGCGTATCCACCGTTATCGCAGACAACCACGATCAACTTGTGACCATAAAGCACAGAACTATAAATATCGCTGTTCATCATCATGTATGAACCATCGCCGACGAACGAGATCACTTCGCGATTCGGCATCGCCATTTTGGCACCCCATGCACCAGAAAGTTCATATCCCATGCATGAGAACCCGTACTCGCAATCAAACGAGTCGATGCTCTTGGCTCGCCAACCGTTGTTAAGTTCACCCGGAAACCCGCCCGCAGCAGTGAGCGCATAGTCGCCAACCTGGGCCAAGCGATCGGCGACACCGACAACTTGGGCGTAGGTCGCAAGCTTGCTTGAATCTTTTTTCGCGATGCCATCTACATACGAGTGATACTTAGCCACTTCTGATTGGGCAAGTTTCGACCATGAGTCTTCAGCGCACCAACTTGCAAGAGCCGCAGTCATTTCTTCGAGCGTCACCCGCACGTCAGCCACTACGGGCAATGAGCGATGCTTCACAGCATCAAACCGCGCTGTGTTTACGCCGATGAACTTCGTCTGCTCGTTGCTAAATATCGTCCACGAACCCGTGGTGAAATCTTGCAGTCTCGTACCAAGTGCCAAGACAACATCTGCTTGAGCAGCCAAAGTGTTTGCCGACTCGCAACCAGTCACACCGACTGGGCCCGCATTTAATTGGTGCGAAGCAAGTAGCGACGCTTTACCTGCAACAGTTTCAACAACCGGAATATTGTGCTTGGTTGCAAATTCGGCTAACTGCTTTTCGGCAAGCGAATAGTGAACTCCACCGCCACAAATTATCAACGGACGTTTTGCTTGCTTAAGCGTCTTGATTGCACGATCAAGTTCGCTCACATCAGCGCGCGGACGCAATATCGTGTGCACGACTTCTTCGAAAAATACTTCTGGATAGTCAAAACTCTGCGCTTGCACATCTTGAGGCAAACTTATAAATGCTGGTCCGCAGGTGGCTGGGTCAAGCATCGTCGACACTGCATGTGGCAATGATTGCAATAGTTGCTCAGGGGCCACAATGCGATCCCAAAATCGCACCACAGGTTTGAAAGCGTCGTTCACAGTTATCGATGGGTCTGAAAATGTCTCAGCTTGTTGCAAAACCGGGTCGGGTATGCGATGCACAAATGTGTCACCAGCCAAAAACAAGACCGGCAGACGGTCGACATATGCAACGCCAGCGGCTGTCACCATATTTAGAGCACCTGGCCCAATTGATGAGGTCGCAACCATAATTTGCTGACGCCGCTTAGCCTTTGCAAAACCCACTGCGGCAAGCGCCATACCTTGTTCGTTCTGACCGCGATAAGTTTTGATTTTGTTGCGATTTTCGTCGAGTGCGACACCCAGACTCGTCACATTGCCGTGACCAAAAATCGCCAATACTCCAGGAAACAATTGTTCTTGTCGCCCGTCGACCACAATCTTTTGAGCAACCAAAAACCTAACTAGTGCTTGTGCTGTCGTTAGACGAATTGTCTTCATGGCCGAACACTACGCGTTCGTATTAAGTGTTGCCTCAACTTGCTGCGCATTTGAGTTGCCGGCGCTACCTAAGCAGCGTGAACGCGACCAGACATCAACTCAATCAGTCGCTCATACGAAAGATCAGCCTTTTCAAACTGGCCCACCGATTGGCCACGATTGAGAATCAAGAAGCGATCGCCAACAGGCAGTGCGTGTTGCGGGTTGTGTGTAATCAAAATCACGCCAAGATCTCGTGCTGCAGCCGCTCTCACATAGCCCAACACTAAATCTGATTGGCGCACGCCGAGAGCTGATGTCGGTTCATCCAAAATAAGCACTCGTGCGCCGAAATAAACAGCGCGCGCAATCGCCACACTTTGACGCTCGCCACCAGAAAGCGTGCCGACAGGCTGATCGATATCGCGAACATCGATGCCCAACTTCGCCATTTCTTCTTTGGCTGTCTTTCGAGCGAACTTTGTGTCTAACAAATTGATTGGACCAAATCGACGAACAGGCTCAGAACCCAAAAAGAAGTTTCGCCACACCGACATCAAAGGCGCCATCGCCAAGTCTTGATAAACAGTCGCGATACCTAACGCACGCGCCTCACGTGGCGATTCAAAGGCAACTTCATGGCCTTCAAATTTATATTTTCCACCACTTGGCTTATGTAGACCCGAAATGATCTTGATGAAAGTTGATTTGCCCGCACCGTTGTCGCCAAGCACGCATGTCACTTGACCTGCAACGACTTTTGTAGAGACATTCTGCAACGCTCTGACGTTGCCGAAGTCTTTGCTTACGTTTTCGAGTTCAAGAAGCGGTGATTTTTCGCTCATCGTTGTTCGTTCGCTTTCTTTCGTACGTAGTTATTAACCAGAACTGCGACCAACAAAACCGCGCCCAAGAAAATGAAGCGACCGTCTTGGTTCCATTGCGCTGCCGGAATACCGTTCTTTGACACGGCCATAATCAATGCGCCAAGCGAAGCACCCACGACCGAGCCATATCCGCCAGTCATTAAGTTGCCACCAACTACCGCCGCAATGATGTATTCAAATTCTTGACCATCACCTTGCTGAGCCTGAACCGAGTTCAGACGCATCAAAATCATCGCCCCCACGAATGCACCCATCAGTGAAGTTGCCATAAACAGCGCTGTCTTCACTTTGTCAGCGGGCACACCAGTCGCGCGAGCAGCGTCTTTATTGCCGCCAACTGCGAAAATCCAGTTGCCATACTTGGTCTTCGTCAAAACGAACGCGCCGACTGCCGTGAAGAACATCCACCAGAAAACCGACATTCGAAACACACCGTCAGAAAGCAACAATCTGACGCTCAAGGCAATGGCGCCGATAACCACACCAAGCAACACCATGCGACGACCGAGTTGATCTGCCGCTTCATCGGCTTTTGTTCGCGATCGATGCGAAGCCTCTACAAGAGTTGTCGCCAATGCAAGCGCCGAAGCAAGCAACAAACTGGTGAAAATTCCGCCCCTGAATCGTGGAGCGCTCGAATCGGCCCGCAGAGTAAAAGCCACAAACACAAACGCGACAGTCATCAGCACACCGATATTGATGAACCACTTTGTCGACGACTTTCCGGCAGCGCGACGGGCTTGATAGAAACAAGTTGCAGCGCCCACGCCGGCAACAGTTATCAATACTGCGCGAACTGCTTGCACGGTCGTCAACTGAAACAGCGAGACAATGCCGGTCAACGAGACGAGACAAATAATTGGCAGGCGAACGATCAGGCTCGCAATCACTCTGCCACGACGCTCAACATCACCACGCATGAATGAGCGAATCGTGATTACTAATGGCAGTGCTCCTGCTGCAATCGCGACTACGAACCTCATCCAAAGTGGCATCCATTGCAACATCACGCGCTCTTCATTGCGGTCAAAGAGTTGCCCCGAGAAACTTGCGACAAGCACACCCAGTAGACCCAAACCAAGGAATTTCTTCGATGCGACTGGCAACGATCCGACAACTTTCTCGCGACTATCAAATCTGGCTCTTGCATAAAACACGATCGCCACGACTGTGCCAATCAAGCCGACAACTCCAGCCAGAGTGTTGCCATTCACCGAATCTGTGCGATGCAGCGTAAGCACACCGAAAATTGCAGCGGCTACACCAACAAGTGCAAGTAAAAAATGAGTGTTTGATCGTTGCGCCCTGCGCACCAGAGCCTGCTCCATGAACCCAAGAATCATCAAAGCAGCAAATAACAAACCACCGACAAGAAAAATAACATCGCGATATTTCATGTCGCCGAATTTATTTTCACCACCCAGCACTGCCTTAAAAAAGCCGTATCCATGTGCTTTGTCAACATCTGAAACGTTTACAAGAGAATTTATTCGCTTCGAAAAAACTAGGTTTGCTCCCTTGATTACGAAAAACGAACCGAGTGTCACAATGAAACTAGGTAAACCCGTTCGATTTACTAAAAAGCCGTTCCACCAACCCACACAACCCGCCAACAAAAATGCAGCAGGTATACAAATCCAAAGTGAAATGCCGCCATCGGTGAAATACTTGGCCATCAGCGCAATCGTCACTCCGCTTGCGCCAGTCATTACGCCGGCTGACAAGTCGAACTCGCCACCGATCATCAACAAAGCAACTGTCACGGCCATGATGCCGAGAGGCGCTGCAACGTCTAAAAAGTTTGCGGTGCTACCGGCCGTGCCGAACTTGTCACCATTACCCCAGAAAAATGCCCAAACAACCACCGCACCAATGAGTGCACCAATTTCGGGTGACACCAAAAGTCTCTTGATCGGCCCTCGATAGGTGATTCTTTCATCACCGGTTTTGGTTGGCGTCAGGCCATCAACTTCGCTCACGCTCTTATCCCCCGAAAACTAACTAACTAATCAAAAAATCAAAAACAAAAAATCAAACCGGGTTGGTCCGCCCGCTCAAACAAGAGCGAACGGACCAACTTCCGATTAGAACAACTAACTAATTAGCGAGTTCCCTTGCCAACAAGTTCTTGAACTGCGACAACGTTTGACTTGTCAACAAATCCAGGGCCTGTCATAACTGGCAATCCGCCACCGACCGTGTTCGAGTTCGTCACGTTGAGGTAGAGGAATACAACAGCAAGGTATCCCTGAAGGAATTGCTGTTGGTCAATTGTGAAGGTCAACTTGTCTTCGTTGATGTAATCAAGGATTTCTGTCGAGAGGTCGAAACCACCCATTGGCATTGTGCGACCGAGTTCAGCGGCTGCGTTTGCGCCGTCAACTGCGATTACTGGACCAGTACCAAGGAATGCGTTGATCGATGGATCTGCATCGAGCGCTGCCTTGATTTCACCCTGCTGAGCAACGCGGTCTGCGTCACCTGAAGTTGTGATCTGGATAACTTTGCCACCGAATGTCTCTGCTGCTGCGTTGCAACGAGTTTCAAGCGCAACGTTGCTCTGCTCTTGCTTTGCGCAAAGAAGCACAGTTCCGCCTGCAGCCTTCAAACGCTCACCAGCACCACGGCCGGCGATTGTCTCGTCTTGACCGACGTGAGTGATTGCACCGAGACCCTTGAACAAGTCTGAACCTGAGTTAAGAGTGATCAATGGAATACCTGCATCAACAACTTTCTTAAGTGCACCTTCGAGAGCTTTTGGATCAGCAAGTGAAACGGCAATACCGTCTACACCGTCAGTCACTGCTTGCTCAATCATTTGTGCTTGATCTTGTGCGTTGTTGTTTGCACCCTGGTAATTCATTGTGATACCAAGTGCTGCACCTGCAGCCTCTGCACCCTTTTGAGCTACCGACCAGAATACGCCGTCGTCACCGTGGGTGATAACTGCGATTGTGATGTCTTCGCCAGCTGTTACTTCAGCTGAATCTTCTGTCGCAGCAACTTCTTCAGTCTCGGTTGACGAGTCTGATGAACCGCCACAAGCGGCGAGCGCCAAGAGTGCTGATGCACCGAGGACGGCTCCCCATGTTTTGCGAATCTTCATTAATTTCTCCCCTTATTGTTGTTTTTAAACGCACAGGATTTTCCTGCCTGTAATAAGTTAGTGCCCAATAGATGCCTGGGCAAACCCGACCAAAATGGTCAGAAACCTCTTAGTTTTCGGCTCGCCACGGCACGTGCGTGAGCCAGGGTCTTATCTACTAGAGCTTCGACAGATAACTGATACTGCGCCGTACGCCTGCAGTCGAAATCTTTGCATCTCGCGGCTGATCGCCAACGATTGCCATGTCTTGCTCGAGCACGTACCAACCTTCGTAGCCGTTTGACTCCATAACGTCGATCGCCTCGGCAATTTTCACGTCACCGTCACCGGCGGCGCAGAACACGCCATCTCGAGTTGCTTCCATCAATGTGATTTCGCCTGCCAAAAACTTCGCCGCCACGCTCATCTTCACGTCTTTGACATGAAAGTGATCGATGCGTGAAAAGTTTTCTCGCGCAAACTTCACAGGGTCGGTGCCACCGATTTGTAGATGACCTGTATCAAGTAACCAGCGCACATCTGAGCCAGCCAATACTCGGTTCACATCATCTTGAGTTTCAACAAGTGTGTTCAAGTGCGGATGAAGAACCTGCTTGATGCCGTAACCCGCACAAATCTCGTCAATTTCTTTGAAGCCGTCAAACATCGCCTGCCACTGCGCGTCTGAAAGTTTGAAACGCTTTCCCCAACCTTCGTCAACTACGACAGCAGTGATGAAAAAACCTTTTCCTGTTTTGCTCAAAAGGTTTGCCGAGAAATGAGCTGCCTTGCGCATTGTCTCGCGCTGCGCAAGATCGTGCATCACAAGCGGCACGAATGCGCCGACGATCGGCAAACCAAATTCATTAGCCACACTTGAAACTTCTTCTGGCGTGCTGCCGAGATAGCCAACTGGTCCTTGCTCGGTTGCTTTCAAGCCGACTGCTTTCATCTCACCGAGAACTGTGCGTGCATCAAGCTGAAAACCCCAGTCGGGCACTTCGCACACACCCCACGAAATTGGATTTCCGACAAGTCGGTCAACTACTGAAACTTTGGTCTTAGACATTTGTTTTTCTTTCTTCTCGTTACGTCAAATTCAAACTAGTAGAGAACAGGCCCGTCAACTATTGTTTTCATAAATCAGAGCAAAATTTTATCTTTTCGCGATACTTTGCCTTATTGCGGCTTCGCTGTTCACTTTTGCGCAATTGGGCAACGACCGCGTCAAAACTGGCCCTGTAGTTCTGATTACGTCAACGGGTTGTCGAACTGCCGAGACTCGAACGGTGGGCACAATTATTGACGGTGGTTTCATTTTGACCGTCGCCCACGGTGTTGTTGGTCAAACTCGCAATCAAATAACGACTGTGAAAGGCGAAACTTTTGAAGCCACAATTGCGGCGATCGACATCGACCTAGATCTCGCACTTTTGAAAATCGAATTAGTTACTGAAAGCCAGCTTTCAACCCCTCTTCGATTGGCTGCGGCTAAACCTGGCGAGCGGGTCTCGTTCGTGGCGTTTGACGATCAAGAGCAGTTCATCCGTGAGGCGAAAATCAAGCGCCGACTGAGAATCAATACTCAAGACATCTATTTAAAGAACAAGACATCTCGCCCTGGGCTCGAGGTCGAACTTGAGGTAAATGTCGGCAATTCGGGTGGCCCACTATTAAACAACTCAGGTGAAGTAGTTGGCATCGTTTGGTCGACGAGTCGTGTTGTCAAAAATCGATCATGGGCAACTCGAAGTGAAGCCGTCACGGCACTACTTGCTGCAGCTTCAACAAATGCTTCAGCCATCAACAACAAAGCCCTAGCCTGCACAGGGTGAATTCAACTGCGATCGAACCGACAACAACACGGTCACACCGCGCATACTTCGGTGTTTTTCTTGTAGTCGGTTTGTCGTTTGGGCTAGTTGGCCCGTCAATCTCACTTCTAGCCGAACAAACAAACGCAAGTCTCGCTTCAATCGGCATTGTTCTCGTCACGTACGGGTTCGGTTATGTACTTGGCACACAGATCTTCGCCCGCGGCTATGACCGCGGCTACGGCAACCGCCTTATTGGTTGCGCCTTGCTTATTGCCGCATCTTCATTTGCCCTTGTGCCATTTATTTCGATGCGTATCGTTTTGGCAATTGTCTTTTTAATGTTTGGCACGGCTGTTTCAACCTCCGATGTTGGCTGCAACACCCTGATCGTTTGGGAACTCAAAGACAGAGTTGGTCCACGGCTCGCATTAATGCACACAATGTTCGGAGTCGGTGCAATTCTTAGCCCGCTCATCGTTCGCGCTTCAGATGAAATTCGAGGCGACGCCGCGATTGCGTACTGGGTCGCAAGTGCGGCCATTGCCACTGTTGCGACAGTTGTTTTGCTTCATCGAGCACCCCTCGACCCACATCTCGAAAAACGAGAAACCGAAGTCGACATTTCTAAAAAGCAAATCGCGTTAATCGTGATGTTTTTCTTGGCCTACGTCGCCCTTGAAGTTGTTTTTGTTACTTGGATTTACACCTACGGCATAAAAACCGGACTGTCTAAAAATGAATCGGCGATTCTCACATCGACCTATTGGATTGGCTTCATGCTTGGTCGATTTGCCACGGTCTTTCTCGCTCGAAAAAGCCACGGAATTCTGTTTATTCAACTCGGAGCCCTTCTCAATATCGCTGCCTGCCTGGTGCTCTACTTGCAAATTGACTCGCTTTTGTTGCCATGCGCAATCATCTATGGCATCGCCGCGGCGCCGCAGTTTCCGTTGATGTTCGGGTTTATCGGCAACCGCACTTCACTCTCAGGCAAAATGACAGCCCGAATTGTCGGCACTGCAGGTGTGAGTTCAACCACATTGCCATGGTTGGCAGGTCAGTTTCTTGAACGTGTTGGTTCGTGGACGTTTCCGACTTTTTTGGCGTGTACCGCTGCCACTGTTTTTATCGCCACAAAACTAATCACAAATAGTTTCGGCGTGCCTAAACATATTTCAGTTACAAACTAAAAGCTGAAATTTCTTTCAAGCAGCATTGCGCATGGCGTCGCGAATCACTCGCATACCGATCGCTTTAACTGGCTTCTGCTTCAACCAATTCAGATAATCTTTCGAACGAAAGATCTCGTATTCGCGAGTACGTACGTGAAACTGCCTTGGCTCAATCACTTCAACTTCACCCGGAGCATTTGGGTGCAACGCTGCAAAAGTCAAACCGTTGAGTTTCTGACTAAACATTTCCTGATACGCATCGTCAGCCAACTCAACTGACGATGGTCGCGCAAAGTTCGTCTCAAGCACGCGTTCAAAAACAGGCAGATTCTTTGCTTTCGCTGATTCGACAAATGGCGCGAATTGGTCGTCACCAACACCGACAATGTGATTGTTCGGCCCATAGTGCGAGAGTTTTCGAGTTATCAACACAGGCAATCGAAATTCAACGCCAAGATCGAGATAAATCTCACAAAACTCGGGTGCCAAAGTCGCCCCCATGTGGGCATCGAGGTGCGTCACATCGAAACCGCTTGCGATCGCTGTTTCGATTTGCGCACGTAACTCGACTTTTACAGCTTCAAGATTGGCGTGTTTGCGCACCGAAGAAACGTCGCGCCACATAAACCCGTGCTCGTCAACAAGACCAGTCGACTTTGATGAGTCACTTATCGGGCGCCAGCGATAAAACTCTTTCTCGGCAGTCAGAGTGAGATGCACACCCAAGTCGAGTTCTGGGTTCGTTGTCGCCATCGAGGCCGCCTCAGCAAACCATGGACATGGCACCATCACCGAACCACTTGTAATTGAGCCCAAATGCGAGAGTTCTAAAAACGCAACGTTTGCACCATGACACATTCCGACATCGTCTTGGTGCAAAACAATACTTTCGGCAAACTGCTCGTACATCTCAGACAAGAACTTTCTCGCCGCTTTTTGCCGCACTAATTGCTGCATGGCCGATATTTGTCGATCTCGCGCTGTCGTAACCACTCGGCACAGCGCCCGTGCCGCCGACTTTGATCGCTTGCACGAAAGCATCCAATTGATTTTCGATACCCGCCGCGGTCGCATCTTGTGCTTGCGAACCCGAAACTTCGACAACGCCGTCTTTGGTTGCCAATCTCGTGCGCCCGGTCGGCAGAAGATCAACAAAAATTGCGCCGTTACTGCCAAGAATTTCGGTGCGAACGTCGTCGCCATATCGACAATTGCGCGAGAGATCGACAATGGCAGTTCGCGATTCAGCAAATTCAAGCACAGCGCACAAATTATCTACGTCGCCAACTGCTTCAAGCGACTTTTCAACTAAAGGCAAGTTCCAAGCGCGCACTGCTCGTGCTGGCTCGCCGAAGAACCACTCAGCCAAGTCATACTCATGCACACCACAATCAATCGCCAATCCACCGCTTACTTTCACATCACAAAAACTTGCTGGCGGTGAATTCGCATCCCACTGTGACAGCCGAATCATCAACGGTTCGCCAATTGCACCTTCGTCGAGCAGTTTTTTGGCGATCAGCCATGGCGGCGAAAATCTGCGCCAATGCCCAATCTGAAGCACCAACTTCTTTGACGCTGCATCATCTGCAAGTTTCTTGGCAACTTCAACATCAAGCGCAAGTGGCTTTTCACACAAAACATGCAGCGTTTCAATCAGGGCATGTTCAACCATCTCTGCGTGCAACGGCGTAGGTGACGCAATCAAACATGCTTCAACGCCGGCATGCTGCATTGCTTGCCGATAGTCAGCAAATGTCGCCGCGTTTTTGAAGGTATTTTCGGCAAACTCAATCGATTGACTCGAAGGATCAGCTATCGCTACAACTTCAATATTCTTCGATTTCGCAAGTGCTTGTGCATGCACGCGACCCATGCGACCCAAACCGATCAATGCAAGTTTCAATCGGCTCACAACCCCCGCACCTCTGAAACTTTGACCACACGCTTTTCACGCGCCGAGATCTCACACGCAATCGCAATACAGATTCCGCTACGGGCCGAGTCTGGACTGCACGGGTTCGGTCGGTTACCAGCGAGCCATTCGATATATGCCTTCGTCTCTTGCCTAAAGGCTTCTCTGAATCTGTCAACAAAACCCGAGTACGGCTTGTCGCTCAACGCAATGCCCGGGTCAAGCAAGTTCAAGGGTGTGCGCGGCGCCAAACCTGCACTCACCGAGTCTTTTGACCCGAAAATTTCAAATCTGACGTCGTGACCACGCGGGTCATGGCGAGTGCCCGAAATACTTATCTGCACGCCAGAGTTCGTCATCGCATGAATTAGCGACACATCGCCATCTTCGAACTCTGCATACTGCTGAAATTCGCGCACGCGACGCGTCGCATAAACCTCGGCGATTTGTTCTGAACACAACCACTCTGCCAAATCAAAGTCATGCACATGTAAATCGCGAAAAATACCGCCACTGCCCGCGAGAAACTCGCGCGATGACGGCTCAATATCGTTCGACATAAATCTGAGGTGATACAAAGTGCCGATCTTTCCAGCGTCGATCAGTTGCTTAGCTTTAGCAATCGGTGGATCAAATCGTCGCTGAAAACCGACCTGCATTTCGGCGCCCGAGTCACTCAGCCGTTTTAAAACCTGATCAGTTTCACTCAACTCGAGCGCTATTGGTTTTTCGCAAAAAATCTTGCGCTTAGATCCAATCACCAGGTCAAGCGCAGTTGCGTGATGCGAAGTACCCGTCGTTATGACATAAGAGTCAAATTCTTCAGGCTTAAACTTCTCTTCTGGCAAAACTTTTACGCCGAATTTTGCGCTCAGTGCCTCGGCTCGTTGCGGAGATCGATTGATGACCGCAATCTCGGTAATCCGTGAGTCGAGAACCATGTCTTCAATTCGAATTTCAGCCATTCGACCAGCACCAAAAACCGCGATTCGCATGCACGCAAACTACTCGGTAGACCCAATCAATGGCAATAAAGTTGAGCACCCTGCGTAAACTCATTCTGATGAATAACACGATCGTCGCAGTTGGTCGAGTCAGTGTCGATCTATACGGTGTTGAAGCCGGCGCAGCATTTTCAAGCGAGCAGACATTTTCTAAAAGTGTTGGTGGCAGCCCTAGCAATGTGGCGGTCGCTGCAGCAAAACTTGGCAATCAGGCCGTCTTGTTGACAAAAGTTGGCGCTGATCCGCTTGGTCAATACGTAGTCAACAAACTCAGCAGTTGGGGTGTTGACACTAAATATGTTTCAACCGAACCAAATGGTTTGACTCCGGTCGTGCTTGCTGCACTAGATCCACCTGAAGATCCCAAACTTATTTTTCACCGCCAACCAAACGCGCCAGATACGACAATCAATTCAGATTCGATTCCAAAAGATTTGATTGACGGCTGTGCAGTTTTTTGGATGAGTGGCTGCGCACTCGCCCATGGCGAAACCGCAAAGTCTTCGCTCAAATGGTTGACACAGCGCAACCGAAAACGCCACACGATTATCGATCTTGACTATCGACCAAGTTTTTGGTCTTCAATAGAAGAAGCTGGCGCCGCCGCCCGTGCAGCTATCGCCAATTGCAGTGTTGTCGTGGGCAATCGCACCGAATGCGAGATGGCAATTGGCTTAACCGACCCAAATGCGATTGCCGACAAGTTTTTGGCCGACGGTGTCGAGCTGGCCATCGTCAAACTTGGCGCCGAAGGCGTCATGTTGGCAACTGCAACCGAGCGAATTCGCATTGCGCCTTGCAAAATCAAACTTGTATGCGGTTTGGGCTCGGGCGACGCGTTCGGTGGTGCTCTCGCCCACGGCCTGATTCACAATTGGCCACTTCAGCAGATCGGTGAGTTTGCCAACGCCGCTGGTGCCTATGTCGCAACAAAACTAACTTGTGCTGATGCCATGCCGACCGAGCCGATGTTGCGAGACTTCATTGCCGAGCAGCAGAAAATTTAGGCTTATACAACCATGACTTCTTCGCTCACCGATAAGCAATACAACGAGTTAATTCAGGCGCGACTAAAAAGCCCAGAGTCATTCAAAAAAGCATTAGTCAATCGAAAACGACGAAAACTAATTGGCAAAGATGGCCGCCTATTAATCGTTGCTGCAGATCACACTGCGAGAGGCATTATTTCGGCGGGCAATGAAAAATACATCATCGCCAACCGCCGATTATTGCTCGATCGTTTGTTGCTCAGTCTGAGCAACCCAAATGTTGACGGAGTATTGGCAAGTGCCGACATCGTCGAAGAATTGGCGTGGCTTGGCGCGCTCGAATCAAAACTCGTATTCGGCACAATGAACCGTGGCGGCTACCTCGGTACGTCATGGGGTCTTGACGACCCGATGACGGCATATGACGCTGACAGCATTGCCGAACTTGGTCTTGACGCCGGCAAAGTGCTGGTGCGTTTCGAAGACACCGACATTGGTGTAGGCCGAACAATTGAATATGTTGTCGAAGCAATGCGTTTGCTCGCCGAACGAAAAATCGTTTGTCTTGTCGAACCGCTGCCGTATAAAAAAGATACAAACGGCATGCCAATGCTCGACAAATCAACCGACCGGCTCGACAAAATTGTTTCAATCACCGCTGGTTTTGGTTCATCGGCAAGTTACACCTGGCTAAAACTGCCGTCATGGACAAATCACGTCACATTGCGCGAGTCAACAACTCTTCCGATACTTCTGCTCGGTGGCGACCCGGGCGAAAATCTCGACGCAACATTTGAAGAGTGGCGTGGCGCGCTGCAAATACCAAATGTGATCGGCTTGGTTGCTGGTCGACCACTTTTGTATCCATTCGATAACGACGTCGAAAAATCAGTTGATCGAGCCGCGAGACTCGTTCACGTATCGGGCGCCTAAATCATGACTGCAACATCAGATTGGTATTTTCCAA
>CANLHV010000024.1 GCA_947490975.1 Acidimicrobiaceae bacterium
GGCTTGGGCGATTGCCAAGCCACGAGATTGGGCACTATGCGACAAATGTCGAGGTCTATTTATGCGAAAAAGATGCTGAGGTAAATAGCCACACTAAGAAGTCAGTAGATATCTGGTATCGAAATCCGACTAGTGGTGTGTCAAATCAGCAGCTTGACAAGATGTGGGCACGCACAATACGTATTTCGGGTTCGCCGACTATTCGATACGCCGACACAATTTCGCGGCGACTTCCGGGTGGTACGAAATATTCAATTCAGCACCATGATCGCGATGCGTACGCATTATTCGACAAGATGCCCCCTCACCTGAGTTTTACATCTGATGAAATTTTGGAAGGTGAGAAATTTTTAGACTCAGTTCGAACCCATCCTGGTCAAAAATTTGTTTGCCTGGCTGTGCGCGACTCTTCGTATAAGCGAGAGCAATTTGAAGATCGAGATGTAGCAAAAGACGACTACCGCAACAACGACATAGACAATTATCAGAAAGTTACTGAACAACTCGCCAAAGATGGCTATTTAGTGTTTCGAATGGGCGCAAAAGTCGAGCGCCCATTTGTTGCAGACTCACCGCTCGTGATTGACTACGCCTCAAATGGTATGAGGTCTGAGTTTCTCGACATCTATCTCGGGGCAAATTGTGAGCTCTTCATATCATCAGTGCTCGGAATTGATTCGATCCCTGAGATTTTTCGTCGACCGCGTGTGTTGACTAACTACATTCCGATAGGCAATTTTGGCAAGTATGGCCCACGCGATTTGATAATCCCAAAGCAGTATTGGTTGAAAAGTGAAACACGATTCCTGCGCTTCAGCGAAATTGTCGCATCAACGAAGGGTCTTGGGTCTTGTACCAGTAGCTACGAATACGAACGTGCTGGTCTTAAATTGGTTGAAAATACGCCGCAAGAGATTTTGGGTGCCACGTATGAATTACTTAACCGCCGTCGAGGTACTTGGACGCAACTTTCAACGAGTCAAGAATTGGTTGCAAAATTTTGGTTTTATTATTATCAATTAAATCCAAAGCCCATCCAGAGTCATGTTAAGGGTCAAGAGCCATTAATCGGGTCAAACTTTCTGCAAGACAATTTGCATTGGACAATGTAGAAATTTATGACCACAAAAATTAGGCGGTTAGTTCGTTTGCTTTTGTCGGTTCCTCTGGCACTAATTTTTGTATTTTGCATTCGTGTTGTTCGACCATTGTTTGTAGTACGAATCGGCGCAATGCGCAGCGATCGCATTGGCCATTTTGTATTAGAGACTGACCTGATGCTTCTCGAGCAAAGATCTGGTGTTTCTCCAAAACCCGAACGATCAGTTGACATTTGGTACGCACCCGAGCCAATTGCTAACCGAGTGGTGTACAAAATGTGGAAGCGCGTTATGCGAATTTGGCCTAATTGGTTTATGGTGCCGGTGTTTCGATTGAATAGTCTGCTGCCAGGTTCTAAAGCACATCAAATACCAAACACTGCTTCGACCTGTCTAGATGTACATAACTTGATTGATGGGGCACCACCACACTTGTCGTTTACGCCGAGCGAAATTGATTCAGGTAACAAAACTTTAAAAGAGATGGGGCTGCGCGAGAGCGATCGATTTGTGTGCTTTATTGTTCGAGATGCGTCTTACACAAAAGCAACTTTTCCGAAAAAAGACATGTCTTATCACGACTTCCGAAATTGCGATGTCGACGATTATGTATTGGCAGCCGAAGCAATCGCGGATAGAGGACTTTTCGTGATACGTATGGGTTCGATAGTTGCCAAGCCGCTTCGGTCATCACATCCGCGAGTGATTGATTACGCAAATTCAAACTTTCGTTCTGAATTTTTGGATGTTTTTCTTGGCTCTCGCTGCGAGTTCTGCGTCTCAGACGGCTTGGGTTATTACGGGATACCAGCAGCGTTTCGTCGACCGAACGCCTATGTTAATTACTCACCATTTCACATGTTTTATTCGTCGCGTGCCTGCGACCTCGGCATTGCCAAGACTGTTAGCTCACTCAAAACGGGCAAGCGCCTGAATCTCTCGCAGATGGGCGAAAATGGCATCGCGCAGTTTTCGCACACATCGCAATATTCAGACGCCGGAGTCTCGATAGATAGCAATACCCCTGAAGAAATTCGAGATCTGATGCTTGAAATGTTGGATCGCATTGAAGGAAAGTGGACATCACAAAGTGGCGATGTCGAACTACAAACTAAGTTTTGGAAAAAGTATTCTGAAGTTATTGGCGAACAGCGAGCCATTTGCCATGGCGAGATTCGCGCCAAATACGGCGCACAGTTTTTGCGCGACAATCAAGACTGGATTCTCTAGAAATCGCAAAACGGCTAAACGGTTGAGGCGTTTGCGCACTATCGTGTGAAGCGCCAAGTAATGAATTTAGGGCAGTAGCTCAGTTGGTAGAGCGCCGGTCTCCAAAACCGATGGTCGGGGGTTCAAATCCCTCCTGCCCTGCAAAGCAGCCTTGTGTGACCGATAGGCTGAAAAGCCGATATGTCAATGGATCTCAACCGTCAACAGAAGCGCGCCATGCAAAAAATGGGCGAAGTTAACGAGCAGGGCGCACCGATTCGCCAGGCTCGTCCGACGGTTGCTGCCCAAGTTGCCAAAGAGCGAGTCGGCCCTTTTCAATACATCCGCGAAGTTCGCGACGAAATGCGCAAGGTTGCCTGGCCAAAATTCCCTGAAGTTCGCCGTTATTCGATAATTGTGCTGGTTACCGTCGTAATTGTCACCGCTTTTGTGGGTGGATTAGACGCTGCATTTGGCATACTTTCAGGCTGGCTTTATAAAGATTAGGCACCGATTAAATGACTGACGACACCACCACAACCCAACTTGAGCATGACGCAACAGCCGACGAGTCGGCTGTAGTTGATGCAACTTTTGATCTCACTGAGAATGGCGAAGGTGAAGATGAAGAAGTTGATCGTCCGTGGTTGCGTCCGGGCAAATGGTACGTCGTGCACTCACAGTCGGGCTACGAGAAAAAAGTCGATGCCAATCTCAGAGCGCGCATTGCGTCATATAACTTGACCGATCGCATTTACGAAATCGTCATCCCGATGGAAGACGTCGTTGAGTTTAAGCAGGGTCGCAAGCAAACTGTGCAGAAAAAAGTTTTCCCTGGATATCTTCTCGTGCGTTGCGAAATGGACGATGAAACTTGGTTTTGCATTCGCAACACGCCAGGCGTCACTGGTTTCGTGGGTCAAAGCCAAAAAGGCAAGACACCAGCGCCACTGTCACGCAAAGAAGTTGCAACATTCTTGTCAGCCAAAGGCGACGGTAAAGAAGCACCAAAGCGCAAAGCACCAAAACTTGATTACGAAGTGGGTGAGGGTGTGCGCGTCAAAGAAGGTCCGTTTGCAGACTTCTCGGGTCAAGTTGCAGAAATTAATGCTGACCACATGAAGTTGAAAGTGCTTGTCAATATTTTCGGTCGAGAAACTCTCGTCGAAATGGACTTCAGTCAAGTCGCGAAACTTTAGTTAGAAACTTAAAAGAAAGAACCAGTCATGGCAAAAAAAGACATAAAAGCAGTCGTCAAGATTCAGATTCCTGCGGGCAAGGCAACACCGGCACCACCAGTCGGTACCGCACTCGGACCACACGGCATTCAGATCATGGACTTCGTCAAGCAATACAACGCAGCAACTGAGTCGCAAAGCGGCACTGTTGTGCCTGTCGAGATCACGATTTTCGAAGATCGTTCGTTCTCATTTATTTTGAAGACACCGCCAACACCAGTTTTGTTGCGTCAAAAGGCAGGCCTTGAAAAGGCTGCGAAGAACCCGGGCAAAGAAGTTGCTGGTTCGGTGACCGAAAAAGATGTTGAAGAAGTAGCCAAAATCAAGATGCCTGACTTAAATGCCAACGATCTTGAGGCCGCCAAACAACAAGTCCGCGGAACAGCCCGTTCAATGGGTCTGACAGTCGTCGGGTGAAATACGAAGTAATCAAGCAATAACCAACCCTGATTCGGAAGAACCTCATCCGGACGGGTCAACAACGAGGGAGGCGAAATGCCACAGAATAAAACCAACACAGATAACAATCTCGATAAAAATCGCGGCAAGAACTATCGCAATGCGATAGCCACATACGACCGCGAGACATTGCACACACCGGCTGATGCCGTAGCCAAAGTGAAGTCGTTGGCCAAAGCAAAGTTTGATGAAACCGTCGAACTTGCAGTGCGTTTAGGTCTTGATCCACGCAAAACAGAACAAAGCGTTCGCGGCACAGTTTCGATGCCATCAGGCACCGGCAAGTCTGTGCGAATTGCCGTATTCGCAGCCGGTGAAGCAGCCAAACAAGCTCGTGACGCTGGTGCCGACATCGTTGGAAGCGATGAACTCGCCGCAGAAATTGAAAAAGGCAAAATGGATTTCGACATTGCGATCGCGACCCCAGACATGATGCCTCTCGTCGGTAAATTGGGCCGCGCACTCGGACCTCGTGGTTTGATGCCAAACCCAAAGACAGGCACAGTGACAACCGATGTCGCGCGTGCGGTGGCCGAATTCAAAGGCGGCAAAGTTGAATATCGCACAGATCGTTATGGAAACGTGCATATTCCAGTGGGCAAAGTCAGTTTCGAAGCTTCGGCTTTGGCATTGAATGTCGCTGCGGTGATCGACGAATTAAACCGAACTCGCCCGGCCGCAGCAAAGGGTCGTTACATCAAGAAGATCTCAGTGTCTTCGACAATGGGCCCAGGCGTGAAGATTGACCCGGCACTTGTTGCGGGCGAGTAAACGTCTGAGAATACTTCGGGTGTGAAGTCGATTTATTGCCCGATATCGTAAGAGATCGTTAGAAGTTAATAAGCAGCAATCACAGCAATGTGAAGGTTGCCCACCGCAGAAATTTGGTCTGAGAGATTCATTTCAGATAATGAACTAGCAATAGTTCGCCAAACGAGGTGAATGAATCTGGTCGCGATTAGTCGCGCCGGGTTGTTCCGCACTGCGTTGAGCACCCAAGCATTGTCAAACCAGAAAGTTTTAAATTCATGGCAAATGCAAGCGCAGAAAAAATTGCGGTAGTTAAAGAGGTGAGCGAGAAACTCGCCAAGTCAAACGCTGCGATCATTACTGAATATCGCGGATTGTCTGTTGGTTCGTTGGCAACTTTGCGCCGCGCACTTCGCCCACATGGCGCCGAATACAAGGTCTACAAAAATACGCTTGCTCGTTTCGCAGCACGCGAGTCGGGCTACGCCGAACTCGAACAATTCTTGAAGGGCCCAGCGGCTATTACTTTCGTCGATGGAGACGCCTCAGCAGTTGCGAAAGTTCTCAAGACGCACGCGAAAGAAAATCCACTACTTGTGTTGATGGGTGGCGTAGTTGCCGGAAAAGCAATCAGCGCAAAAGAACTGAAGGCTCTTGCCGATCTTCCACCACGCGAAGTCATGCTCGCTCAACTTGCTGGCATGTTGCAAGCACCACTCACCAAGACGGCGAACATGTTTGCAGCGTTGCCGCGCAAGACCGCATATGCCCTCAAGGCACTCGTTGAACAGCGTGAAGCGGCATAAAGAATTAATCAAATTAATTAATTAACAAATAAAAGGAGAAACAGAAATGGCACTAACAAAAGATCAGATTCTTGACGGAATCTCAGAACTCACAGTTCTTGAACTCAAAGATCTTCTCTCGGCATTCGAAGAGAAGTTCGGTGTTACAGCAGCAGCCCCTGTGGCCGTTGCAGCAGCAGGCGGTGCAGCACCAGCAGCAGAAGCAGGCGCAGAAAAAGACGAGTTCACAGTCATCTTGAAAGATGGTGGCGCTCAGAAGATCGCCGTTATCAAGGCAGTACGTGAATTGACACAACTTGGCCTCAAAGAAGCCAAAGACCTCGTCGATGGCGCACCGAAGCCAGTACTAGAAAAGGCCAGCAAGGACGACGCCGCCAAGGCGAAAGCCAAGCTCGAAGAGGCCGGCGCAACCGTCGAACTCGCGTAATAACTCGTTCTTGGCGCCTGGGTCTTCCAGGCGTCTCGAACTTGCATTTTGGTCTTCGGGTTGGTGAGTTTCATTTATTCACCGATAGGCTCGTAGACCGCCGTGCAATGCCCTTTGAGTGATTCAAAAAACTCTCTCAGTGGGCATTTCACTCTAATTTTTTTGCTTGCCAATTTCTAACCCTAGGAGTACACTCGTGGCCCTTCGTGCTGATGCACGCGAACGTTATTCGTTCGCAACACTTTCCGATGCAATGGAAATCCCGAACTTAATTGGCGTTCAACGCGAAAGTTTTGAGTGGTTTCTCACAGAAGGTTTGCGAGAGGTCTTTGAAGATATTTCTCCGGTCAAGGGTGTAAGCGATGATTTGCAGCTTGAACTGACATTTGATCCAGACGATGCTGATCTAAATCCAAAACCAAAATTCACTGAAGCCGAATGTCGCGATCGTGACATGACCTATTCGGTACCAAAGTTTGTTAAAGCGAAGTTCTTGAATCGCCCGACAGGTGAAATTAAAGAGCAGACAGTCTTCATCGGTGATTTCCCAAAGATGACCGATAAGGGCACGTTCATTATTAACGGCACCGAGCGTGTTGTAGTTAGTCAGCTGGTGCGTTCACCAGGCGTAATCTTCGAACCAGGCGAGCGCTTTCGGTTGCGTAACTTGTCGAAGTATCAGCTTGTAAAGGGCACGATTCACCCAAGCCGCGGCGAGTGGCTCGAGTTTGACGTTGAACATAAGCCAGGCAAAGAAGTAACCGCAGGCACGCGCGTTGCACGCAAACGTCGCATGGGCATTTTCACAATCATTCGCGCACTCGGATACGACGAGATCAACGCTCCGGGTTTCATCGATCGTTTCGTCAACTACTTTGACTTTCTTGAAGATCAGTGGCGCCGTGAAAAAGTGATCGCTCCAACTCGCGAAGAAGCGTTGCTCGAAATTTATAAGCGTGCTCGACCAAGCGAACCGCAAAACGTTGAAGCCGCTCGTGTTTATTTCGAACAGGCTTTCTTTGGTGTGCGTTACAACTTGTCACGAGTTGGTCGCTACAAATTGAATCGCAAACTCGGTGGCGAGTTGAAGAAGATTCAAGAGATGTTCGGCCTCAAAGTCGGACCAGAACTTGGCAAACTCGATTTGCCAACTGAAGATCAAGACGTTTTGAGTCGCTGCGAAGTTTTGGCGACCATCAGTTACATGTTGCACCTCGTCAAGCAAGAGCCTGGCTATCGTCTTGACGACCAAGATCACTTTGCAAACCGTCGTATTCGTTCGGTAGGCGAACTGATTCAGAACCAAGTTCGCATCGGTCTTTCACGCATGGAGCGCGTTGTTCGTGAGCGAATGACGACTCAAGATTCTGAGGCGATTTCGCCACAGACTTTGATCAACGTTCGCCCAGTCGTGGCCGCAATTAAAGAGTTTTTCGGCACTTCGCAGCTGTCACAATTTATGGACCAAGTCAACCCGTTGTCGGGTTTGACCCATCGTCGTCGCCTTTCAGCACTTGGACCTGGTGGTCTTAGCCGTGAGCGCGCAGGTTTCGAAGTTCGAGACGTTCACTTTTCGCACTACGGCCGCATGTGTCCAATTGAAACACCAGAAGGCCCGAACATTGGTCTGATCGGTGCGCTTTCAACGTATGCACGTGTTAATCCGTTTGGTTTCATCGAAACTCCATATCGCCGAGTGCGCGGCGGCATCGTCACCAACGAGATCAAATACATGGCAGCTGACGAAGAAGAAAACTACGTCGTCGCCCAGGCCAACACACCGATTTTGCCGGACGGTCGTTTGCGCGACGAGCGCGTGCTTGTGCGTCGTTCACCGCAGGCTGCGAGTTTGGAAGACCTGAAGAAGATGCTCGAAGCAGAAAGTTTCTTCGGTGCAACAACTGACATCGGTTATGTAACGCCGGCAGAGGTTGACTTCATCGACGTTTCGCCAAAGCAGATTGTTTCAATTGCGACCGCGTTGATTCCTTTCCTTGAGCACGACGATGCAAACCGTGCGTTGATGGGTGCAAACATGCAACGTCAGGCCGTGCCATTGATTCGTGCTGAAGCGCCATACATCGGCACTGGTGTCGAAGCTCGCGCTGCACGTGATGGTGCCGACTTGGTCTTGGCTAAAGACGACGGTGTTGTTGAGTCGATTACAGGTGCGTCAATCGTCATTAAATACGAGAACCTTCCGAAGCGCGAACACGAGCACAAGCTGTTCAAGTTCTTGCGCTCGAACCAAGACACATGCATCAATCAAGTTGTGCGTGTCAAAGAGGGACAAAAAGTTAAGAAGGGTGATCTCATCGCCGACGGTCCAAGCACCGACGAAGGTGAACTCGCACTAGGTAAGAACCTGCTCGTGGCTTTGATGCCATGGGAGGGCTACAACTTCGAAGACGCAATCATTTTGTCAGAGCGACTTGTTAAAGAAGATGTATTGACTTCGATTCACATTCACGAATATGAAGTTGATGCTCGCGATACAAAACTTGGTGCAGAAGAAATCAGCCGTGACATCCCGAACTTGTCAGAAGAAATTCTGGCCGACCTCGACGACCGCGGAATCATTCGCGTTGGTGCAGAAGTTGGCCCTGGCGACGTTCTTGTTGGCAAAGTAACACCTAAGGGTGAAACTGAATTGACGCCAGAAGAACGATTGCTTCGCGCGATTTTCGGTGAGAAATCGAAAGAAGTTCGTGACACTTCACTCAAGGTTCCGCACGGTGAAGGCGGCAAGGTCATCGACGTCAAGGTGCTCAAGCGCGCTGCTGAAGGCGACGACGAACCAGGTGACGAACTGCCACCAGGTGTCAACCAAATCGTCAAGATTCACGTGGCTCAAAAGCGCAAAATCAGCGTCGGCGACAAACTCGCTGGTCGTCACGGCAACAAGGGTGTTATCTCCAAGATCTTGCCAGTCGAAGACATGCCATACCTCGAAGATGGCACGCCAGTTGACATCATCTTGAACCCACTTGGTGTGCCAAGCCGAATGAACATCGGTCAGGTACTCGAAGCTCACTTGGGCTATTGCGCCCGATGGGGTTGGTACGACGAGAAAAATGACAAGACTGTTGGCGCGAACCCAGTTCGTGGCACCGAGTCAAAGACTCGTCCATCGACACCACCAGCGACTTTCATTGCAACGCCTGTCTTCGACGGTGCTCACTGGGATGAAGACGATCAAGCCGGTTCGCATCCGACGATTCAGTCGATTCTCAAGAACTTGAACCCAGAGTCGGTCGACGGCAAGCGAATGATTGGTACTGACGGAAAACTTGTTTTGCGTAATGGTCGCACAGGTTTGCCATACGACAACCCGATCACGGTTGGCTACATGTACATTTTGAAACTCAACCACTTGGTTGACGACAAGATTCACGCTCGTTCAACAGGTCCATACTCGATGATCACGCAGCAACCATTGGGCGGCAAGGCTCAATTCGGTGGTCAGCGATTCGGCGAAATGGAAGTGTGGGCACTCGAGGCCTACGGCGCGGCGTATTGCTTGCAAGAATTGCTCACGATCAAGAGCGACGACGTTCTCGGACGAGTGCGCGTTTACGAAGCGATCGTGAAGGGCGACAACATTCCAGAGCCAGGCATCCCTGAGAGCTTCAAAGTGTTGATGAAAGAAATGCAAGCTCTTTGCCTTGACGTTGAAGTTATCTCGCATGAGGGCAAGCAAGTCGAGCTCACAGATCTTGACGAAGAAGTCTTCACTGCAGTGCGTGAACTTGGCATCGATATCAGCCGCAACGAACGCGGTTCAGATGCCGACGATCGCGAACGCGAGCGTCGACGAGAGAAGGCTTTCTAATGATTAACCGCAGCATTTCAGAAGGGTTGGCATGACCATGTCAGATGTAGTTATCGACGACAACAAGCGCAAGTTGGACATCAACAGCTTTCAACAATTGCGTATTGGTTTGGCAACTGCCGACGACATTCGCAACTGGTCGCGTGGCGAAGTTAAGAAGCCTGAGACGATCAACTACCGAACATTGCGCCCAGAGCGTGACGGTTTGTTCTGTGAAAAAATCTTCGGACCAACCCGCGACTGGGAATGCTATTGCGGCAAATACAAGCGAGTTCGCTTCAAGGGCATCATCTGTGAAAAGTGTGGCGTTGAAGTAACACGTTCAAAAGTGCGCCGTGAGCGCATGGGTCATATCGAGCTTGCTGCACCGGTCGTGCACATTTGGTATCTGCGCGGTACTCGTAGTTGGTTGGCGTATCTTCTTGGTGGCTTAGAGTCGCGTGAAGAAATTAAAGCCAAGCAACTTGAAAAAGTTATTTACTTTGCTGCGTGGTTGGTGAGCGCTGTCGATCAAGATCGTCGCCATGTTGAGTTGCCAGATCTCGAGAAAGAATACCTCGAAGACCGCGATTTGAT
The DNA here is from genome assembly GCA_947490975.1 of Acidimicrobiaceae bacterium. Taxonomy (GTDB): domain Bacteria; phylum Actinomycetota; class Acidimicrobiia; order Acidimicrobiales; family Ilumatobacteraceae; genus BACL27. The sequence goes on from CANLHV010000024.1 coordinate 10,398, forward strand.
GATCAAGCAACGCGAAAAAGAAATCAAGTTGCGTCAAAAAGATGCTGAGGCTGAACTAAAGCAACTTGAAAAAGACGGTGCAAAAGAAAGCGACATTCGCGCTCGCCAAAAGTTGATCGATAAAGACATTCAGATGATCGGTGATCGCCATACGAAAGACCTAGACCGTCTTGAGCGTGCTTTTGAAACATTCCAAAAGCTTCATCCGCGAATGATCATTGACGACGAAGAACTCTGGCGTGAAATCAAAGATCGCTATGAAGATTATTTCACTGGCGGTACAGGTGCGGAAGCAATCAAAGTTTTGATCGACACGATCGACTTTGATGCCGAAGAAGTAATTTTGCGCGATGCAATCATGAACGGCCTCAACGGCAAGCCGTTGTCGACTCAGCGCAAGCAAAAAGCCATCAAACGTTTGAAGATTGTTGCTTCGTTCAACCGAAAAGACAAAGACGAGCGTTTGGTCAACAACCCGAAGGCGATGATCCTCGATGTGATTCCGGTGATTCCACCAGAGTTGCGTCCGATGGTGCAGCTTGACGGTGGCCGTTTTGCAACTTCAGACTTGAACGATCTTTATCGTCGTGTAATTAACCGCAACAACCGTTTGAGCCGATTGCTCGAACTTGGTGCGCCAGAAATTATCGTCAACAACGAAAAGCGAATGTTGCAAGAAGCAGCAGATGCGCTGTTCGACAACGGACGTCGTGGTCGCCCTGTAAGTGGTCCAGGTAATCGTCCGCTTAAGTCACTGTCAGATGGCCTTAAGGGTAAGCAAGGTCGCTTCCGTCAAAACTTGCTCGGAAAGCGCGTTGACTACTCGGGTCGCTCAGTAATTGTGGCTGGTCCGACATTGCGTTTGCAGCAGTGTGGTTTGCCAAAGTTGATGGCACTTGAATTGTTCAAACCATTCGTGATGAAACGACTGGCTGACCAACAACTTGCGCAGAACATCAAGTCTGCCAAGCGCATGGTTGAGCGTCGACGCCCACAAGTTTGGGACGTGCTCGAAGAAGTAATTAAAGAACATCCGGTTCTGTTGAACCGCGCGCCGACATTGCACCGCTTAGGTATTCAAGCCTTCGAGCCGGTGTTGGTTGAGGGCAAGGCAATTCACTTGCACCCACTTGTTTGCACAGCGTTCAACGCTGACTTCGACGGTGACCAGATGGCAGTTCACTTGCCGCTGTCAGTTGAAGCGCAAGCAGAGGCTCGTGTGTTGATGCTTTCGGCGAACAATATTTTGTCACCGGCATCTGGTCGACCAATTGTTACACCGCAGCAAGACCTTGTAATCGGTGGTTTCTATTTGACCCGCGATGACGCTGGTTTGGCCGGCGAAGGTCGCGTCTTTAAGTCAATGTGGGAGATCATTCGTGCACTTGACGAAGACAGTCTCAAATTGCACTCGAAGATCAAGGTTCTTGAAAAAGATGATCAGGGCAACTCGACTTACTTCGAAACAACCGCAGGTCGCATGTTGTTCGAAGAAGTTCTGCCAGCAGATTTCTCGAAGCGATTTGGTCACATTACGGCGCCAGTAAAGAAAAAAGAATTCGGCGTGATCGTAGAGCGATTGAGCGACAACTATCCAAAAGCAGTAATTGCATCGTCACTTGATGCGATCAAAAACCTTTGCTATCGCTATGCGTCGCAATCAGGTTTGACTGTTTCGGTTGATGACGTAAAGACACCAGCTGCAAAGCGGGGCATTCTTGACGGTTATGAAAAGCAAGCCGAAAAAGTTGAGACGCAGTTTCGCCGTGGCATTATCACCGACGGTGAGCGTCGCAGCCAAGAAGTGCGCATTTGGACTGCTGCAACATCTGATGTTCAGCAAGCAATGGAAAAAGAGTTCAAAGAACTTCGCTTCAACCCGGTTGACATGATGATCAACTCTGGTGCTCGTGGAAACATGACCCAGATGCGTCAGATTGCCGGTATGCGTGGTCTTGTGGCTAACCCTCGCGGTGACATGATTCCTCGTCCGATCAAGAGCAACTTCCGTGAAGGTCTGCAAACCCTTGAGTACTTCATTGCAACTCCTGGTGCGCGTAAAGGTCTTGTCGACACAGCGTTGCGCACTGCTGACTCGGGTTATTTGACTCGCCGTCTGCACGACGTGGCTCAAGAACTAATCGTTCGCGAAGATGACTGCGGCACGACACTTGGTGTTTGGGTAGAAAACGTTGGGGCAGATACTGCCAACACACGCGCATACCTTGAGACGAAGTTGTTTGGTCGTGCGTTGCTTAACGACATTGAACTTTCTGATGGTTCGGTCATGCCACGCAACACGATCGTCGGCGATGAAGAGATGGCGACACTGCGCAATGACCCGAAGGTCACTCGCGTGCGTGTTCGTTCGGTTTTGACATGTGACGCCGAAGTTGGTGTTTGCGCAAAGTGTTACGGCCGTTCATTGGCGACTGGTAAAGACATCGAATTGGGTGAAGCAGTAGGTGTAATTGCTGCTCAGTCAATCGGTGAACCTGGTACTCAGTTGACGATGCGTACCTTCCACACTGGTGGTGTTGCAGGTAAAGACATCGCTGGCGGTTTGCCACGCGTTGTAGAACTTTTCGAAGCTCGCAACCCGAAAGGTTCGGCACGACTTGTGCCTGTAACTGGCGTTGTTCGAATTCTCGAAGACGAGGGCAAGGGTATTCCGATCAAGTTCATTGATGATCAAGGTCAAGAAATTGAGATCATCTTGCCAACAGGTAGCCGACCACTCGTAAAAGATGGACAAAATCTTGAAGCGGGAGACCGAATCACTGACGGTCCATTAGATCCGAAAGAACTGATGCAGATCAAGGGCATTCGCGAAACTCAGCAATACCTCGTTGAAGAAGTGCAAAGGGTTTATCGCGACCAAGGTGTAGCGATTCACGACAAGCACATCGAGTTGATCGTTCGTCAGATGACACGACGCGTAAGCGTGCAAGAACCTGGTGACACACATTTCTTGCCGGGTCATCGTGCAGACTCGAAAGACTTCCGTGACGTTAACCGCGCAATCGTTGAACAAGGAAAGAAGCCAGCCGAAGGTCGCCCAGAGTTGATGGGTATCACCAAGGCATCGTTGGCAACCGAGTCTTGGTTGTCGGCAGCATCTTTCCAAGAGACGACTCGTGTTCTTACAGAAGCGGCGATTGATGGCAAGTCAGATCATTTGGTTGGTCTGAAAGAAAACATCATCATCGGTAAGTTGATCCCAGCCGGTACCGGCATGGATCGCTACAACTTGTTTGATGTCAGCGCGCCAGATTATGTGCCGATGCCTTATTACTCGAGCGATGACGAAGCCGACCCAGCCGCATATTTGGCAGGGTTGCAAGGCAACTATGTCGCCGACGATGAGCCACTTGACGAGGTTGTCGCTGAAGCTGTCGCTGATGAAGTAGATGCTGAATCGGCTGTTGAAACAGTTAGCGATGCGACTGCGCAAGCAGTTGAGTCTGCGCCAGATGCAGGTTTTGCAACTGATTCAGACGGCGTCACTGACACAGATATCGCTCAATAACCGCAATAACTAGATAATCATCTAGTTGGGGTAGGTTGCCGAGACGAGGCGTTGAACCGTAGTATTCACTGTCCCGTTTTGGGGTGGTTTTGTTAGTCGGTTTTCATTTAAGCAATTTAAGAAAAGGTCGTTTGCGTGCCCACAATT
>CANLHV010000025.1 GCA_947490975.1 Acidimicrobiaceae bacterium
CCGAGTTCAGTTTTGTTGTCGGGGTTGTAAACCTCGTCGCGATACAAGAACATTACGACGTCGGCGTCTTGTTCGAGAGCGCCAGACTCACGCAAGTCAGAAAGCGTCGGACGCTTATCATTGCGCGACTCGAGACTGCGGCTCAACTGACTTAGTGCCAAGATTGGCACTTTAAATTCGCGCGCCAAAAGTTTCAGTTTTCGACTGATCTCACTGACTTCGAGTTGTCTGTTTTCTGGTTTGCCATCACCACCCATAAGTTGCAAATAGTCGATCACGATTAGCGCGACTTCGCCTTGTCGACTGACGATGCGTCGAGTTTTTGCACGAATCGCCCCAACTGATGTGCCAGGGCTGTCGTCGATAATCAACGGAATGTCAAGGCGACCAACGGCGTGACCAATTTTTGTCCAGTCGTTTGGTGAAGGTCGGCCGCTGCGCAAAACTTTTGAGTCGACGCCTGCCTCGCTGGCAAGAATACGTTGCACAAGTTCAGCGGTGCCCATTTCGAGCGAGAAAAACAACACCTGCTTGCCCGAGCTGCGCGCCACATGCACCGCCAGACCAAGAGCTAGAGCCGACTTGCCCATTGCGGGTCGAGCGCCCAAAATATTTAGCGTGCCAGGTTGCAGGCCGAGCAAAATTTTATCGAGATCATCTAGACCAGTTGCCGTACCTGTGATCAATTCTTTGTTATTGGCACGGTCTTCGAGTTTTTCCATTGCTTCGTTAACCAACAACCCAAGTCGCTGAGAGGCGTCACCAATATTGGTTTCAGAAACATCAAAGATCTTCGACTCAGATTCGTCAATTGCTCGCGCAACATCTTCGGGGCCGCTATAGGCAATCTCGGCGATCTCTGAAGCGACCGAAATCAACTTACGCAAAGATGCAGTTTCGCGCACGATTTTGGCGTAACGCTCGGCACTTGTGATCGCCGGTGTGGCATTTTGCAATGTAAGCAACGCGTCAATGCCGCCGATGCCGTCTAACAAATTATTGCGACGCAATTCGTCGCCAACAGTTATCGGATCAACTGGTTCGCCGGCACTGTTGAGCGCACGAATCGCATCAAAAATATGTTGGTGAGCAGGTTTGTAAAATTCGTCTGAGCGAACGCCGCGTTCGAATGCAATGCTGACTGCCTCGCGAGACAAAAGCATCGCGCCCAACAAAGATGCTTCAGCCTCAACACTGTGTGGGGGAATTCTGTTTGTAGATCGCTGAGTTGCCGCGCCGCGATCACCACGATCGCCACGGGGAAATTCGGCAATAGACATGACTACACAATGCCTTAGATTGCCTGTTGATTGCTACGGGTATAACCCTGTGATTCTTCTGTGGATAACAGGTGGATAACTAAGAACAGTTGCTGAAGATTATTTAGCAACGATTTCTAGTTTGAGGGTGGCCACAACATCAGTGAATATCTCGGCTGACACCGAATGTTCGCCGAGTTGTCGCAATGGTGTCTCAACTTGAATGTTTTTGCGATCGATTGTCACGCCAGTTTGATCGAGAACCGCTTTTGCAATTTCGACGGCATTGATCGAGCCGAACAATCGGCCTTCGTTGCCGGCCTTTGCTGCGATTTTGATAACTGTTGTTGACAACGACGCAGCCACGAGGCGAGCCGACTCGCGATCAGCAGCAATTTGCTGTTCGCGCGACTTGCGCATCACCTCGGCCTGAGCAATCGTGCCAGAGTTGGCCACAATCGCTAGGTCGTTTGGTAACAAAAAGTTGCGTGCATGGCCAGAAGAAACATTGACTATGTCGCCACGACGGCCAATGCCCTTGACGTCAGATCGAAGCAAAACTTTCATGATGTTGCTCCGTCGACGATGGCTTCAACACTTGCGTCGCTAGTTAGTTCTGCTGAGATGTTGGGCGCAATTTCTACCTGTGCCACATCGCTTGCGACTTCATCACGGCGTGGACGGCGCGGACCGCGATCGCGACCGCGATCGTCAGAGCCAAACTCGCCACGTTCGCGTGGAGCACGCGTTGCTGAAACACGCTTTGTGTAAGGCAATAAAGCCATTTCGCGGGCATTCTTGACTGCAGTCGCAATATCGCGTTGTTGCTGCACCGAGTTGCCGTTCATGCGGCGCGCGCGCAGTTTTGACCGATCTGACATGTAGCGCTGCAGCAAGTTGACGTCTTTGTAATCAACGAAGCCAACTTTTTCTTGCACCATCATGTTCGGGCGCTTCTTGGGTTTGCGAAGCAGCGCTTTCTTGGCTCTTAACTTGTTGGATTTACTTGTCATGTCGAGTCCTTATTTGTTTCGTTAGTTATTTCGTTAGTTGTTATAAGTATTTGCGAATCAGAACGGTTCTTCACCATCAAATGGTGTGGCTTCGGTGCCCGGGTTTGTGCCGGTATTTGCTGGGCGATTTGCCGCGCCGCCACCTTGACCATCTTGTTTTGGCGTACGAACAACTGTTGCAGTTGCCCAACGCAAACTTGGCCCAAGCTCATCGGCGATGACGTCGATTGCGGTTCGCTTTTCACCTTCGCGAGATGTGTATTCGCGTTGCTCAAGACGACCAGTAACGACAACTCGAGTGCCCTTTGTGAATGTCGCAGCTGCGTTTTCGCCAAGTTGGCCCCACGCGGTGATATTGAAATATGAAGTTTGCTCTTGCCATTCGCCGTTCACTTGATAGCGACGGCCAACTGCGATGCCGAACGATGCAACTGCCCGACCTGTTGCCGTGAATCGAATTTCTGGATCGCGAGTTAAATTTCCGACCAGTGTGATGCTGTTATCAGCCATTTTATTTTTGTCCCTTAATTTGTGGATTGCTTATGAATTTGCTGCGACTGAAAGACCGCGACGTGCGGCTTCGTCATCAGGAAGGCGGAGGAGTTTGTGTCGCAACACATCGTCTGCGATGCGCATCGCGCGTTCGGCTTCGTCAAGTGCACCACCTGGTGCTGTGATGTTGAAAACCGCGTAATAACCATCGTCTTGCTTTTTGATCGGGTAAGCCAAGCGACGCTTGCCCCACCAATCAGGTGTGCCGTGAACGGCGCCACCGGCACTTGTAACTGACTTGGTGATCACACTCAACCAGTTATGGGCAGCCGACTCTTCGAGGTTGCCGCTGATAATGACCATTAATTCGTATGCACGCATGAACGTGATAACTCCCTTCGGACCCAACACGATGTTGGGGCCCCCGAAGGGGCAGGTATGTGGATTTGAAAGTGTAACGGCACAACAGCACTGTGCCACGGGGATGTTGCAGGGTTAAAAGCCGTTTAGATGTTGCGAGTTTTCAACAAATGATGCCACGAACAACTGCGGCATACCTCAATCAAATAGCCCGTGAACTGCTCTGGGCGCCGTGCAAACTGCTCGATTTCGGCCCGGGTGGCGATGAACTTGCCATGACTCGGCAAACGAGGACCAAATAAATATGTGACCGTCACAAGATGGTCTTGCACACAAATTGGACATTTAACGCGGGTTGTTCGACCAAAGTTTCGCGCCACGCGCATAAGTTCGGGGTGCGCATCACAGATGCTGTCTTGCGAGATTATTCCACGGCGAAAATTTTGAATTACCGCGCGACGAGTCAGTCTGTGGTCAATCTCTCCGAGATGCTGATCAAAATCTTCAGTCTCGGTGCTCTGATTTTTTTGCACTTGTTTGCGTGGCATATTCAGAAAACCCTAACAAATCAATTCACTTCTTTTGCAAATCCCACCAAGACTGTAAGCGACGGCGAATTTCTTCGTCGCCGAGCAGACCTTCTTCAATGCGAATTTCCATCAGAAAATCTAAAGCTTGTCCGACATGTCGACTTGGTTGAATATTTAAATATTCCATTACTTGTGCGCCGTCCATCTCGGGTCGCATTGCTGCAATTTCTTCGCGAGCCATGAGTTCGGCGATGCGTTGCTCAAGTTCATCCATTCGACGCGCAAGTGCCGCGACTTTCTTTTCGTTTCGCGTGGTGCAGTCACTTTTTGTCAACACATTTAGTTCAGCCAAGTGAGCACCTGCGTCACGCACATAGCGACGCACCGCTGCATCTGTCCATCCCATTTGATAAGTGTGAAAACGTGCACTGAGTGCAACAAGTTCAGCGACGGTTTCAATGTCTTGGACCGAATAACGAAGTTTGCGCATTCGTTCACGAGTCATTCGTGCACCAACTGCTTCGTGATGATAAAAAGTTATGCCTTTGCCGGGGCGAATTGCTCGGGTTTTTGGTTTTCCAACGTCATGAAAAAGCGCGGCCAGTCTGGTGATTCGAAAATCACACGGATCATCGCCTTTCACGTTTTCGATAACCGCGAGCGTGTGCGTGAGAACGTCTTTGTGCCGATGAATCGGATCTTGCTCAAGTTGCATCGCCGCCAGTTCGGGTAAAAAATGCTTCGAAAGGCCGTTGTCAACCAAGAACCACAGACCAAAAGACGGCCGATCGGTAATGATCAACCGATCGAACTCATCACGAATTCGCTCAGCGCTGACAATAGTGATGCGATCAGACATCGTCTTGACCGCTGCAATCAACTCGGGCACAGCGACCATGCCCAAGCTTGAAATAAATCTGGCCGCACGCATCATGCGCAACGGGTCGTCACTGAAACTAATTTCTGGCGACAATGGCGTACGCAAAACTTTGCCCATTAGATCAGCCATGCCGTTAAACGGGTCAACTAAGACAGGCGAGTCAGATGTAACTTCAAGCGCCATTGCGTTGATCGTGAAGTCGCGACGCGACAAGTCTTCGTTAATATCTTTTGAGAACTGCACGTCGGGTTTGCGTGAATCGGGTGAGTACGCCTCGGCACGATGTGTTGTAATTTCGTAAACACGCTCACCTTTTTTGGCTCCGATCGTGCCGAATCTCTCACCTTGCACCCACAACGAGTCGCACCAGCCCGCGAGTAACCCTTTGATCTGCTCCGGAAGAGCATCTGTTGTCAGGTCAAAATCAAGTTCGGTGACGGGGCGATCAAGCATCAGGTCACGAACGGTGCCGCCGACAACGAAGAGTTTGAATCCAGCGTCACGAAACCTAGAAGCGATCGGAGCTATCTCGCTCAAAACTGGCGCGAAGCGCTGGGGCACCACGCTTTACAGGATACGCACAAGGTCGCGACAAGTGATGCGTTTACTCCATTAACAACCGCATGAGCATTAGCGTGATTATGTCTTGATTTATCGTTCGAACTCCGAAAAATTCTCGCAAGTGCCCAAGCTGGCGCTGAAGATTGCTTTCGTGCTCGGTCTCGCCTTGTCGACAATGCCGACCCCGGCAGCACAGGCGGCCGTCGAATCAAGCGAACTCACTTTGACGGCTCAAAACTTTCATATATATACATCTGGAAATCTGCGGTTTGTTCTTGCTCTCAACTCTCAACCACTTATTGACGAGTTTTTAAGCAACCCGACAGCAGTTTTCAGAGTTTCACTTGGCCAAAAAATTAGTCTGGGTGAAAAGCAAGTGCGGGCGCTGAACACTGGAACCGAAGAATTCGTCGCGACCGACTCACTCGACTTGACAATTCGCGAAGTGACTCGACGCAGCGACGGCCAATTTGAACTAATTGCTCTTTCGACGGATATTCCTTCTGGCACGCGACGAATCGAATTCAACGGGTCAGGAATCTATCCGGTTCGTGTCGAGGTCTTGATCGACGACGTTTCACGGGCTGCACTTCTGACCTTCGTCAACAGGTATGACCCATCGCGCGAAGTTAGACCGATGCCAATCAATGTTGTTGTTGCACTTGATTCACCGATCACACTTCAACCCGACGGGTCACGGCTGATTGATCAACCCACTCGCACGAAAATTGAGAAGGTAATCAAATTGCTCACTCTTGATTCGTCACGCATGACTGTGCAAATTTCTCCCGAATTAATTGATGGTTTGAGTCGGTCAAGCAACCCAGACGACCAGTCTCTACTCGTGCAACTCGTAGCCGCTCTCGGCTCAGCGCCAATAGTTCCTGGGCCGTATGTGCAATTTGATCCGTCGGCTGCAAGTGCCAACAAACAAGCTGATCAGTTCAACGCAGTAATCGAAAAAGGCATCACCACTTGGCAACAAGTTTTGCCAAGTACAAGAACTATTTCATCAATTTGGTTTGCCCGAAAGCCCCTCGATGAAAACGGCCTCGACTTGTTAGTCAAAGCCGGTGTGCGCTCGGTGGTCATGCTGCCAACATCAAGCGCTGCTCTCGGCGAATTTGATAACGCGGCGCGACCGTATCGCCTTGAAAGCAACGATGTCGATTTATCTCTTCACTTAGTCGACAAAAATTATGTGGATCAACTCAGCACGCCAACCAAAAACGCATTCTCTTCGGCTACGTATCTTGCCGCACAAATTTTGGCGCAACGACGCCAAATCGAAGCCGAAGGCGGAACGCCTGCTCTGCGCAGGGTTGTCTTGGCTTCTCGCGATGGCTCAGTAATCAACGAAGATTTAATCCATGAAACCATGCTGATTTTGAGTCGTGTGCCGCAGCAAGTTGCGTTGCGCACAATGACAAATTTGCCAGCGCCGCGACTAGATGCTTACAAGCCAGCACTATCCAAAGTCGACATCGCGAGTTTTGTCGAGCGTTCAACAAAAATCGCCGATTTACGCAAAGACACCGAAAAATTGCGAAGCACGATCAGCCCCGAGGCAACAATCTGGCAAGACTGGAATGAACGACTGTTGGTGATGTCAAGCGACTCAATGACTGACGCTAAGCGCGACGAATTTATCTCAGCGACTCGCGATCAACTGAAAAAAATTAGACAATCAGTGACTCTTCAAGAAGGCACAACTTTCACCCTTGGCAGTCGCGAGAGCACACTTCGGCTTGATCTTCAAAACTCATCTGATTTTGCGATGACGGTACAAGTTCAAGTTGTAAGTTCGAAACTTCGGTTCAAAAATGAAATTGCAACAATTCAGATACCAGCTAATGGGTCGAACGAACTTGTTGTAGATGTCGTTGCGTTGTCGAACGGACTATTTCCAGTTGAAGTTAAAATCTTCACCGCTGATGGGCTCAGTCAACTCGGCAAAAAAATAGAAGTGTCGGCACGAGTCAATGCACTCGCTGGTCTTGGTCAAGTTGTGACTGGTGTTGGTTTGCTGCTTTTGGCTACTTGGTGGGTTGCTCATATTCGCCGAAAATATCGCAAGAAAATCAGCAAGAACCATCCTGTACTACGCTCAAAACCATGACCATACGCATCGTTACCGACTCAGCCTGCGACCTTCCAGAATCACTGGCAAAAAAACACAACATCACTATTGTTCCCCTCACTTTTAGTCTTGGCGACCAAGAATTCACCGACCGAATCAGTCTGACAACCGCCGAGTTCTGGAAGCGTTGCGCAGAGTCGCCGGTTTTGCCTCAGACTGCAGCTCCGTCACCTGGCAAATTTGCTGAAGCGTTCAAAAAACTCGCAGCCGACGGCGCAACAGGCATCTTGATGATCGGTCTGTCACGTGAACTGTCTGCCACTATCCAGTCTGCAGAAACTGGAGCAAAAGAATCAGGCGTGACAATTCCGATTCAGTTTGTTGATAGTCGCTCAGCCAGCATGGGTGAAGGCATCAATGTGCTTGTGGCTGCGCAAATGCTGATTGATAATCCACAAATCACGCTCGACGAACTGGCACGCAAAACTGCCGAATGGGCAAGTCGCACACGTGTTTTTGGTGCACTTGACACGCTCGAGAACCTGAAGAAAGGTGGTCGTGTCAGCGGTGCTAAGGCGTTTTTCGCCTCGGCGTTGGCGATTAAACCAATTGTTGAAGTGCGTGAAGGCAAAATCATGGAAGGTGGCAAAGAGCGCACCCGCAGCAAGGCTTTGGCTCTACTGATTGAGAAGGTTAAATCGGCTGGCCCAATCAGTAATTTGGCCGTGTTGCACGCTCAATGCGCAGATCTCGACATGTTTCTTGAACAGCTCAAGAGCGTCTACTCAGGTGAAATCATTGTTGGCGAGGTGGGCTCAGTAATTGGTTCACATACTGGCGTCGGCACTATGGGTGTGACTTTTCACGTCAAGTAACACGCCAAACAACGCATCAAAAACTAGCTAGTCGCTGTCGAAAAAGTTTTCGCACACTGACATTCCCCGTTTCATCGGGCGCGCAGAACTAGCGTCAAAGTTCACAGATGAGCCTTGAACAAGAACAACCAATCGATGATCCAAGGCGCCTTTTGGGCGGCAGATACAGGCTCGACCGGCAGATAGCACGCGGTGGAATGGCCGAGGTTTGGTTGGGTTTTGACACGTTTTTGAACCGACAAGTTGCCGTCAAAGTATTGAAACCGCAATTGGTTAGCGACGCTGTTGTCGCTGAAAGATTTCGACGCGAAGCAATTGTTTGTGCCGGTTTGAGTCACCCGAACATAGTCGCCGTTTACGACACTGTTGAAGACGATGGCAAACAAGCAGTAGTAATGCAATATGTGCAAGGAAAATCTCTTCGCGAACTTTTAGATCGTCGCAAACGCCTGGGGCCATTGTTAACAATTCACATGGGTGCGGCAATGTCGGCAGCGCTTGACGTCGCACATCGAGCAGGACTCGTGCATCGCGATGTCAAACCTGGCAACATTTTGTTGACACCTGATGGCAAATTCTTACTCGCTGATTTCGGAATCGCCAAGGCACTGGTTACGTCTGGTGAAGATCTAACCCATGACAACATCATGATGGGCACCGCAAAATATCTTTCTCCCGAACAAGTGCGTGGCAAACCATTAGATGGTCGCGCCGATCTCTATGGTCTCGGGCTCGTGCTTTACGAATGTCTCGCTGGTCGAGTGCCGTTCTTGGGTGAAACTGACGCTGACACAGCGCTAGCCCGACTGCAAAGAGAGCCAACAGATTTAGCGCACTTGCGACCATCACTTGCGCCACAACTTGTGCGCGTAATCCACAAATTATTGGCGCGAAACCCTGATCACCGCTTCGCGACTGGCGAAGAAACTCGTGTTGCGTTGATGCAAGCACTTAGCGCACAAAACGACTTCACTACGTCAATGACCCCACCGAGTGGGGCAACGCCACCAAAACCGCTTAGGCGAATAATGACAAGCGACGAGTCATCGGTAGCCCCAATACCTGGTCAACCAATTCTTGAAACCGCAGCAAACGCAACGCCGCCAAGAAATTTACGTGTTGCCCGGTCGCAAAGCGCGGGTTGGCGATTCTTTTCGCTTCCTCCAAGCACAAAAATTTTGGGCCTCATCGCTTTGGCAATGAGTGTTGCAGTTGTGATGGTTGCAACAAGATCTAATGCACCACAACAACTTGAGACACCAATCGCTGAAAGTGTTGTCGTTGATCAATCGCCAGTAACAATTTCAAGAATGGTCAGTTTTGACCCCAACGGTGACGACGCGCAAGAAAATGAAGCGCAGATTTGGGCGCTTCGCGACGGCAACTCGAAGACCGCATGGACAACCGATTGCTATGCCAACCAATTCTTTGGCACCAAAGAATATGTAGGTGTGTTGCTCGAGTTATCACGCGCATCAACTGGTGTTCTGCAAGTCGGCATGAAAAATGGGCCATGGTCACTCGAGATTTACACGGCAAACGGCGCGGCCCCGAGCCGACTTGAGCAATGGGGCCCTCGCGCCGGCGCCGACTACAACACTCGTCGCGGCATCGCTCAATTTGTTGTGCCGAGTGAAGCACAATTCGTGTTACTCGTACTGCGTGAAGTTGGCACGAGTGTGCAGTGCAGTGCAAAAAACCCTTATCAAGGAGTAATTCAAGACATTTCATTTAACGCTGCATAAACAATAAATTTTTTAGCGTTAGTCTGAAACTGTGATTTCTAATCCATTCACCGATCCTAAGTGGGCGAAAAAAACGGTTGCTGTGATTGATCGATGGATTGATTTCATCAGCGACAAAACAACCCGACCAATCGCTAACTTTGTGCGACTTATTGTCTTTGGTTTGATTGCCATTGTCGCCGCAATCACAATCATCGTTCTGGCCCTAGTCGGGCTTTCTCGTGGTCTCAACGAGTTACTTGACGTCTGGCTTACTCGCGATGATGCTGTCTGGGTTTCATATTTCATTTTGTCGTTTATTTTTGTGGCAATTGGTGCATGGCTAATGCGCAGGCGCTACCCAAACAGGCAAAACTAAAACAAAGAAAGACATAAGCATGACGTCTGCAAACATCCACGAAGTGATCATCATTGGGTCAGGGCCAGCCGGGTTAACCGCCGCCATTTATACGGCCCGTGCAAACTTGGCACCACTTGTCATTGAAGGCGAACCATCCAGCACGTCAGACCAACCTGGTGGACAACTGATGTTGACCACCGAAGTTGAAAACTTTCCTGGGTTTCCAGAAGGAGTAATGGGTCCAGACCTGATGCTTAAGTTTCGCGAGCAGGCAGCACGTTTCAACACAACATTCATCACTGAAAAAGTTACAAAAGTTGATTTTTCGTCTCGACCATTCAAGGTTTGGGTGCGCGATGAATTGCACCAAGCCAAATCTGTAATCGTCAGCACTGGTGCCCAATCATTGATGTTGGGTCTTGAAAACGAAAAACGCTTTTATGGCCACGGGCTTTCGTCGTGTGCGACCTGTGACGGTTTCTTTTTCAAGGGCCAAGAAATCATCGTCGTTGGTGGTGGCGACTCAGCGATTGAAGAAGCATCTTTTTTGACCAAATTTGCCACGAAAGTTACTTTGGTTGTGCGACGAGATGCTCTGCGGGCCTCGAAAATTATGCAACAGCGGGCTTTGAATAATCCAAAAATTGAAATCAAATGGAATTCACAAGTCACCGAGTTATTCGGTCAAGAAAAACTCTCTGGTGTCGGGTTGATCGACACAGTGACGGGTGAAAAATCGAAACTTGATGTCACAGGTCTTTTTGTTGCCATTGGTCATCGTCCAAATACTGATTTGTTCAAAGGCGTTCTCGACATGCTTGACAACGGTTACCTACAAACAAAACCTGGCTCTTCATACACGAACATCGCCGGAGTTTTTGCTTGCGGTGACGTACAAGACCACACATATCGACAAGCAATTACTGCGGCGGGTTCGGGTTGCATGGCGGCCATCGACTGCGAGCGATGGCTTGAGTCACAACACTAGATAACACCCAACTAGTAACCTGAAGTTGCTCGCGTAATCACGCGACTTGACGAAAGGTTTTGTAATGGCTGACGGCATCATCACTCTTACTAGTGCAAACTTTGACGAAACCGTCAAATCTGCGACAACACCAATCGTTGTCGACTTTTGGGCCGAGTGGTGTGGGCCATGCAAGGCAATTGCGCCAGTGCTCACAGAAATCGCCAAAGAGCAGGCCGGTGTCGTAACAATCGCCAAACTCAACGTCGACGATCACGGTGACATCGCCCAACGATTTGGTGTCATGAGCATTCCGACATTGTTGGTTTTCAACAACGGCGAAATGAAGAAGAAAATGGTCGGCGCAAAAGGTAAAACTCAATTGCTTGCGGAGATCGCAGAATTTATCCCGAAAAAGAATTAGCACTAGGCGATAGCCACGACGCCGTCGGCGATCTGCAGCGTCGGCTCAGCGATGCTGGGTTGCTCGATTTATCTCGTGTTTCAATCAACGAGTTTTGTGGTGCAACTCAAGTTGCAGTCACCAAGTTTCAAAAACTTAGATCACTTCACGCGTCTGGCATTTGCGACCATACAACTTGGCTAACTCTCGTTGAGTCTTCATTCGAATTGGGTGATCGACTTTTGTATCTAACTTCTCCCCTATTGCGCGGAGATGATGTGGCTGAACTGCAATTGTTGTTGTCGCAAATAGGTTTTGACTGTGGTCGTGTTGATGGGTTTCTCGGCAAAATCACCGCAAAAATAATCATCGAGTTTCAACAGAACTACGGACTAGTGCCTGACGGCATCTGTGGTCCGCAAACTTTGTTGGCACTTCGTCGCGCAAGTCGTAACTCTGGCGCCGGCCCAGGTGTTGGCATCGTGCGCGAGCGACACACATCGGCCAAATATCCCCAAGATCTAAATAACTTACGCATTGTTATCGGACAGTTCACAGAACTAGATCGCTTGACGAATGAATTAGCCGACAGACTTCGGGCGCAACATTCAAATGTTGCTGTCATCAATGATCTTGACCAACATCGGCACGCTCAACTTGCCAACGATTTTGCGGCAAACATTTACATCGGTATTGAACCAAGAGATCAACAAGTTTGCGAAATCGCTTACTACCAAACTGAGGGTTTTCACTCGGTTGCGGCTCATGTTTTCGCCACGCTTGCCGCGGAAACCATCGAAAGGTCAGCGCCATGGTTCAAGCCAGTCGTTAGCGGCATGCGGCTGCAGGTTTTACGTGAAACATCGATGCCCGCTGTGGTCTGTGGATTCGGTCCTGTTACTCGTGTTACTCCACACAGTGCAGTGCTGGCTGATGACCTCGCAAATGCCTTATCTACATGGGTCAAAACCACATCTGTGAAATTAGATGCGAAATAAGTGGGATAACCACCAAGTTATTCCACAGAGTTATCCACAGATTGTGAGCAACCTGAAGTGGTGGTTTAGCGTCAACTTAACCGTGAGTCTTAGTCTTTGTAACGCGATTCGCAAAATTAGACGGCAGGGCCCTCGGTCATCGCACGATAAATGCGTTCAAGATCGTTGAGATCAGCAAACTCAATTACAACTTTGCCGCGACCGTTCGTTGCAGTAACCGAAACATTTGTTGCTAAATGTTCGCCTAACAATTTTTCGAGTTCAACGATGCCCGGTGGTGGAAGAGCAACGGTACGAATTTTAGTACTTGAGTTTTTTTCGTTAGTACCGACAGGTTTTTTGTCGGGTTTAACTGATCGCACATCTCGACCCAAGCTTTGACGTATTGCTTGTTCAATATTTCGAACTGTCCAACTTTCTTCAACGCATTGGCGTGCGAGTTTTTCTTGAGTTGGTCGATCGGTTAGCGCAAGCAGCGCCCTAGCGTGACCGCCTGAAAGTCGACCGTCGGCAAGAAGTTGCAGAATTGATGGAGGTAGAGCCAATAACCGCAATGAGTTTGTAATTACTGAACGACTCTTTCCAACTTTTTCTGCGACTTGTTCGTGTGTCATCGAAAAATCGTCAAGTAGTTGCTTGTATGCAGCGGCCTCTTCTAGCGGAGTTAAATCTTGACGATGAAGATTTTCAACGAGTGCTTGTTCGACAGACAATAGATCATCGGTTTCACGAACAATCGCCGGAATCAACTTAAGATTTGCGATCTTTGATGCTCGCCATCGACGCTCACCCGCAATTATCTCGAAAGCTTTCGCTTTGTCAGGTGTTGGTCGCACAAGAATTGGCTGTAACACACCAATTACACGAATTGAATCTGCCAGTTCTTTTAGGGCATCTTCATCGAAGTGCACACGAGGTTGATTCGGGTTGGGCACAATTTGTTCGACGTCAATACTTCTCAAACCAAGGCCATTGCTAGAAGTGCCGCCGCCGTTATCGCCCCCTTCACGACTTGGTTTTCGCGAATCACGACCCGGAATAAGGGCGTCTAATCCTTTACCTAGACCTGTTGGACGGGCCACCGCTGATCTCCTTTGCTATTTCTCGATATGCCTTGGCTGCTGGTGAAGACGGATCAAAAGAGGTAACTGGTTTGCCATGCGAAGGTGCCTCTGCCACCCGAACAGACCTTGGCACAACTGTTTTGCACACCTTGTCGCCAAAATGTTCACGAACTTCACGCACCACATCATCAGCCAGAGTCGTATGTGTGTACATCACGCAAGCAATGTTTCGAACCTCAAGGGTTGGGTTTAAAACCTGGCTGACACGGTCAACACTGCG
>CANLHV010000026.1 GCA_947490975.1 Acidimicrobiaceae bacterium
CCCCACTTAGATTGGCCGAAGCGGTAGCCAACACTGCGAACTGTTTCGATGAGGTTGGCGTGTTCTTCACCTAATTTGGCGCGAAGTCGACGAATATGAACGTCGACCGTTCGAGCACCGCCGTAATATTCGTATCCCCAAACTCGAGAAAGCAAAACTTCTCGACTGAAAACCTTTCCGGGGTTTTGCGCCAGAAATTTCAGCAGTTCATATTCCATGTAAGTCAAATCAAGTGGCTTGCCACCAAATGACGCTTGATACGTCTCGGTGTTAAGCATCAATCCGCTGTACTCAATAAGTGACTCACGAGACGCTGCCATCTCGGTGTAAAACAAATGACGAAGTCGAGAGTCAAGTTCGCGAGGGTGGATTGGCGCAAGACAAAAGTCATCAAAAATGTCGTCACGCATTTCGAGATCTGCGAGTTGAGCACCAGTCACTAAGACAATGATGCGATCGACACGATTTTCGCGACGACGCAACGCACGACAAATTGCCCATGCTGATTCTGGGTCTTGACTGCAGTCAACCACCGCGCCAAACCAACCCGAACCTGGTTCGAGTTTGTCTAGTGCTTGGCTGGAGCTGACCGCTTTCCATGAATAACCCGAGAGATCAAGAGTTCGCGCGACGTCGATCGGCGCGGGATCTGGAAATACTGCGAGCAGTTTTTCGTCGTCGCTTGGCATGGTCAAATTTAGAGCGACCGAAGATAGCGATTTAGTTCGTATTGGCTGATGTGAGTTTTGTAGCCACGCCATTCAGCACGTTTATTGCGCAGGAACCACTCAAAAATATGTTCACCGAGTGCTTCAGCGACGAGTTCTGATCGCTCCATTACGCGCAGAGCATCTGAAAGTGACTGAGGCAACTGCTCGATACCGAGTTTGGCCAACATGTCGTCGCCCATTTCGAACAAGTTTGAGTCTGCTTCTGTTGGAAGTTCGTAACCCTCTTTAATGCCCCGCAAACCTGCGGCGAGAATCACCGAGAATGCAAGATAAGGATTACACGCCGGATCTGGCGATCGATATTCGATGCGCGTTGCTTGGTCGCTGTTTCGTTTAGCAATCGGCACACGAATCAGGCCGCTGCGATTATTGCGTGCCCACGAGATATGTACGGGCGCTTCGAAGCCAGGCACAAGTCTCTTGTAACTATTTACATTTTGGTTGGTAACTGCGGTTATCTCTGCGGCATGTCGCAGCAGACCCGCCATAAATTGTTTTGCTGTGACCGACAAGTTGTATGGGTCTTCGCTGTCATAAAAAGCATTCTGTTCGTCTTTAAACAAACTCAAGTGAAGGTGCATGCCCGAACCTTGCACGCCTTCGAGCGGCTTGGGCATAAAAGTTGCGTGCACATTGTGAAGGGCAGCAATTTCTTTGACCACAAGTCGAAATGTCATCACGCTGTCGGCCATCGTCAACGCATCTGTGTGGCGCAAATCAATTTCGTGCTGACTAGGTGAGTCTTCGTGAAAGCTGTATTCGACCGGAATGCTCATTGTCTCGAGCGTTCGAATTGTCTCTTTACGCAATGAACTAGTGATGTCGTTACTCGTTAAATCGAAGAAGCCACCTTCGTCGAGCGGCACTGGCCGTGAATCAACTTTTGGTGGGTCGAAGTAAAAGTATTCGATGTCTGGCGCGATATAAAACTGATAACCGAGTTCTCGTGCGCTGTTTAGATTTCGTCGCAATACTTGTCGAGGGTCGCCATCGAATGCCGTGCCATCAAGTTTTGCTATGTCGCAGAACACTCGGGCTTCAGCACCTTTAGGGTCAACCCAAGGTAGAACCTCGAATGTGTTTGGGTCGGGCAGTGCTAAAACATCGCTCTCTTGCACACGACTGAAACCGTCGATCGCCGAGCCGTCAAAACTCATGCCGTCATTGAGTGCGTTTTCCATTTCGGCTGGGCTAATGGCGAAACTTTTTAGGTTGCCGAGAACATCGGTGAACCATAAACGAACTAGGCGAATGCCGCGCTCTTCAACTGTGCGAAGTACATAGTCGCGTTGCTGCTCAATCATCTCAGCGCTCTTTTCGCTCGATTTGCATAAATACAGTCTGCCGCCGCAACCTCGAGTTTCACTCGGGCAACGGCGGCAGGACTATTGGATTTTTGGGATTTTTGCGATTACAAATTCGTGATTACTTCTTCTTCGCCTTTTTCTTTGTGGCTGGCTTTGCCTTCTTTTTATTGGTGCCTTTTGCTGGCGAAGATTGACCACACACAGTTTCAAGAATCAATTGAGTAACTACGTATGGATCCATATTTGCGTTTGGCCGGCGATCTTCGGCATAACCTTTTTGATCACGCGCAACCTGCCATGGAATTCGAACAGATGCACCACGGTTTGACACACCGTAACTGAACTTGTTGTACGGGGCTGTTTCGTGTTTGCCGGTCAGACGACTTTCAATATCGTGGCCATAGTTGCTGACGTGCTCGTTGATTCGTGTGCCGAGTGCTTTGCAAGCGTCATCTATCGCTTTGTAGTTCGAGCGCATTGCTTTCGTCGAGAAGTTGGTGTGGCAACCTGCGCCGTTCCAGTCTCCTTGTTGAGGTTTCGCGTCAAGCGAGATGACTACGTCGTAATCTTCGGCGATGCGATGCAACAACCATCTTGCGACATGCAACTCGTCACTAACTTGAAGCGCGCCTACTGGGCCAATTTGAAACTCCCATTGGCCGGGCATAACTTCGGCGTTTGTTCCAGAGATATGCAGACCAGCTTCGAGACACATTTCGGTATGAATCTCGACAATCTCTCGACCCATTACTCGGCCTGCTCCGACGCCACAGTAGTAAGGACCTTGCGGCGCTGGTTCACCTGAAAGTTCAGGAAATCCAAATGGACGACCGTTGAGTCGCATCATTGTGTATTCCTGTTCGATTCCGTAAATCATTTTTTGATCTGCATACCGCTTGGCGGTTTCGGCGCACTGAGCACGGGTATTTGTTGGGTGCGGTTTGCCCGTTGAAGCAACAAGAACTTCGCACATGACGAGAACATTTTTTCCGCCGCGAATTGGATCTTTGCAACTGAAAACCGGATTCAAAACGCAGTCTGAAGCTTCGCCGGTTGCTTGACTTGTCGAAGAGCCGTCAAAGCCCCAGATCGGTAAAGCTTTGGTGCCGTTTTCGATGATCTTTGTTTTCGAACGCAATGTTGGCGTTGGTTCGACGCCGTCTATCCAGATGTATTCAGCTTGATATGCCATTAAGTTTCCTCTCAATCTTGAATTCGCCACGGCGGCAAATTTCTAACCCTGTCAGTTTTGCCGATGGCCGTTTCTCATCCGTTGCCCGTTTGTAAACGGAGTGTGAAGTTTTTGGCTGGGTAGCCTGACTGCGTGGCCGAATTCGCCAAACTTCGCGTAGGGCTTGCCCAAATCAACCCAACTGTTGGTGCCTTGCGCGAAAACGCAACCAAAATTTTGGACTATTACGGTCAGGCCGCCGAGGCTGGATGCGATGTAGTCGCGTTTCCCGAGCTGTCGATTACCGGTTATCCGCCTGAAGATTTAGTGCTGAAGCAAGGCTTCGTTGCCGAGAATCAGTTCGTTCTTGCAGAAATTGTGAAGTCAATCGGTGAGACATACGCAGTCATCGGTTTTGTCGAACAGGGTCAAAAATCTGGTGAGCTTTACAACGCTGCAGCAATTTGTCAAAACCAAAAAGTAGTTGGTGTTTATCGCAAACATTTGCTACCTAATTACAACGTGTTTGACGAGCAACGATATTTCACGCCGGGCATTCACAATCCGTTGTTCAACATCAAAGGTGCTTGTGTCGGTGTGACGATTTGCGAAGACATCTGGGATTCACAAGGTCCAGTTTCAGTACAGGCTTCTTTGGGCGCGGTACTCAACTTAAATATCAATGGCTCGCCGTTTCATGCGGGCAAGATTGGTGCGCGTCGTGAAATGCTGAGTTCGCGTGCTCGCGACGGCGAATGTGTCGTGGCATACGTCAACCAGGTTGGTGGACAAGACGAACTCGTGTTTGACGGCGGATCAATGATCTTGGCTGCCGATGGCACGATCGTCGCCAGCGCGGCACAGTTTGTCGAAGAATTATTGGTCTGCGATTTGGTATTGCCGAAGTCAAAATCTGTTGCGGCACCACAACAATCTCGTGGTCAAGTTGCTGAGCCGTTGCATGAAGATGCACAGATTTTTGCAGCGCTCGTGTTGGGCACTCGAGACTATGTTCAAAAAAATGGATTCAAAGATGTCGTGATTGGACTTTCGGGGGGTATTGATTCGGCATTGGTAGCCGCGGTTGCAACTCAGGCACTTGGCTCTGAACACGTTCACGGTGTGGCAATGCCATCGCGCTATTCGTCGCCAGGTTCGGTATCTGATGCCGAACTTTTGGCGCGCAATTTAGATATCGACATTCAAACTATTTCGATTGAGCCTGCGTTCAGTGCTTATCTTGACGCGCTCGCTCCGAGTTTTGCCGACCGTCGCGCAGACTTGACCGAAGAGAATTTGCAGAGCCGTGTTCGCGGCACGACATTGATGGCTCTTTCGAACAAATTTGGATGGATGGTTCTGACAACTGGCAATAAAAGTGAAATAGCAGTTGGATACTTCACGTTGTATGGCGACTCAGTTGGTGGTTACGCGGTGATCAAAGATTTGTTCAAGACAAAGGTCTATGAAATCTGCGCTTTTTTTAATCAACAAAGTGGTCGTGATTTGATACCCGATTCGACAATCAATAAAGCACCTTCTGCAGAGTTGCGCGCAGACCAGCGCGACGATCAAAGTTTGCCGCCTTATGAAGTTCTAGACCCGATTCTTAAGCTTTACGTCGAAGATGATTTAACCGCCCAGCAGATCATTGAAGTTGGCTATGACTCGACACTCGTAAAGCGCATTACACGGCTTGTTGATATGAACGAATATAAACGCCGACAGGGTGCGCCAGGCGTGCGAATTAGCACCAAAGCATTCGGCAAAGATCGGCGACTACCGATTACGAACAAATTTTCTGGTTAGAAAACCAGTAACGAATAAATTATTTAGTCGTGAACGAGTCCACCACGGCGGTGGTACGAATAAATTAAAAGTGTTGCAACGCCAGCGCTAGCAGCACCAATCAGCGATGGCAAAGCGATGCCGTTGCTTGATTCGTAAGCGCGAGTGGCGACCAGACTCATCACACTTCGACCAAGTGTGCCGGCACCGATGACGAGGCCAAGGCCGCTACCCGGTCGTTTTGGTACGAGATGTGTTGCCAGTGGCAGCATGCTGACGACTGCAAACTCGAAACCCAAGATATAAACAAGTAGCGCAATTAAACCAAACACCAGATTGTCTGAAACGAACCATAGCGCCAGCCCACCTGGCACCATGATCAAACATCCGATGGCGATGCTTTTTTCTTTACCCCAGTTGTCTGTTTTATTGGCGCTAGTAATCGAAGCGTAAAGTTCGACGATTCCGAAACTAAAGCCAACTGCGGCAATACCGATTGCACCGAAGCCAAATTCGTCATCGAGCCATGCGCCAAAAGTTATAAAAATGCATTGACTTGCGCACATCGTGGCGAACATTGTTGCAACAACAAGCCAACCACGACCGCTTAAGCGCACACCGTCGTCGGCGACTCGAGAAGAAACTTCGTGTTCTTCAGCTTTGATTCGTGATGCGATGAACATCAGAGAAACTGCCGTAGCCAAGACACCGGCGATGAATCCTGCGCGCCAACTGCTGAGCGCTGTGATGACGCCCATTAGTGAAACACCGATCAACAGACCGAGCGCCCAAGAAATTTCGGTGATGCCGATATAACGACCACGCTTCTCATATGGAACATGGTCTGAAATCCATCCTGACATGCCAAGGTCGAAGAAGTTTTTTGTGATGCTGATCAAAGTCACACCAATTGTGAAAATATAAATGTTTGGTGAGACTCCGGCAATCAGTGCGCCAAGACCAATGCCGATCAGACCAATGAGCATCGCCGCTCTTCGTGACAAATAGTCGACGAATTTTCCGATGAACGGTGACAGAAGACCTGAAAGTTCTGAAATTGTTAGGGCAATGCCAATCTCTGAAAGCGAGATGTTAAAACCCTTGGCGATGATCGCTACAAATGGCGGGGTGAATCGATAGCACGCATTAGTCGTTAAACGGGCCCCTGTTAAAAGGGTGATATTTTTTTTAACTAGTTGAGAAAACGAATCATCAAGCCAGCGACTTAGCACGAGGCTCAACGATACAACTATTTGCTATAGCGATTCGCTTGAGTCAGCTTCACCGATCACCGCAACGATGCGACCAGCATGTAACTGATTTTCAGCATCGACTTCGAACCAACAACCGCCGAGGTTTTCAAGGCGATGATCTGAAACTTTCAGTTCGCGGCGAAGTGTTCGAATGGCACCGCTATGGCTGACAATTAATGCCTGACCACCTCGACATTTGTCGGCGACTTCGATTAATGCCTCGGTCATGCGTTGCACTACTTGGAGGTTCGGTTCAAAATCTTCTGGTTGGCGGCGCGACTCTAGAAACCCCGGCCAGCCAGCTTCTATCTCTGCATAAGTCAGACCCTGCCACGGCCCAATGTGTGACTCTTTGAGACGGTCGTCGATGTGCAAGTCAGGCATGTTTTTATGTTCTGCGATTATCTGTGCGGTGCGAAGTGCGCGCTGGAGAGAGCTTGTGGCGATTAAATCGAATTTGCCAAGTTTCAAAGCCGCTTGCTGGGCTTGCTGAATGCCCTCGGGTGTTAGTGCGATGTCTGCTTGGCCTTGCCACCGACCTTGGGCATTCCATTCTGATTGTCCGTGACGTAGCACCAACAAGCGAGTTGTTACGTTGGCAGTTTGAGCTGATTTGGACACTCAACGCAGGGTAGTGGCTTGGGTAACCTGACTGCATGGCGCGTGTAAAACTTTTTGCCTCGGCCCGACAAGCGGCTGGCACAGCGAGCGAAGAAATCGCCGGGCGAACTGTAGATGAAGTTTTACAAATAGCGGCCGAGCGATTTGGTGCCGAATTTGTCGCCGTAATGAAAACATGTCGTGTTTGGCTCAACGGTGAAGAAGTTGTTGGCACCACAGTGGTTGGTGATGCCGATGAAGTTGCAATTTTGCCGCCAGTTTCAGGTGGTTGTTCGAATAGTTCAGAGATTAAAAAGATGATTGCATGACTGATGTAGCCGATCCGAGCGAGATGTCGACGGCAGAGTTGCGAAGTGCTCGCGCTGCGTTGCAGATGCAAGAAGATGTCATTTCATTTGTTCGTCGCATGGCCCAAGGCCGTTGTGATTTGGCTCGAGACGAGCAGCGTCGTCGCACCGATGGTACGCCAGCATCTGGAATGAGTGCTGTAGATATTGCAAATGTATTTGGACAAGAACACGGTGGCGGTTCGTCACGACCGCCGCGCGAAACAAATATTTCTGCAGATCATGAATTAGTTGTTGAACTAGAGAAACTCTGCGAGCGTGTTGGCTTTGGCGAGTTGCGCACACTTGATGATGACGCACTTGAGTCAGCAATTGTCGAAATCGAGAAATTTGAACTTGCTCGTTCGGCAGAGCGCAAGAACTTGTTTGCCAAAATTGACTCGCTGACAACTGAGTTGGTCAAGCGCTATAAAGCAGGCGGCGCCAACGTTGATTCGCTGTTAACTGACTAGTCAATCGACTAGACAACTTCAGTAGAGGCAAAACCCGACTAGAACGATAGGTTTTATAGTCAAATGAAGCGCGTTGCGGTCATCTCAATGCACACTTCACCATTGGCCCAGCCAGGTGTGGGTGATGGTGGTGGCATGAACGTTTATGTGCGAGAACTCGTCTCGGCGATGGCGCAAAAAGATGTTCAGTGCACTACATATACACGTGCGTGGCGAAAAGGTTTGCCAAAAGTTGTCGAGGTCGAACCAAATCACAGAATTGTGCACATCGAAGCCGGTGACTTCGATCTTTCTAAAGACGAGTTACTTGATGTTGTAGACCTGTTCACGCAATTGGTCGCCGAACACATCGATGAGTCGGGCGGCGCCGATGTGTTGCATGCCAACTATTGGTTGTCGGGTCTCGTCGGTCATCGCCTCAAGCACCAACTTGGCTTGCCACTGGTTACTACATTTCATACTTTGGCTCGCGTTAAGTCACTCGGTGGAGACACAGAGTCAGTCGTCCGTGAGCGAGCCGAACTTGAAATCATTGGTTGTGCCGACGCGATTTGTGTGAGTTGCCCTGAAGAGTTGAGCCAATTTCGCGCGCTCTACGGTCAATCACCAGGTTTAGTCACTGTGGCATCGCCCGGAGTAGCAACTGCATTCTTCTCACCAGGTGATCGCCAAGGCGCGCGGCGCGCACTCGGCTGGGGCAACAAACCTTTGATCTTGTTCGTCGGTCGAATTCAGCCGCTCAAGGGAGTTGACGTCGCAGTGAAGGCGCTGGCAAAGTTAGAAAACAAAGATGCCGAATTGATGATTGTTGGCGGCGCCAGTGGTTCATTTGGCACGAGTGAATCGGCGCATGTTCGCAAACTCATTTGCGATTTGCAACTCAATAGTCGCGTACATTTTGTCGAGCCCCAGCCGCATCATTTGCTTTCTACTTATTATCGTGCGGCTGATGCTGTGCTAGTGCCTTCGCGCAGTGAAAGTTTTGGACTTGTTGCACTTGAAGCGGCAGCATGCGGAATACCTGTTGTTGCGAGTGCTGTTGGTGGGTTGCTTAATTTGGTCGAGCATCAGCGCACCGGTTTCTTGGTAAAAGATCGAAACCCAGACGAGTTCGCAAAATATGTCGACCAGTTGTTGGCAGATCCACTACTAAGTCTGACAATTGGCAACCGCGCAGCGCAGCGAGCAAAGAATTATTCATGGTCGGCAACGGCAGACAGCGTGATTGGCGTCTATCAGTCGCTTCTGGCCAGCCAACTTGTCAACTGTTCTTAGACCTGTGAGCGACCTTTTCGACGAAGCGGCGCTGGCTCGAATTGAGCGGCAGATTGACGAGTGGTTAGGTCGGGCAAAAACCAATCACGCAAATATCTTGGCTGTTGATCGTTCAGATGAAGACGAGTTTCGTTGGTACGTTCGCATGGCAGGTGAAGAAAAAGACTTCACCACAATTTGGTTCACTCTCGGGCAAAGAACATTGCGTTACGAAACTTATGTGATGCCAGCGCCAGAGCAAAACGCTGAGTTGCTTTACGAAACAGTCTTGCGCCGAAACGAGAAACTAGTTGGCGCACACTTTTCGATCGGTTTAGAAGACGCGATCTATCTTCGCGGCGAGATGGGGCTGTCGGCTTTGAACGAAATCGAACTAGATCGCATAATTGGCACGTTGTATGCAACCGTTGAGCAGTTGTTTTGGCCGCTTTTAGAAATTGGTTATGCCAAAGCTGCAACTCTGCGCACACAACGAAATAGCACTCGGACTGCTTAGCGTTCGGGGAAGTCGTTAGGTGGTTCGAGTGCGTCTAACTAGCCTGAACGGCGTGGTGCAATCATGAGCAAACAAGGCGATTTAGTTTTGGGTGTCATCGGTGGCGGCAATATGGGCTCGGCTCTCGTGAGAGGTTTGTTAGCCGGCGGTTTTTCTGCCGATCAGATAGTGATCGTAGAGAAAGATGACACGCGAATCGCTGAACTAAAACAAGAGTTCGCAAATGTTGAAGTCACATTAAAGATGCCCAAGTGCGAGTCGGTTGTATTGGCAGTCAAACCGACCGATGTAGTTGAAGTGTGCGGTGCTCTTGGCGAATCTGGAGTGCGGCAAATTCTTTCGATTGCAGCCGGTGTCAAGATTGCAACGATCGAAAACGCGATTGCCAAGAACGTTGCGGTAATTCGCGCGATGCCCAATACGCCTGCGTTAATTGGCCAAGGTGCTTCAGCAATGGCGGCTGGCAAAAATTGCAGGGCTGAAAATGTTGCGTGGGCAAAAAAGATTTTGTTGGGCGTGGGTACAGTTGTTGAAGTTGAAGAAGACTTGCTCGACGCGGTTACGGGGCTGTCTGGTAGCGGACCTGCATATATCTTTTTGCTGGCAGAAGCGTTAATCGCCGCAGGCGTCGAACAAGGTTTGACAGAGCAAGTCTCTAACGAACTTGTGCGTCAATTGTTGGTGGGTTCATCGTTGTTGCTTGCCGAGAGTTCTGAAACGCCAGAGCAGTTGAGAAAAAAAGTAACTTCGCCAAATGGTACAACCGCTGCCGGAATTGCTGAGTTAGTTGGTAAACAATTCGCCGACATTATCGCGGGCGCGGTTAGTGCCGCAACCGCCCGAAGCAAAGAACTTGGAAGTTAGTTACAAAAATTTCTGTTGAAAGTTTTGTTTGAAGTACCTGTTTTGTGTCTAAAGTGAGACTAGAAATGTCGCAAGATCACCGGACGGGGTAACCCCCCAACTGGGAGTCGCGCTCGAAAGAGCTGCGCCGTTTGAGCCGGTGCCGTCGGGGGGTTGGCACCGGCTCTTACGTTTCTCAGTATCGTGAGACGTCCATGGCAACCAAATATTCAACAGTTTCGTTTCTGTCTGATTACGGAACACGTGATGAATTTGTTGGTGTGGTCAAGAGTGTCATCTATGAAATAGCACCGCAATGTCGAGTCGTAGATTTGACACACGACATTGAACCCTTTGATGTTCGAGCAGGTTCACTGTCGCTGGCACGATGTGTTTCATATGTCGCGAGCGGGGTGGTGCTGGCAGTTGTAGATCCAGGTGTTGGCTCATCGCGTCGCGCCGTAGCCGTTGAAGTCGCCGATGGTAAGGGCGTTTTTGTCGGGCCTGATAATGGATTATTGGCCATGGCGATCGCCTTGGCCGGTGGCGCTGGAAGAGCAGTTTGCTTGACAAATACCGACTATCACCTGACTAGCCCAGGTGAAACTTTTGCTGGGCGTGACATTTTTGCGCCGGTCGCAGCGCATCTATGTAATGGTGTTGATCTCAGTGAACTTGGTGAATCGATTGATTCTGCATTGTTGTTGCCTGGCGTTGTGCCATTGCCACGTGAAGAGGGCGGTGCTTTGCACGGTGAGGTGACTTGGGTCGATCGCTTCGGTAACTGTCAATTAAATATTGGACCAGATGAAGTCGCGCACTTCGGCGAAGTTTTGCGTGTCGAGATTGGTTCTGTTCTAAGTGGCGCAAGTGTGGATCGTGAGCAAGTTGTGCGATCACTAAAAGTTGTGCGAAGTTACGATGCAATCGGAAGCGGACTCGGTCTCGTAGTTGACTCGTACGGCATGCTCTCGTTGTGTGTTGATCGGGGTTCGGCGGCTCGCGAACTAAATGTGGGTCAAGGTGATTTGGTTATTTTCTCGCGACTCGAACAGAGCGATCAGAACGGCACGATTACCACTTCGGTAAAAATCGCGCCAAAGAGATAAAATTCGAGATATGCGACCAGCCACAACATTGACGCTCGGCCTTTTGGTTGCAGTGATTTTTATTGCAGGGCTTCTGTCAATTGTCGGCCGGTAAGTTTCTTTGCGATTGAGTCGAGTTGCTGGCGACCAAAAAGCCGACAAACAAAATACATAGGCCAACTAAAAGCGTCACTGCAAATGCTCGATCTTTGCCCAGACGTCCGGCGAGTGTGCCACTAGCCGAAAGAACGAGTGTGCCCAGCGCGACGAAAACATTGCCGAACGCTAATCGCCCCGGAGCAACTACTTTTCGTTGAGTGGCTGACTTGAGGTTTGGCGTCTGAGATTTAACAACGCGCCATGTTGACCAGAGTGCCCCAAAAATTATTACAAGAGCCGGAACTCCAGAACCGACCGCAGCCATAACTCTCGGCAATACTCCGAATAGTTCGCGAGCAGCGGGAAACTCACCGGCGATGATGTCGCGCTTTGTTGGTGCGACCGCGACGACTCCGGCGCTGAATGCACTGAGCACTACAAGTGCGCGACGAAGTTGATCCGCAATATTTTTGTTAGCCAACAAATAAATAGTGCCGAGTGCAAGCCACGCGACATTAAGAACTGCACCAGCAAGAAAGAAAACTCGAAAGGCGAACATTGACCAGCCAGTTGCTTCGGCCCACCACAAAGCGCCCGAGCCAACCGTGAAGAGCGTCATGGCAACTGTCCATGCCAATTCGTGAGGCTGACCGCGTCGATGCCAGCGATCGAACGTACTCAGAGCAAACGCAGCGGCTACAAGGGTTGCGCTACCGGCCAACGCAGCGTTTAGTTGACTCACTGTGGCAAGGGTCAGCGATGGAATCACGGAAGCACGATAACTCAGGTGATTGAGCGGTGGGGTTTTGGCTTGGTGTCGCCAAAGGCACACACGATTTAGACAAGATTTGTGGTTTGGACTTTGTGAAATTCTGCACGAAACCATAACCTGAGTTCATGACCCAACTTCAACGACGCAGAATTCCCGACGCAGCCGTAACTCGATTGCCGGTGTATTTGCAAATTTTAAATAATTTGCATGCAACAAATGTTTCGAGATTTTCAAGCGACGAACTCGCCGCCTTGGCGGGCGTGAATGCAGCCAAAGTGCGCAAAGATCTTTCGTATCTGGGCAGTTATGGCACTCGCGGTGTCGGATACGAAGTTACATATTTGATTCACCAAATCAAACGTGAACTCGGCTTGTTGCGTGAATGGAACGTTGTCGTTGTTGGCGCGGGCAATTTGGGTTGTGCGCTAGCAAAGTTCGGTGGCTTTGCCCCACGTGGGTTTCCTGTTGTTGGCATCGTAGATAACGACGCAAAGAAAATTGGTCAAACGACTGGTGCATTGACAATTGGTGATGTGCGCAATCTCGGCAAAATGGTTCGCGACTTAAATATCACAATTGGCGCGATTACAACTTCAACTGCAACGGCTCAGTCTGCGGTCGATGCTTTGATCGACGCTGGCGTGGCTTCAATACTGAACTTCGCGCCGATCGTTTTGGCGACACCGAGCAGTGTTTCGGTACGCAATGTTGATCTTGGCGTTGAGCTCCAGATTTTGAGTTATTACGAGCAGATGCGTACCGAACAGAT
>CANLHV010000027.1 GCA_947490975.1 Acidimicrobiaceae bacterium
GAAATCGAAAGTCGCATGAATCTCTTGAGTGGCTTTGATGGTTCAACGATGAATTGTTCAAGATTGAAACCATCTGGTGGACCAGACTGCGGTTCGACACAAATTGCGTGAGATGTTTCGTCGTAGACAACCCAGTGCGAGCAATCACTGTCAATGGTCACCGTTATTGATTCATCAAAGATAATTCGCGGCTGTTTTCGCAAGCCCGTGAAACAATCGTCGTACGGCGGTGCGGGTGGAGAAACTGTTTCTCCTGTCGGAATGCCAAACGAATCGCGGACGTACATTTTTTCGAAGTCAACTTCGATTCGACATGGTCGAGCAAACCATGGATGCCAACCGACTTGACCGGGCATTTTTTGGTCTGATGTTGAAAGTATGAGCTCAAAGTTAATTGCGTCGTCTTCAACTGTGATTATCTGAGTTACCTCACCACTAAAAGCGAACCGTGCACCAAGATCGATTTTCATCGTCACGCTTGTTGGCGATAAGTCAGTAACACTAAATTCTCGGTCTAGTACCGTGCCGTGAATCGCGTGCGGCGCCATGTTGATTTCAAGTTGGTGACTTTTTGATTCAAAATTGAACTTGCCGTTTCGTACTCGACCTGCGTATGGCACCATCGGATATGAGCCCCATTTTTGAAGGTTTGTCTCGCCGTTGCGAGTGACCAAGAGTTCACGATCGAATGCGACGAGCGATGAAACTCGTCCACCATGTATTGGGTCAATTGTGCAACGAATGTTCTTGCTCGTGAGAACTATCTCAGAATTTGTCATACCTTGATTTTTGCTCGTCTCTTTGTTAACTGAATTGCGATTAATGCGAGCAGTAATGCAGCGATGATTAGCGCATCGCCAAT
Organism: Acidimicrobiaceae bacterium; assembly: GCA_947490975.1. GTDB lineage: Bacteria > Actinomycetota > Acidimicrobiia > Acidimicrobiales > Ilumatobacteraceae > BACL27. The sequence continues at coordinate 863 of CANLHV010000027.1, forward strand.
TTGAGAATAAAGAGTTCTGCCACTATGCAATGGCACGTCAACAATTAAAGTTTGGGCATCACCAATGTTTAAGCGGCCAGTTAGTTCTCCGTCGGGAGAAATGACGGCGCTGAAGCCAGTTGTCGCTGCTTGAAGTGTCCATCTTCCTGTTTCTCGAGCGCGAAGTGAGTTGGTGGCAAGTTGTTGAGTTTGCAGAACTGTGCCTGTGTAACTTGACCCGTTGGTGGGGTTCAACAAAACTTGACCACCTGCTTCGACGCCGCTATTTGCACGACCTGCAAAAAATGCCTCCCAAGAGATCACGACCGCGGCTTTTGTCGCGCCGATTTCGATCATTGCTGGTTCTTCGCCCGCAACTGCATCATTCGGAATTCGATTCATCGGCGCACCGATCGCACTGAGGAAACTGCGCAACCCACTCGGCACATATTCGCCGAACGGCACGCGACGAACTTTGTCGTATCGAGATGTAATCTCACCTGACGGCTTAACTACTACTTGAGCGTTGGTAAATCGGTTTGGACCAGCGTCTTCGGTAATGCCAACGATGAAGTCAGTATTGAGCCGATTGGCTTCAGCCACAATTTCGTTGAACTCTTTGCTTAATTCGAAGTCGACAACGTCGATTACATTTTCGGGCCAGAGAACAGCATCGAGTTCGTCGGTTGATTGCAAAGTTTGCGTCACTTTTAAGTGCCGGTCAAAGGCATCGCGTGCTGAAGCATTAATCGCCAGTACACCTTGTGGACCGCCACCTTGCACGATTGCAAGTCTCAGAGTTTCGCCGGTTGGTTTAGGTGATGGCATTACTAAGGCGAAAATTTGTAACGCAGCCACCACGATGGCAAGTTGAAGCACTTTGATTCGTGATTCGCGGCGGTTGAAATACGCCGCAACAATTGCGGCTACTTGTAAAACAAACCAAGTCGTCAAAATTGGGCCGCCGATTGAAACGAGATTGGCAAAAGTTGTTTGCGAAATGGCGATCGGCAAAGTGGCAAGTGGGACTCCACCGAATGGCAGAGAAAATCTCAAAACTTCAGCCAAACTGTGAGCAATTGGGCGCGCTATCGAAGCGTTACCTAATTTATTTGCAGTGACAGCGGCGAGACCATGCAAAACAGAAAACAAAACGACTGCAACGATGTAACCAGGTGTAGTTAGCCACCACATCCACATCATGCCGAGGCTGAGCCAGGCGATTGAAAACAAAGTGCCTAGCGTGAAACTCTCTCGATTGTTTTGCGAGAGATTGCAAGTGGCAAAAAATATTGTGATACCAACGATCGATAGCGGCCACCATCCCCATGGCGGCAAACTGAAGCCGACAAGTAAGCCAGATGCCAGAGCCGCTATTTTGCGCGCGAGTGCAGAAGTTTTGAATAGTGCGAGAGTTATTTTCATCGAAATGGATCTTCGGTTCGAAGCAAAATCTGAAGTTGGGCAATTCTCTCTCGAGCCGGGGGATGTGATGCGACGACAAGGTTGTTAGAGGTTTGGCGATCACCGAATTCAGAGTCATCGCTAACTCGTTTTAGCGCGGTGAGCAATTCGTTGCCAAAACCCATACGCACTGCGCGGTGGTCTGCTTGAAATTCTGATGCATGACCGACTGCACTGCTCAAGGCTTGCGCTACGACCAGGCCCGCAACAAAAAGTGAAGATATAACTGTGAGTGCCGCCGAAATTAACAAGCCAAAAAACTTAAGTGCCGCGAATCGAGAACTAAATGTGTTCGAAACGGCTTCTGCGATTCGCTGCAAGAAGAAGCCAATTCGAGCAAGTAACAAAATAGGCAAGCTCAGCCACTGAGCGATTGTCAATGCAATGGTGTGTGAGCCGAGGTGATGACTGAGTTCATGTGCGAGCACCCCTGCGAGTTCGTTCTCGTCGAGTTGGTTGATTGCATAAGACGAAACAACCACCAGGTGGCCGCCAGAAGCGAAAGCGTTTATGTCCTGGCTGTCGACAACTGCAAGAACGAAACTTTCAGTACTGGCGTGATTAGCTTGGGCAACTCTGCGCCAAGATTTGTGAAGAGTCGCTGCTTCTTTTGGTGATGGCTTGCGTGCATTTAGCAAGCGTGCAAGAAAAAGTCGTTGCACTGATTTTGAAAACAGTACAACGCCAAGAGCGAGCGAAGCGAAGGCAAAGAGTGGATATGAAACGTCAGTGAGTATCCATAGTGGTATCCAAAAAATTGCGATTGCAATCAACCAAATCGGAATCAGCGCAGCAACCGGTGCGAGTGCGCTAATTGCTGCCGAATCGACTTGTCGCTTGGCAGTAGTCACATATTAAGTAGACCAGCAATAAGTGCAGATAGGCAACTGCCTGCGAATTCGACCTGAGAACTAGTCTGAGTTTGATGTTTGCAAGTTTGCCTAGCCCCTCTGCAGGTTCTCTTGAGATTGGACCATTGCGTTTCAACGCATATGGATTAATGATTGCACTTGGTGTGGTCGCCGCAGTTTGGTTATTTAAGAAACGACTTTTACAACGAGAGATTGGCAAGCCAGAAGACGCAAGTTCGATTGCAATGATCGCCGTGCCTATCGGCATCGTCGGCGCGCGTGCGTATCACGTAATCACCGATTGGGAGCGATTCAGTGGTCGATGGTTTGATGTAGTGAAGATTTGGCAAGGCGGGCTTGGAATCTGGGGTGGTATTGCGGTTGGTGTTGTCGCCGGTGTGATCGCAGCCAAACAACGCAACATTCCAATTGCAATTGGTTTGACTTGTGTTGCTCCAGCATTGGCACTCGCACAATCAATTGGCAGATGGGGAAACTGGTTTAACCAAGAACTGTTCGGTAAGCCGACTGATCTGCCTTGGGCTTTGCAAATATCTGCCGGCAAGGCGCAGGCAGCCGGTTTTGCTGCTGGTACAACTTTTCATCCGACATTTTTGTATGAATCGCTGGGCTGTCTATTGATATGTATCGGACTGATCAAAGCCGATAAACGCTGGCGGTTTCAAGATGGAAGATTGTTTGCGATGTATGTCGTCTCGTATACGTTCATTCGCTTTTTTGTCGAGTCTTTGCGCATTGATGAAGCAAAAAACTTCGCAGGCTTAAGGTTGAATCAGTGGACATCAATTGTTGTTTTTGCTGGCGCTCTAATTTATTTGGTACTTGCGAATAATCGATCTAAGAGTTCAGTGAACGAAGCCTCTTCGCAAGATCTTCTGGGTTGACCGGATTAAAAAATTCGCCGGTTGCAACTTCGGCGGCCGCTATATAGCGCGAGACGTTTTTATCGCGCCAAGGAGAAACAACTTCGACATTTAGCCACGACTCGGGAGAGTTTTTTGCATCTTGGTTGATCCACATCATGTAAGGCGCTTTGTCTTCAAATAGTTGGTCAAGTCGTTGTAAAACATTTTTTAGAATCACCGCAAAATTGATGCGTTCTGCTTCGGTCAACGAAGAAAGATTGGCGACTCGTGTCAGCGGCGCAATTTCTATTGAGACGGGGTAAATCGGGGCTGAAATCACCCAAGCGGCCCAACCGTTGATTTCGATGATTCGTCTTTCTAGATCTGTGTCGGGATGCCACTTGCTTGAAAGTCTTTGCAATGTTCGCTGCGGAACATGATCGAACGCATAAATCTGGCAATGAGGGTGATCGATTGTTGCGCCAACCTCACGACCACGGTTTTCAAAAATCAAGACGCTTTGTACGTCGCGTCGCGACATAAGCGACGATGTGCGCAGGGTCCACAAGTCGACAATTTCTTTGACTTGGTTGACCGATAACTCGGCGAGAGATGAATTGTGTTCGCTTGTATATAGGACAACTTCGCAACGATCGTCGGGCATCGCTGGCCAACGATTTTTAAAAGACTTTATGTCGTATGGCTGAGGTGCTTCGAGGCCGCCAACACAAAATGGGCAATGGTCGCTCGGTAAGTTGGGGCGACTCTGTCGCGACTCAACAATATGGACCAAAGTGTTTAGCCATGGATCTTGTCGCACAGAATAAGCAGTGTATCTTTTGAGCCATGGGCGACTTTTGTGATGCTGCCGACAATTGGTGAGTTGCGTCCGTGGGCCGACCCACGCGTAAATCAAATTAATCGCATGCCAATGCATGCAACGATTATTCGTGAAAATCGATTGTCACTCGACGGCGAATGGTCGTTTGATTTGTTTTCACACCCAGATGAAGTTGACTCGGCAGTATTGAGTGAACTGCAGGCCAACAAAACCGTTGTTGTCCCAGGTAATTGGACGATGCAAGATACTGGCGACTTTCCGCATTACACGAACATTCAAATGCCGTTTGCGGGCTCACCACCAAACTTGCCTGATCGAATCGCCACAGGTGTCTATCGTCGTAGTTTTGTCGTGCGCGATGATTGGCGTCAGTTGCAAACTGTGCTTTGTGTTGGCGGTGCTGAAAGCGTGCATGCCGTCTATTTGAATGGCGAGTTCGTTGGTTATGGCACCGACAGTCGTTTGCCAAGCGAATATGACATCGGCAAGTTTCTCGTGACTGGCGAGAATATTTTGGCGATCGTCGTTATGCGGTATAGCGCGATGAGTTATATCGAAGATCAAGATCAGTGGTGGATGGCTGGTTTGCATCGCGGTGTTTATATCGAGTCGCGAAAAGACGTTTGCATTGCTGACATTGTTTGTGAGACCGATTTTGACAGCAAGAAAAAACTTGGCAGCCTGACGATAGATACCGAGATCAGTTTTACCGGCAAACCTAAGCCTGGTTTTGTTGTGCACACGAGGCTCTTTTCACCAGGCGGAAAAGCGATTGGCAAAACCCATTCAGTAACGGTGCCGCATATTGCTGATCAGCCATATTTTTTTATTGGTCACAAGACAAATTTCAGTTGGGTTGTTAATAACTGTGCGGCGTGGTCGGCTGAAGCGCCGAATTTGTATCAAGTCGAAATTCAGTTGGTCGCGCCATCTGGCGAAGTTATTGAAACCGTGCGACAGCGAGTCGGGTTTCGAAGAGTTGAAGTTAGAAACCGTCAACTTCTCGTAAATAGTCAACCGATCTGGATCTTCGGCGTCAATCGACACGACCACGACCCCGATAAGGGCAGCACAGTATCGATTGAAGACATGCGCCACGATTTAGAAGTAATGCGACGCCATAACATCACTGCGATTCGTGGCGCGCACTACCCAAATGACGCTGTTTTTTACGATTTGTGCGATGAACTCGGCATGTATGTCGTTGATGAGGCGAATATCGAGGGCCATGCATTCAACACGAGTATCTGTGATGATGATCGTTATCTATCGGCGTTCGTCGAGCGTGGCGCGCGAATGGTTCAGCGCGATCGAAATCATCCGTCAATAATTCTTTGGAGTTTGGGAAACGAGACAGGTTACGGCGCAAATCACGATGCACTTGCAGGATGGATCAGGCGAACGGATAGCACGCGACCTTTGCATTATGAGGGTGCGATTTTTCACGGTGATAAAAATCGAATCTCAAAGTCAAATTGGGTCGACGGGGGTTTGCATGCCAGCGACATTGTTTGTCCGATGTATGTGCCGATTGATTCGATCAAAAAATATGGTGATGATGGTCTCGGCACACGACCATTAATAATGTGCGAATACAGCCACGCGATGGGCAATTCAAATGGATCGTTAGCCGACTATTGGCAAGTAATTTGCAACACGCCCGGCCTGCAAGGTGGTTTCATTTGGGAGTTCAAAGATCATGGTCTGCGTCAAAAGTTAACTGACTCTAAAACACGATTTGCAGTTGGTGGCGACTTTGGCGATCAACCAAATGACCGCAGTTTTGTTGCAGACGGTCTCGTTTCATCTGATTGTGAACCGCACCCAGCGATGCACGAAGTTGCGTGGGTTTATCGACCGATCACGAGTGAGATAAAAAAAGTAAGTGGTCAAACTAAAATATTGGTGACGAACAGACAATCGTTTGTTGGTACAGAGAGTTACCTCGCAAGTTTTGAGTTGTTGATCGACGGTGTTGTGACGGCGAGCGGAAACTTGTCCAACTGGAAGGTAACTGCTCGGTCTTCAAAACTTTTTGCACTGCCGTGTCGGGTTGTTGCGCCGACAAAGAGCGAAGTGCACTTGAACATTTTTTGGCGGCTAAAGCGAGATAGCTGGTTTGCGCCAAAAAGTCATTGTGCGGCTTGGGATCAATTAGAACTAAAGCGAAAGCCAAAAGCGGTTTTAAAAGTTGCCAGGCGTAACAGCACTAAAAATATTGATGGCAGCTCTAAGTTTGAGAAGTTGTTGGTTTCGCCGGTCGAATTGTTTTTGTGGCGAGCACCTATTGATAATGACGGCTACAAATTGATGCCAGAACTCTTCGAAAAACAGGGCACCGGAAGCAAAGCAATGCAGACTTGGCGAAATTTAGGACTTGATCGTCGAAGTGCTGAAGATCTTGTAAAGCACGAGATGTTGCGTGAAGTGCGCACTGGTGGCTGCGAAGTTGACTTCTTTCATCGTGTTGTCGTGCCAAAATCTCTTGACGACTTGCCACGTGTTGGAGTTCGGTTTTCATTACCAGACGGTTTTGACAAAATTAGGTGGTTTGGTCGCGGACCATTTGAAAATTATCCAGATCGAAATAGCGGATCGATCTTGGGTGAGTGGACCGCGAAACCAGATGCACCGCCGTATTTGGTGCCACAAGAGTTTGGTTTGCGCACTGATATGCGGTGGGTTGAATTCACTTCTACAAAGTCAAACCAAATTGTGCGAATTGAGATTTTACAACCGTCATCGATGCACTTCTCTGCAACCAATTTCTCAGCACACGATTTATTTGCCACCGAAAATCAGTGTGATCTGAAGCCACGAAAAGAGTTGATCGTGCATCTTGATGTTGCCCATCGCGGCTTGGGTACTGCGAGTTGTGGTCCGGATGTGCTCGAGAACTATCGAATCAAATCAGGGAAATTTTCGTTTGCTTATCGAGTGACTGTGCGTTAAAGACTCATGACTGAAAATTTGATTCATCTTCGACGGCCCGGCGTGAGCGTGGTGGTCGATGTTTCGATGGGAGTACCGGTGGTCGCTTACTGGGGGCGCGAACTCGAAACGATCGATCGCGATTCGATTCTTGCGTCAGTTTATTTACCAAAGCAGCCTGGTGGGGTCGACGTGACTGCACCGATTGCTGTTGTGCCACAACATGGCGATGGATGTTTTGCTCGCCCGGGGCTCGCTGGTCATCGTCCCGGAGGAAGATATTTTGCTCCGCGATTTAGTCATTCAAAAGTTGAGATGTCAGATTATGGTTTTGTCTTCACAAGCACTGACTCGGCGGCTGAATTGGGTTTGCGTTGTCAGTTTGAACTTCGTGAGTCAGGTGTTTTGGCGATCAATGCGACTGTTACAAACAATGGTGACAGTCGTTATTTGCTCGACACGCTCAGCATTACGCTGCCGATACCAAGTTGTGCTGAAGAGTTGGTGACTCTGACCGGCAGCTGGGCTCGTGAATTTGCGATACAACGACAAAGTTTTTCGCACGGTGCATGGACTGCTGAAAATCGCACTGGCCGCACATCACACGAGCATCCGCCGGTGGTCTGGGCTGTTCAAGCGGATTCAAACGAATGGTATGGCGAAGTGTGGGGTGCCCATCTGGCTTGGAGCGGAAATCATGTTTTGTTGGCAGAAGTGCTTGCAGACTCGCGAAAATATTTGCAACTTGGTGAATTGCTCATGGCAGGAGAAATTTGTTTAGAGTCGGGCGGTTCTTATTCGACACCAGAAGTTGTTGCGACATATTCTGAAAATGGCTTGACGCCTGCATCGTTAAATTTTCATCGCAATGTTCGTGCGAATTTGCCACAGCGAAGTAACTCTGCATCACGCAAAGTTTTGTTGAACACATGGGAAGCCGTTTATTTCAATCATGATGAAGAAAAACTGATGCAACTCGCCGAACTAGCAGCAGGTGTCGGTGTCGAGCGATTTGTTTTGGATGATGGTTGGTTCGCAGGTCGGCGAAGTGATGAATCAAGTTTGGGCGATTGGTGGGTTTCGCCAGAGATTTATCCGAATGGTTTGACGCCATTAATTTCGCATGTACGAAAACTAGGCATGGACTTTGGCATCTGGGTCGAGCCCGAGATGATCAGTCAAGACAGCGATTTGTTTCGCATGCACCCCGACTGGGCTCTCGTCTCGCCAGATTATGAGCCAGTGAGATCAAGAAATCAACTTGTGTTGAATTTGGCGCATGCACCTGCTTACGAATATGTATTTTCAAAGCTCGACAAATTATTTAGCGAAAATGAAATCTCTTTTGTCAAGTGGGACATGAATAGGCCTCATGTTCAGGCAACTCTGCAAAGTGGCGCCGCCGGAACACACGAACAAACTTTGGCTGTATACAAGTTGATTGACCAACTGCGAGCAAAGCATCAACACATTGAAATTGAAAGTTGCTCGTCTGGCGGAGGTCGCATTGATCACGAAATTTTGCGACGCACAGATCGGGTTTGGACAAGCGACTGCATCGACCCATATCGACGACAGAAGATTCAACGTGGGGCATCGATGTTTATTCCGAATGAGGTGATGGGCGCGCACATTGGTGCTGAAAAGGCTCACACAACTAGTCGAGTGCATTCATTAGAGTTTCGGGCAATTTCTGCAGTCTTCGGACACCTCGGACTTGAATTAGATCTCACATTGTGCAGTCAAGACGAATTGCAGTTAATCAAACAGGCTGTTGACTGGCACAAAAAGTTTCGGGGCTTGTTGCACTCTGGCGATGCAGTGCGATTTGATTGTGAAAGTGAATCACAAATAAGTCATGGCGTTTACTCACAAGACCGCAACGAAGCACTCGTATCTCTAGTGCAGTTGACAGAAACAAAACTGGGCAAAGGTTCACAGATTTTACGGTTGCCCGGCCTTGACAGTGATCGTCGATATCGCGTTGCGGCATTTGATTCAAAATTTGCAACGACTCACGCTGTCGGCGAATATACGGGCCAGCAACTTTCGACTACAGGTTTAAAACTGTCCGAAATGAGTCCCGAAACCGGAACGATTTTTCATCTCTTGAGTATCTAGTGCGGGTCGCCTCATAGAATTAAAGGCGTGTCTGAGTCAATTTCGAAAGAAACAGTCGTCAAAGTTTCGCGACTTGCGCGGTTAAGCCTCACGCCAGAACAAGCAGAAAAAATGACTTCTCAGTTGGCAGGCATGCTCGAGCACTTTCGCGATATCGATGCACTAGACCTTTCGGATATTGAGCCGATGACGCAGCCGTATCCATTAAAAAACGTGATGCGTGAAGATGTCGAAGCCAAGTCATTAGATCGCCAAGAAGTTTTAGATCAAGCACCTGCTGCTGAGAGCGGTCGCTTTCGTGTGCCACCAACAATTGGATTCGACGTTTAGGTCATGCAAAAGCTCGTTGAAATTGTTGCTGGCGTCACTAGTGGCTCGACCACTGCAACTGCTGTCGTTGAAGAACATCTTGCACGTATCAAAGTGCGCGAAGCAGAGATTCACGCCTTCAATCTTGTAACCGCAGATCAAGCCCGCAAAGATGCTGCAAAAATTGACGAAGATGTGAAGGCTGGCAAAGCAGTTGGCGCGTTGGCTGGTGTGCCGATTGCGCTTAAAGACAACATGTGCACTCGCGGTGTTGAAACAACTTGCTCGTCAAAAATTTTGCAAGGCTGGAAGCCGCCATACGACGCCACCGTCGTTACGAAGTTGCGCAATGCTGGTGCGGTAATTGTTGGCAAGACAAACCTCGATGAGTTTGCGATGGGTTCAAGCACTGAAAATTCAGCATTTGGCCCGACGAGAAATCCTCTTGATGTTTCGCGCGTACCCGGTGGATCAAGTGGCGGTAGCGCGGCTGCAGTTAGCGCTGGTTTCGCTGCCGCATCTTTGGGCAGTGACACGGGCGGCAGCATTCGTCAACCAGCGGCGTTGTGCGGTGTGGTCGGCGTCAAGCCAACTTATGGCACGGTTTCGCGTTACGGATTAGTTGCGTTTGCGAGCAGCCTTGATCAGATTGGTCCATTTACAAGTGATGTGCGCGATGCCGCGACTTTGCTTGAAGTCATTTCAGGTCACGATCCGATGGATTCAACTTCGATTCCGCAACCTGCTGCTTCGCTAGTTTCGGTGCTCGATCAAGGTGTGAAGGGCATGCGAATTGGTCGTGTCACTGATTTGCCTGAAGGTTGCGAACCAGATGTGCTTGCACGACTTGAAGCGGCGTTCGATGCAATGCGCAATGCAGGGGCGACAATTGTTGATGTCAAATTACCGTCGTTGCAATATTGCTTGACTGCTTATTATTTGATTGCGCCAGCCGAAGCAAGCAGTAATCTCGCGCGCTATGACGGCGTGCGTTACGGAAATCGAGTTGACGCGGCAGATTTGAACGCGATGTACGCAGCCACTCGCGAATCTGGTTTCGGCGAAGAAGTCAAACGCCGCATCATGCTTGGCACGTACGCGCTGTCAGCGGGCTACTTTGATGCGTATTACGGCAAGGCTCTAAAAGTTCGTCGCCTTATTTCGGATGATTTTGCTCGCGCATACAAAGATGTCGATGCGATCTTGACGCCGACTTCGCCTTCGACTGCTTTTAAGTTTGGCTCGAAAACAGATAATCCGTTGGCAATGTATTTGTGCGACGTTTTCACTATTCCGACAAATTTGGCTGGGCATCCCGCGATGAGCGTGCCGTTTGGCGTCGGTTCAGATTCGATGCCAGTTGGCATCCAAGTGTTGGCAACGACAATGGGCGAGCAGGCGATGTTTAAAGTTGCGGCCGAACTCGAGCGTGCATCATGAGTGATAACGCAACACTGCCGAATGGTTGGCAACTTGTTGTCGGACTTGAAGTTCATGTCGAGTTGGCAACGAAGACCAAAATGTTCAGCGCGAGTGCGAATCGATTTGGTGATGAGCCAAATACGAATATTGACCCGGTAACCCTTGGTTTGCCGGGGGCATTGCCTGTTCTCAACAAGCACGCCGTCGAGTTGGCAATGCGAATTGGCTTGGCATTGAACTGCAAAGTTCAACCGTGCACTTTTCATCGCAAAAATTATTTTTACCCAGACTTGCCGAAGGCATATCAAATCACTCAATACGATCATCCGCTAAATGTTGATGGCTTTTTGATGTTGCCTGGTGATGTGCGCATTGGTGTTGAGCGCGCTCACCTCGAAGAAGACACCGGAAAGTCGACTCACTTTGGTGGTTCGTCGGGTCGAATTCACGGCAGCGATTATTCGTTACTTGACTACAACCGCGCTGGTGTGCCACTAGTTGAAATTGTCTCGCGACCAGATATTCGAACCTCTGAACAGGCTCGTCAATATGTTGCAGAATTGCGGGCAATTTTGCTGGCTGTCGGCGCGAGCGATGCAAAAATGGAAGAGGGTTCGATGCGCTGTGACGTCAACGTCTCGATTCATAAAGCTGGCACTCCATTTGGCACGAGGTGCGAAATCAAAAATGTGAACTCGATTCGCTCGGTGGGCCGAGCAATCGACTATGAAGCACGTCGTCAGGTCGACCTGATCGAAGGCGGTGGCACAGTGCGACAAGAAACTCGCCACTGGGATGATGCAACTGGTCGCACAGAAACTTTGCGGACAAAAGAAGACGCCGATGACTATAGGTATTTCTTAGAGCCAGATTTGGTGCCGCTTGTGCCTGAGCAATCTTGGATTGACCAAGTTCGTGCTGCACTGCCAGTTTTGCCCGCGGCACGACGCAGTGCATTAGCCGAACTTTGCGGTGTCGACAAAGATGGCGAGTCTGCGTTTGTCGTCGTTGAGCGTGGACAAGATGACTATGTTCGTGAAGTTGTCAGCAGCGGTGGAGATCCACGGCGCTCGGTGATTTATGTGCAACAAGCATTTGCCGAACAAGGGCCGACACCAAAAGTGCCAGCGCGCGATTTAGCAGCGTTGACAATTCTTGAGCGAGACGCAAAAGTTACGTCTACTCAGGCAAAAACTTTGCTCACCGATTTGATTGATTCTGGTGGCGGCGATGTTGTGGCGATGGCCGCAAAGCGCGGGTTTGAAGCACTAGACACTGGCGCACTTGAAGCAATGGTTGACGCCGCGATTGCAGCAGAACCAGGCGCTTGGCAAAAATATTGCGCCGGCGAAGAAAA
>CANLHV010000028.1 GCA_947490975.1 Acidimicrobiaceae bacterium
CAGCTAAATTGAGCGATTTATTGAATAATTTGAGAGACATCAGAGCGCTTTGGCTAGCAAGCTGACTGTGAGACCAGGCTTTGAATCTTGTTGACCGACTTCGCGGAAACCGATTCGATTGTGAAAACGTATTGAGCCGAGATTCGGCGGGTTTAGATTCACTTCGCACGTCAGAAGTGGGGCGCACCGATCTTTGAGCATTCTCTGTTCGACAGCGGCATAGAGTTTGGCACCTAGCGATTTATTGCGCATTTTTTCGCTGACGACAATTCGGTCAAGATACACAAAGTCTGAATATTTTTTTGAAAACCACTGATAGTTGACACTCGTGTACGGTGCCCCAGGCGCGAAAGTGATGCAAAAGGCATGAAGCGATTCGGTGCCAATCGCAAACGAATAGAGCGAGTGTTCAATCAAGAATTCGAGAGTCGCGCGATCAATCTCGCCAACGGCCGGCGCGTTTGCGTTATTTAGTTCGAGGGCGGCATCAATGTCGGATGGCAAAAACAATCGAGGCTCGAGTTCACTTGATTGCATAGGCATCTAATAGCCTGACACAATGAACACTGCACACTTTGTCCTTGGTAATTCGATGGTTCAGCCGTGGCCAGATTCGATGCACTCAGCAGTTTTTGGCCTTGGTTGTTTTTGGGGCGCTGAGCGCAAATTTTGGCAATTAGACGGGGTTTACACAACCGCCGTCGGTTATAGCGGCGGAAACAAGCTTGACCCTACTTATCGCGAGGTGTGCAGTGGCAGCACGATGCACGCCGAAGTCGTGCTCGCAGTCTTTGATTCGGCCAAAGTTTCATACGAGAAATTGTTGCAAGTCTTCTGGGAGTCGCACGATCCGACGCAAGGCATGCGCCAAGGCAACGACATTGGCACCCAGTATCGCAGCGCGATTTACTTCACCAATGCGGAGCAACAAACCGCGGCAATCGCCACCCGCGATGTATTTCAACAACGCCTCACTCAGGCAGGCTTCGGCAACATAACAACCGAGATCAAACAATCAGCTGAGTTTTATTACGCCGAGGAATATCACCAGCAGTATCTGGCAAAAAATCCGAGTGGCTATTGCGGCATCGGTGGCACTGGCGTAACTTGCCCAGTGGGCGTGGCTGGTTAAATCGCTTGGGCGAGTTGTTCGGCAGTTGGTCGCCGAAAAAGAGTCAGCATCGCAATACCAGAGAGCAGAATAACTCCGGTCATTAGTGTCCATGCCGCGTGAAATCCGCTGGTGGGGTCATCAGTTTTCGTGGCAGCAACTAGCAGTGAACTGACTAGAGCAATTCCAAGCGCAGCACCGATTTGTCGCGAAGTGTTGTTCAGCGCCGCACCCATGGCAAAACGCGGTTGGGGCAAGAACGCTGTTGCCGAACTAGAAATTGTTGAGATGCAAAGACCAACACCAATGCCTGTGACGACCATGGTCGGAAAGTAGAAATCCCAATAGTGAATTTCAGGCGAGATGAAGAAATTCATCCATCCGATACCAAATGACATGATTAGTGCTCCAGCGGCGACTACTTTGCCATGCCCGATGCGATTGGCGAGTTTTCCTGCGGGTGCAGCAACGAATGCCGCCGCCAACGGCCCAGGCGAACCAGCAATGCCAGATAAAGAAGGGCTGTATCCCCAAACAACTTGCAACCATTGAGTGTTGACAAAAATCATCGAAAAGAAACCCATCGAAAACGCAAAACCACCGAGCGCTGCAGCGGTGACGAACGGCAATTTAAATAGACGCAAGTCGAGCACGGGGTGTGCGACTTGATTGCAGCGCCATACGAATATGCCGAGAAGCAAAAATGAAATTGCAAAAATGACCAACGACCGATTTGAAACCCAACCCCACTCGTCGCTTTGGACGATCATCAATGTGAGCAGTCCAACGCCGAGCACCACAAGTAGCGCGCCGAAATAATCAACTTTGCGCGGTGCTGTTTCGTCTCGCGACTCACGTAACAATTTCAAGCCAACGACGAATGCCAATAAACAAAACGGCACGTTCACTAAGAAAACTGAGTGCCATCCGAATGTGTCGACCAAAAAACCACCAACCATTGGACCGCTCGCCGCAGATATTCCGCCGACTGCGCCCCAGATGCCGATTGCTGCTGATCTTTTCTCGACTGCGAACTCGGGTAATGCGAGTGCCAAAGAAGCAGGCGTGAGGATTGCTCCGCCAACAGCCTGAATGACTCTCGCGATAACCATAAAGATTGCAGTTGGTGAAATAGCACAGAGAATTGACCCAAGCATAAAAATCATCAGTCCTGAGAGAAATGCTCGCTTGCGCCCAAATGCATCGGCGAGTCGACCTGCGGTTAGCAAACCTGCGGCGTAGGCAATGTTGTAAGCAGAAAAAATCCATGTGAGTGTGCGCCGACTCTCTGGCCACTCGGCAACAAACGACCCGAAGGCGACATTTACAATGCTGATATCCAGAGAAACCATCATCACGCCAATAGAAGTGAGAGCTAAAACTTTGGCGCCTCTTGACCAATTCTTCAAAAAAATCTGCTTTCTGTTATTTGCCCCAGAGATTTTCGCGAATCTCATCGCCATCGGCGTTTAGGTCGCGACCTTCCCACCGTAGTTCGCCAGGTGTGCCCGATAGTGCAGCGATCAAACCCTGCATTGGGGTTGTGCCAACTATTTTGATTGCTTGCCTCGCGGCAAAGTGCGGATCATCAGCGATATCGGCCATCGACAACACAGGGCCGATCGCGGCTTGGGCTTCAGTGAATACTTTCAATACGGTTGCACTATCTCGAGCCGCACAATACTTTGTCATTAGTTCGTGCAAGACATCACGGTGTTTGACGCGACTTGAAAAAGTTGAAAATCTCTCATCGCCTGCGAAGCCCAATACTTCAACAACACGAGCAGCAACCGTGTCAGAGCTTGCAGAAACGCCAACCCACTTAGAGTCGTTGCACTGATAAACGCCACGTGGAACTGTGTATGGCAACTGTGAACCGAGACGTGGTTGTTCTTCGCCAGTCAACACGAATAACGAAATTAAAGGTCCCATTATCTGAAACATCGTTTCAAGTAAATTGACGTCGACAACTTGGCCGACTTTGCTGTGTAGCGCGACCATTGTCGCAAACGCCGCAACAACACCGGTGACTTCGTCAGTTAAAGCAATCGGCGGCAACATCGGCGGGCCGTCTGGTTCGCCGCTAAGTGCGGCCAAGCCTGACATCGATTCGGCGATTGATGCAAAGCCTGGGCGATCTTTGTATGGGCCTGTTTGCCCAAAACCTGTGACGCGGGTGATGACAAGTTTTGCGTTTCGCTGCAACAAAATGTCTGGCCCGACACCGAGTCGTTCAAGTGTGCCCGGTCTAAAGTTTTCGACAAGTACATCGGCGTCGTCAATCAATTTTAAAAATAATTCGCGATCTTTTTCAATCTTTAAGTCAAGTGAAACATTTCGCTTATTGCGATTGACTAACTTCCACCATAAACCTGTGCCATCACGCGGATCTTTCCACGCCATACCGCGCAGGCTGTCGCCAACACCAGGTTTTTCGATTTTGATGACATCGGCGCCGAAGTCAGCTAAGTAACGCGCACAATTTGGTCCGGCCAAGACGGTCGATAGATCGAGAACCCGCAGATCTTTTAGCGGACCAACCATTTTTAATTTGGTCGGCTGCGACGCGCCAGAACTGAATCAGTCCAAGATCGGCCGCTAAATCTCCACGAAGTTTGCACAGTTGTAGTTATGTTCGGTTGCGGTTTTGGCCACAACAATTCGAGTGCGGTTGCGATGGCGACAGCTTCGTCGGCGGTTGGCGGTGGCGAAACAAAATTTTGAATCGTCACAGGGGCATGTTTCCGTGTTTGCGTCTTGGCAATTCTTCACGCTTTGACTGCAACATTTTTAATCCAGCAATAAGTTTCGTGCGAGTTTCTGCTGGGTCGATCACGTCATCGACATAGCCGCGCTCGGCAGCCGCATATGGGTTCGCATATTTCTCGGCGTATTCAGCCACAAGTTCTTTGCGCCGCTCAGCGGGGTTAGCGGCTTGTTGCAATTCACGTCGGTAGACAATTTCAACTGCACCTTGTGGCCCCATCACGGCAAGTTCGGCAGTCGGCCATGCGTATGCCAAATCGGCACCGATTGATTTTGAATTCATTACGACATAAGCACCGCCGTAGGCCTTGCGAGTGATCACTTGAATTCGCGGCACGGTTGCTTCGCAATATGCATAGAGCAACTTTGCACCGTGGCGAATAATGCCGCCGTATTCTTGGTCGACTCCGGGCAAGAAACCAGGTACGTCAACAAAAGTCACTAACGGAATGTTGAACGCATCGCAGGTGCGCACGAATCGTGCTGCTTTTTCACTTGACTCAATATCGAGTACGCCTGCCAAAACCATCGGCTGATTTCCGACGATGCCAACTGTTTTGCCGTCTAGTCGTGAAAAACCACAAACGATGCTTTTGGCCCAGTGCGGGAAGTATTCAAAAAATTCTCCGTCGTCGACGACTTCAGCGATTACCTTCTTCATGTCGTACGGCTGGTTGGCCGATGGTGGCAAAATCGTGCGCAGCAAATCACATTGACGCATCGGGTCGTCGGTTGGTGCGACAGATGGCGCGTCAGCCATGTTGTTTTGCGGCAAGAAACTGAGCAAATAGCGCACATCTTCTAGACACGCTTTTTCGTCGGCAGAAACAAAAGTCGCAACACCACTCTTTGATGCATGGCTCATTGCGCCACCTAGTTCTTCAAGTGTCACATCTTCGCCCGTAACGGTTTTGACCACATCAGGACCAGTAATGAACATGTGGCTTGTTTCGCGCACCATGAAAATAAAGTCAGTCATCGCTGGTGAATAAACCGCGCCACCAGCACAAGGCCCGAGCACGACGCTGATCTGGGGAATCACCCCCGACGACTGCACATTGCGATGAAAAATTCCGCCGTAACTTGCCAAAGAGACAACACCCTCTTGAATGCGCGCACCTGCACCGTCGTTTAAACCAATCAACGGTGCACCAACTTTGAGGGCAAGATCCATCAACTTGTGGATCTTCTCTGCAAAGACTTCGCCTAGGGCACCACCAAACACCGTGAAATCTTGGCTGAAGACAAAAATTTTGCGACCATCGATCGTTCCCCAGCCGGTGATTACGCCGTCTGTATAAGGATGCTCTTCAAGACCAGCCGCATGTGCGCGATGTCGCGCCAAAAGATCAAGTTCGTGAAAACTTCCTTCGTCGAGCAGGGCGTCAATTCTCTCGCGAGCGAGTAATTTGCCTTTTTCGTGTTGGCGTTCAATCGACCTTGGCGAGCCTGCGGTAAACGCGGCCGACTTGCGAGCCTTGAGGTCGGCGAGTTTTGCATCCATTGAATTGCTATTCACAGAACTCACGATACTTGCCGAAAGCCGTGCGGCTCAGCCTGTTGATCAACCGCCAATAGTTGTCGCGGTTGGCAGGGTCGTTGCGGTTTGAGGCTCAGGAGCTTGCGTCACCGCCAGTGTTGTTGCCAACGGTGTCAAATCACCCGTTGTTGTTGTGCCAGAAACTTCGATATTCCAAATGCCGGGTGCATTGAGGATGAACGACCCGTCGCCTGCAACAATCGCCGCACCCTGGCGCGTCAATGGAACATTGATTTGAATTCCTGAGTAGCCAATTGCTTGAGGCACCATCTTTACGGCGAAATTATTTATTCGGCGTGGTTCGATTAGTTCAATTCGCATTGCGTTTGTGCCGGTGACGCCAGGAGTCAACGAAATGACGACATGAAAGCGGTCATTTTTTAGTTCTTCACGGAACGAATAAATCGCCGACGTCGTTCGCACCTCTGCCTTGGCTTTAGGCGGGGTCGTCGCAACTAGCCAAGAAGTGAGAATCAAAGCAATTAACGCAAACGCGAGTTCAACCGACACGGCTCGGCGCAATCGCCAAGCCATGCGACCAGTTAGGTTGTCGCCATCCAATAGTCGTTGGGCTACAAATTTTTTGAGCAGCAGAGTGATGAACAGCATCACCGAGACAAAAATTATTTTGAACACACCGAGGCGGCCGTGACCACTAGTAAAGATTGATGAGCCATCTAATAGATAGACGAGCAGCACGCCGGTGAATGCAGTTGCCCCAAATGCCCACATGGCGTGTTGAGCGAATGCTCGCATCGCGCTAACCAAATCAGATGTGCCTGGTCCGATCAGCACTACACGCGAGAGCAACAACAAGCCGCCAATCCAATAAGCCATTGAAATTGCGTGAATGATGCCAAGCACATAACTGAACAATGCGACATCTTGCCCAAGACGTGAAAGCCCAAGCGTGCTGATCATTGATATAACGATCGATGCGGCAAGAAATTGTGACGCCGGGTCGTTGATTCTTTCGGGATTAATTGCCACCCAGCCGCAAGCCAAAATTAAAACAAATCGCAAAATTAAAATTGCACCACTACCTGTATCTAATGCGCTAAACCAACCAAATGGATTCATTGACGCGATGAAGCCTTGCGATTCTGCGCGCATTGTTGAGAGTACGAGAACAAAAAACATGTTGATCGCGCACGCGATCCACGCAAGGCGCATGTATCGCAAAGTAACGCCATATGTCGGACCCTCTGGCCATGCAGTAACGATGAGCGCGATGCCGCCGAAAAGTGCGGCCATCAACAAATATTCGAGCACTCTCAGCAGACCAAGAATGCCACCGACTCGAGGTCCTGATTCTTGCTGTTCGATTGTTTCACCGATAATTGTCGGCGTCTGAGGTGCACCTGATGCTGAACCAGTGCCGTCAGTTGCGCCTGCAATTGTTGTTTGAGTTTCTACTGCTGACGTGAAACTAAACGAACCAAGACTTTTATCGGGGAGCGCCCAACTTACAGTGCACAAACCAGACGGTGGAATTTGCGTCAGGGCTGCCGAGACTGTTTTGAAGTCGGTACCAAGTTGTGGCACACCGAGACCGACGAGCGTGCCGTTGCATGCCAGGGAAAGTCCCATTGAAGTGACTACTTCGGGGTTGGCTAAAGGGTTTTGAAAAACTAGCTGCAACTGGGTGGGCGGCACCGAAACAACTTGATTTGCTGCAGGGTTCGACGAACTGAGTTGGTTCTGACCAGAAACCGAGGCGCTTGCGGTCGAGCCGAAAAATCCGATGATCATCCCCAGGCCAATTAGCCCAGCCAAAGCCGAGAATTTAGGGGGTTGCTTTAATTTCAAGATTGTCATGGACGTACATAAAGAGTAGTTAATTATGGGGCGTAGGCATGGTGAACCACCCCATAGGTAGGCTCGCTACGAAATGGCAACACAATCTCTCTATCGCCGGTATCGGCCCCGTCGCTTTGATGAGCTCAAGGGCCAAGACCATGTAGTGCGTGCGTTGCGTAACGCGGTGATCAATAATCGCGAAGGCCAGGCATATCTATTTTCAGGACCAAGAGGCACAGGCAAAACTTCGACCGCAAGAATCTTGGCGAAGGTTCTCAACTGCGAAAAGTTGAAAGACGGTGAGCCTTGCGGAAAATGTAATTCGTGTTTGTCGATCGATGCTGGTTCGAGTTATGACGTGCTCGAACTTGATGCGGCTAGCAACAACGGCGTCGACAATATGCGTGACTTAATTGAGCGCGCGGCACTCGGCAACCCTGGTCGACACCGGGTTTTTATCTTGGACGAAGTGCACATGTTGTCAAAACCGGCTGAAGCAGCGTTGCTCAAGACGCTCGAAGAACCGCCAGACCATGTTGTCTTTGTTTTGGCGACAACTGATCCACAAAAAGTGAGCGAGACAATTCGCAGCAGAACCCAACACTTGCTGTTTCATCTTCTGCCACTTCAAGAGCTCAAAGAACATGTTCGTTGGGTTGTTGCTGATGCGAAACTTGTTGTCAGCGAAGATGCGATTGATCGTGTGGTGCAACTAGGCGCAGGTTCTGTGCGCGACACACTGTCTGCGCTTGAACTTGTCGTGGCCTCGGGTGGCGATGTTGAAGAGCAAGTTTCACTTGATGAATTTATCGAAGCTTTTATTGATCATGACCCTGGTCGTGCGTTGGCTGCAGTTGGTGCAGCAGTGCAGTTTGGTGCCGACCCGCGCGCATTGACCGAAGACATTGTTCGTCATCTGCGCGATGCGTTTTTGTCTTTGATGGCCCCTGAACTCGTGCAGTTACCAAAAGAACGCGCCGAAATAGTTGGTGATCAGGCGCGACGTATGGGTGCAACTGGTGTCGTGCGCGCAATCGAAGTCTTGGGCGATGTTTTGATCGAGATTCGTCACGCGCCAGATGCGCGATTGTTGCTCGAAGTCGCCGTCGTTAAATTAACGCGTCAAAATCTGAGCGCCGATGTGGCCTCGTTGATGGCGCGCATTGAGCGCCTCGAGTCTGGTGTCACGGCAATGCGTGATTCAACCGGGCCGATCGCCCGACCGTCACTAGTTGATCCGTCAACTGGCCGAACCAAACTCGGTGGGCGTGCGTCGGCGATGATGCCAAGTGTTGGGCAGACTGCAAAACCATCGCAAACAGAAACTCAAGCTGACAAAAAACCTGAAACCACGACCGAGTTAAAACCCGAAGTTGGCGAACCCATCAAACCAACTGCATTACTTGGTGATCTAGAGATCAAAAAAGTTTGGCCCGAGGTTGTTGCTTCACAAAAACCAATTGTTCGAGCTTTATATAGTGCCGTAACAGTCAGTGATTGCAAAGATGGTGTGTTGACGCTTGGTGCACCAAGTGAAATGCACATCACTAAATCAAATGAGCATTTACAAACTTTGGTTGAATCGCTGCAAAGAGTCGCTGGCAAAAAGTTAGAGATCAAATTTGTTGTGGCGGCGTCAAAGAAAAGCAAAACAGCATCGAGCACACCAGACCAAGACGAGTATGAAGCCATGGAAGATATAGCTGAAACAACACAGGCGCCAACCGGCAGAGTTTCTTCGCCAATTGACGAACTCGCCAAGGCTTTTCCTGGTTCAAAAATCATCGATGACAAGAAGTAGCTAGAAGTGGCCTCGGCTTATACCCAACCGATGCAAGCGCTTATCGACGCTTTATCTCGACTGCCGGGCATTGGTCCAAAATCAGCCCAGCGAATTGCGTTTCATTTGATTAAAAGCGAAGACCGCGATGTCGAAAATTTGTCGTCTTCGATTACTAAGGCCAAAGCGACGGTCAAGTTTTGTCAGCGTTGCTCAAACTTTTCTGAAGCAGATTTGTGCCAGTTTTGCAGCGATGATCGACGAGATCAAACCACGATTTGTGTCGTCGAAGAGTCACGTGATGTCGTTGCGATTGAAAAAACCCGAGAGTTCAGCGGGCAATATCATGTTTTGCTTGGCACGATTAATCCGCTCGATGGTGTTGGTCCTGAACAATTGAAGATTCGCGAGTTGCTGCAGCGAATTGAACCACAAAAAGTTAAAGAAGTGATCTTGTGTTTGAACCCGAACACCGAAGGCGACGTGACATCGATGTATTTGGCTCGTGTGCTGCGACCACTAGGCGTGAAAGTAACTCGCATCGCCAGCGGTTTACCAGTTGGTGGAGACCTCGAATACGCCGACGAACTTACATTGGGTAGAGCATTAGAAGGAAGACGCGAAGTCGCTGGTTGAGAGCGATCTAAAGTCAGCCGACCCGCAAAATCAGCGCGTCACCTTGTCCGCCGCCACCACAGAGCGCTGCAGCGCCAAGACCGCCGCCGCGTCGACGAAGTTCGTAGAGCAAAGTGATTGCCAAACGATTGCCGCTCATTCCGATTGGGTGACCAAGTGCGATGGCCCCACCATTGACATTCACAATCTCGTCGGTGATGCCGAGGTCTCGCATCGAGGCAACACCTACAGCAGCAAAGGCCTCGTTGATTTCAAATAGATCAATATCTGAAACTTTTTTACCTACGCGCTCAAGTGCTTTGAGAATGCTGCGACTTGGTTGGTGCAGCAACGAAGCATTATCAGGGCCGGCAACCATTCCGTATGAGACAAATTCACCGAGTGGTTTTATGCCGCGTTTATCGGCGGCACGCTTTGACATCATCACGACTGCCGAACCCGCATCGCTGATTTGACTGGCGTTACCTGCCGTAACCGTGCCGGTTTTATCGAATGCTGGCTTGAGCGAGGCGAGTGATTCCATTGTTGTTGAAGCGCGCACACCCTCATCGTTACTAACAATGACTGGTTCGCCCTTGCGTTGCGGAATCGTGACGGCAACTATTTCTTCGGCAAGTTTGCCGTTTGCAATTGCTGCAGCAGCGCGCTGATTGCTTTTCATCGCCAGGTCGTCTTGGGCTTCACGACTAATTTCGCCGGCGGCGTAACGCTCGGTACCAAGACCCATGAGGCAAGAATCGAATGCACACCACAGACCGTCGCGTTGAATTGCGTCGAGCATCTGTACATCACCGAATCTAAATCCACTTCTTGCACCCATCGCTAGATATGGAGAGTTAGTCATGCTTTCCATGCCACCAGCGACAACAATGTCGACTTCACCGTTGGCAATCATCTGATCGGCAAGGTAAATCGCGTTGAGACCAGAAAGACAAACTTTGTTGACATTCACACTCGGCACATTCATTGGGATGCCCGCTTTTGCTGCGGCTTGTCGTGACGGCACTTGCCCTTGTCCGGCCATCAAAACTTGACCCATGATCACATGTTCGACTTCGTGCGGGGCAACACCCGCGCGTTGCAGTGCTTCTGCGATTGCAAAACCACCTAGTTCAGCGGCACTAAACGATGCGAGGGCACCGCTTAGTTTGCCGATTGGTGTTCGTGCCCCAGAGATGATGTATGAGCCGGCCATTAGATCTCCTTAAAGTTGTGCTCAACAGTAGAGGCAAACTAGTGAGTTTTACCAACTGAATAAGTGCTGGGTTTAAGTCTCTTGCGAATGACTGGGTATTGTCAATGCATGCAAGAAATCCTTAAAGCCATTAACGACCAGGCTTCGCCAGAGACTTTTGCCAGTCTTGAAATTCCGAAAACTTATCGCGCGGCACATATTTTGAAGTCTGAAGAGACGATGTTCGCCGGGGTCGCAAGCAAACAGAAAGATCCACGCAAGTCAATTCATATTGGGCAGGTTGCAACACCCGAATTGGCACCTGATGAATGTCTGGTTGCAGTCATGGCGAGCAGTATCAACTTCAACACAGTTTGGAGTGCAATTTTTGAACCGATCAGTACTTTCGGTGCTCTCGCCCGATTAGGTAAAGAAAGTGCCTGGGCTAAACGTCATGATCTCGATTATCACGTACTTGGTAGTGATGCATCTGGTGTGATCTTGCGCACTGGTGCCGCCGTTAGATCTTGGAAGCCCGGCGATCAAATCACAGTGCACTGCAATCACCTTGATGATCAAGATCCGTCCGCGCACAACGATTCGATGATGGCGACAAACCAAAGAATTTGGGGATACGAAACTAATTTTGGCGGCCTGGCAGATCTCGCGGTGGTCAAAGCAAATCAATTGATGGCAAAACCAAAACATTTGACATGGGAAGAAGCAGCCGTCAACGCGCTGTGCAACAGCACCAGTTATCGCATGTTGGTTTCAAAAAATGGTGCTGCGATGAAGCAAGGCGATGTTGTTTTGATCTGGGGCGCAACTGGCGGTATCGGCGCGTATGCGGTGCAATATGTTTTGAACGGCGGCGGCATACCAGTGGGTGTTGTCAGTTCGCCGGAGAAAGCACAAATTTTGCGCGAGATGGGTTGCGAGGCGATTATCGATCGCAAAACTGCGAATTACAAATTCTGGAACGACGACAATACGCAAAACGAAAGTGAGTGGCGTCGTCTCGGCAAAGACATTCGTGCACTTGTCGGTGAAGACCCGGATATTGTTTTTGAACATCCAGGGCGTTCGACTTTCGGCGCGTCTATATATGTAGTCAAACGTGGCGGCACGGTCGTTAGCTGTGCAGCTACGAGTGGTTTCATGATGGAGTTTGATAACCGCCATTTCTGGATGCGCCTAAAGCGATTGATTGGCTCGCACTTCGCCAATTATCGCGAGGCGTTCGAAGCAAATCGTTTGATCAGCAAAGGCATGATTCACCCTGTGATGTCTCAGGTTTTTAGTCTCGACCAGACGGGTGAGGCTGCGTTTCAGGTGCACAACAATTTGCACGAAGGCAAACTAGGCGTTTTATGTTTAGCGCCGAAAGAAGGTATGGGTATTACCGATCCTGAATTGCGTGCAAAAATTGGCGAAGAGAAATTAACAATCTTTAGGCGAGCCAACTAGGAGGTTTGCTTCGTGTCTTCAAATACTGAAATGCTTTTGACCGAGATTGATCATGTGGCAATTGCCGTCAAAGATCTTGAGGCGGCTATCGATTATTACAAACGTGCATTTGGAGCCACTGTTACTCATCGAGAGGTTGTTGAGCAAGACGGCGTTGAAGAGGCATTGCTTAAAGTTGCCGAGAGTTATGTGCAGTTGTTGACACCGACTCGACCAGATTCACCCGTTGCCAAGTCGCTTGAAAAGCGGGGCGAAGGTTTGCATCACATCGGCTATCGAGTTGCTGATTGTGCCAAAGCTTTGCAATCAATGATCGCGGCCGGTGCGACACCGATTGATAAAGCCCCGCGCAAAGGTTCGCGCGGAACGA
>CANLHV010000029.1 GCA_947490975.1 Acidimicrobiaceae bacterium
GGTTGCCCACCGACACCAGAGACTTTGATTCACGCAATTGAAACTTTGCATCAGTTGATTGAGGACGGCCAAATTATGCGTCGTCGCGAATTGACTGGCGCGGGCGCTCAAGTTCATATTCAAGAAATTCCTGCAGGCATCACAACGCCTGTTTCTCTAGGGTCGCGTTGAGCCGTGTCGCAGCCTTCGAATCGAGTTGCTGATGACGTGCGCTTCATCGCCAAAACTGACTATTTAAAAACGCTCGCAAGTTTGCGCGAAGAAGGCTTTGAAATGTGCGTAGACCTAACGGCTGTCGACTATTTGACGCACCCAGGTCGCAACATTGCACCTGAGACTCTGGGTCAAATCACCCTTGAACGTTTTGAAGTAGTTGTTAACTTGCTTTCTCTTTCGCAGCGTCGTCGTGTGCGCTTGCGCGTTCAGGTCGCTGAATCAGACACTGTGATTGACTCGGCTTTTGATTTGTACCCGGGCACCGAAGCGATGGAACGCGAAGTTTTCGACATGTTCGGCATCAAGTTTGATGGTCACCCAGACTTGACGCGGATCTTGATGCCAGAAGATTGGCAAGGTCATCCGTTGCGAAAAGATTATGGCGTCGGCAACATTCCGGTTCAATTCAAAGGTGCCGCATCATGACCGCAACAGAGAACATCGCTGCGTCGCAAGCCGGTGATATAACAGCGGCAGGCACCAACGAAGGACGCCAAGAACTTCAACTCAGAAAAGATGTTTCGGAAAAAGAAGTTTTGCGTGGCTCGGGCGCCGTGTTGCGTATGAGCGAATCTGAAGTGGCTGCGTTGGCGGGCACTCAAAGTGAAGATCAGACGATGATCATCAACATGGGGCCACAACACCCGAGCACGCACGGTGTTTTGCGATTGATGCTTGAACTAAATGGCGAAACGGTTTTGCGATGCAAGCCGGTGATCGGTTACCTGCATACGGGCATGGAAAAAACAGGCGAGTCACTGACGTTTATGCAGGGTGGCACGAATGTGACCCGCATGGATTACGCGTCGCCATTAAACAACGAACTCGTCTTTGCGCTCACGACCGAAAAATTGCTCGGTATCGATCAGGATATTCCTGAGCGTGCAGTTTGGATTCGAATGCTGCTTTCAGAATTGAACCGAATTAGTAGTCACCTCTTGTTCATGGCGACAAACGGTATGGACATCGGTGCAGTTTCAATGATGCTTTACGGTTTTCGTGAGCGCGAAGAAGTGTTGCGGTTCTTTCAAAAAGTCACTGGGTTGCGTATGAACCACAACTTCATTCGCCCTGGGGGCGTTGCAGCAGATTTGCCAGCAGGCTGGCGTGACGAAGTGCTTAATTTGCTCGATGCTTTACCGGCGCGTCTTGCTGAGTACGAAATTTTGATGACTGGCCAACCAATTTGGCGCGAACGTCTACAAGGTGTTGGTGTGATTACTCGAGATGAGGCGATTGCGCTTTCGGCGACTGGCCCGATATTGCGAAGCACTGGCTTGTCATGGGACTTGCGCCGCGACATGCCGTATTTGCGATATGACAAAGTCGAATTTGATGTGATCGTCGGTAGTTATGGTGATGCATTCGATCGCTATTCAATTCGATTGAACGAGATTCGTGAATCAATGCGGATTGTGCGTCAAGTGCTTGATGCGATGCCACAAGGCGACTATCGAATTCAAGATAAAAAAGTGACACCACCGCCTCGCGGAAGAATTGACGAGTCAATGGAAGCGTTGATTCATCACTTCAAGATTTTCACTGAAGGCTTCAAAGTGCCAGAAGGCGAAGCATATGTGGCGATCGAGAGCCCGCGCGGCGAGATTGCCTGTTACATCGCAAGCGACGGCTCGGCCACGCCGTATCGCATGCATGTGCGTGCACCAAGTTTTGTCAATATTCAAACCATGCCGCACATGATGCGCGGTGGTTTGGTTGCCGACGCGGTTGCAGTTATTTCGTCAGTTGACCCGGTTTTGGGTGAGGTGGACCGATGAGTCGACTAAATGACGCAAACATAAAGTTGGCGCGCGAGATCATCGCCAGGTATCCGCGTCCAAAGTCGGCGTTGATACCGCTTTTGCATCTTTCGCAAGAACAGAATGGCTACATCACACGTGAGGCGATGCAGCATCTGGGCGAGTTGGTTGGCGTTACGTCGGCCGAAGTATATGGGACCGCAAGTTTTTATGAAATGTTCAAGTTCGAACCAGTTGGCAAATACTTGATCAACATTTGTGGCACGATGTCGTGCGCGCTAATGGGGGCACACGAACTGATGCATCACGCTGAGAAAAAACTGGGCATTAAGGCTGGAGGCACTACAACTGATGGCGTGTTCACACTCGCACACGCCGAATGTCAGGCTGCATGCACCGAGGCACCAACTCTGCAGGTCAACTATCGATACCGCCTGCGTGTAACGCCCGACGACTTAGATCGATTGATTGACAACTTGCGAGACGGCAAACTGAATGAAGAGTTTCCGCCGCACGGTGTGCTTTCAAAAGTTCGCCAGTCAATAGACGCGTCTAGAGCAGTAGGTGCAAAAGCACCTGAAGACGTAAATGAGTCACCAGTATGGCTCGATGGCAAGGCTGCGCTATGAGCAAAACATACGTGCACGCACCCGGATTTGTCGCCGGAGATCGACCAAAAATTGTTACTTCGCGATTTGAATTCGCTGATTCGTTCACTCTCGAGCGCTACCTCGCAACAGACGGATACAAAGGTTTGCGCGCGGCTTTGTCACGGCCGGCAAATGAAATCCACGAAGATGTAAAAAGTGCGACAGTTCTTGGTCGAGGCGGTGCGGGGTTTCCGGCTGGCACAAAGTGGGGCTTGACGCCGCAACAAGTTTGGCCGCGATATTTGGTTGTTAACGGCGATGAGAGCGAGCCGGGTACCTACAAAGATCGCTTGTTAATGGAGCGCGACCCGCATCAGTTGATCGAAGGTTGTTTGATTGCGTGTTATGCCGCCGGACTTTCGCAATGCTTCCTATATATAAGAGGAGAAATGGCACTCGCACAAGAGCGTGTCGCGACCGCGCTGAACGAGGCATACGCCGCAGGTTATGTCGGCAAAAATATTTTGGGTTCGAAGTTTTCTGTTGACATCATTTTGCATTGGGGTGCGGGCGCGTATGTAGTTGGTGAAGAGACTGCATTGATCGAGAGCCTCGAAGGCAACCGCGGAATGCCGCGATTGAAGCCGCCGTTTTTTCCAGCGGCAAACGGTCTTTACGGTCAACCAACGATCGTTAATAATGTTGAGACGCTTGCCAACTTGCCGTGGTTGCTTAATCACGGTGTTGCTGCATATACGGCGATTGGCACGAAGACCTCGCCAGGTACGCGAATGGTTGCAGTTTCGGGTCACGTTAAGCGACCAGGTGTTTACGAAATCATCAATGGCACGACCACGTTTCGCGATTTGATTTTTGGCGAAGAGTTTTGTGGCGGCATTCGCAACTCAAATGCGTTAAAGGCTTTTGTTCCTGGTGGCGGTTCGGCGCCGTGGTTTACGCCAGACCAACTCGACCTTCCGTTTGAGGCAAGCCAAGTTGGGCCAGCAGGTTCAATGCTCGGGTCAGGCGCCGTAATGGTGATGGATGAAACGACTGATATTCCTGCTGCCGCTTTGACGCTTACACATTTTTATGCACACGAATCTTGTGGCAAATGCACGCCGTGTCGTGAAGGTGGCACATGGCTTGAGCGAATTTTGCGGCGAGTAGTCGACGGTGAAGGCACGGATGCAGATTTGCAGCAGTTGCTTGAAGTCGGTGCAATGATTTGCCCTGGGGCGTTTCCTCATGCGGCGAACGAAAAACTAGGTTTGACTGCCGTGCCGTTTCCTTACAAGATGACAACAATCTGTTTCGTCGGCCCATCGGCATTCGCGCCGGTGCATTCGGCGTTGACTCTTTTCAGAAGCGAATTTGAAGCTCGAGTGAAAAAGCGTGTGACGATTCCGGTTACGGCAGTGGCTACTGAAACAGCAAGTGTTGGTGTGTCGGCATGACAATTGTTGATCCGATTAAAGAGGCGGCACCGGTTGACCCGAATGTGGTCAATATTACGATCAATGACAAACCGGTTGTCGCACGAAAAGGCGAATTGATTATTGCGGCGGCTGATCGCACTGAAGATTTCATCCCAAGATTTTGTTATCACCCGCGAATGTCGCCAGTCGGCATGTGCCGTCAATGTCTTGTTGAAGTAGAGACACCACGCGGACCGATGATGGTTGTGTCGTGCATGACGCCAGTGGCCGAGGGTCAGGTTGTGCGCACAGCAACTGATGGCGTCAAAAAAGCCCAAGAGGGTGTGCTCGAATTGTTGCTGGCAAATCATCCACTCGATTGCCCGGTTTGCGATAAAGGCGGCGAGTGCCCTTTGCAAGATCAGGCGTTTAGCCACGGCCCAGGCGAAAGTCGTTTTGTCGAAGAGAAGCGACACTATGAAAAGCCGATTGCGATCAGCGACATTGTCTATCTAGATCGCGAACGTTGCATTTTGTGCGATCGCTGCACACGATTCGCCGACGAAGTCGCGGGCGATGCGTTAATCACGTTTACAAGTCGTGGCAATGACACGCAGGTGCTTACCTTTCCTGATGAGCCATTTAGTTCGTATTTTTCTGGCAACACAGTGCAAATTTGCCCTGTTGGTGCGTTGACTGCCAAACCATACCGATTCAAAGCGCGTCCATGGGACCTCGAACAAACTGAGAGCACTTGCACTTCATGCTCTGTTGGCTGTCGAACTGTTGTTCAAAGTAGTCGCGATGAACTTGTTCGTTATCAAGGTGTCGACATTGACCCGGTGAACTGGGGTTGGTTGTGTGATCGAGGCCGGTACAACTTTGAATCAGTTAATTCGCCAGATCGTTTAACTTCACCGCTGATGAAAAATGGGTCAGAACTGGTTGCGACTTCGTGGTCAGTTGCTCTCGAAAATGCAGCACGCATGATTCGCCTTGCGCTCGCGCAGAGCACAAATAACGTGGCGATTTTGGGCGGGGCGCGAGGCACCAACGAAGATGCGTTTGCTTGGGCGATGTTGGCCGACAAACTTGGTATCAACCAGCGCGACGCTCAACTCGGTGATGGGTTGAGTCCTGAAGTTTTCAATCTGGCCCAAGCGACAATTGACGAAACTTGTGCTGCAAAAACGATTATCTTGCTTGCACCCGACGTGAAAGAAGAATTGCCAGTTCTTTATTTGCGTTTGCGTGACGCTGCTCAAAAGCGAAAGTCGCGAATCATCGAGTTTTCATCGCGCAATTCTGGTTTGACACCATATGTATGGCGCACAGTGGGTTTCGAGCCAGGTAATCAAGCCCAGATTGTGCGTGAAGCCCTTGCGACGCCCGAAATGAAAGAACAAATTGCGCGCGGTGAAGTTGTCGTTGTAGTTGGTCGTTCGAATTTGGCCGAAAGCGAAGTGTTTACATTGCAAGCGCTGGGTGAAGTTTTATCTGCTGTGCCGAGTGCAAAAGTTTTGCCAGTCTTGCGACGCGGAAATGTGCGTGGTGCGGTGGCTGCTGGTCTGACGCCAAAAGATAACTCTGGTGATGCGATCGATATTCTAAATGCCGCAGCGGCAGGCAAAATAGAGTGTCTCATTTTGTTGGGTGTTGATCCGATGGCTGATGTTGCCGATTCAGGTTTGGTGCAGCGTGCATTTACTCAAGTCAAGAACGTGATCAGTATCGACACGATGATCAATAGTTCGAATCGCAATGCCGATCTTGTTTTGCCGGCAGCCGCTTACGGCGAAAAAGCTGGCACAACAACAAATCTTGAGGGGCGCATCAGCAATGTTGCACAGAAAATAACCCCACGTGGTACTTCGCGTCCAGATTGGATGATTGCAACTGAATTGAGCATCGCGCTTGGCGTAGATATCGGTGTTTCAAGTCTCGAAGATCTAAATGAAAAACTTGTCAACTCAGTCGTTGCGTTTGCACCGAGTAGTGACGCCAAGTCAACTCACGGCGACGGTGTCTTAATGGCCCGTGAAACACCTGTGACAATCTCTGGTGTTGCAAGCAAAGTAACTGATCGCAACGCCTACAACTATCGTCTCGTGGTTTCGCGCACGATGTATGACTCAGCGCAGTCAACTATTGCGAGCCCATCGCTGGCGGGCATTATCACTGAAGCGGCAATTTTTGTGAACCCGCTTGATCTTGCGCGCATCGGAGTGACCGAAGGTGCAAATGTTCGAGTTGGTGCAGACGGAACAAATATTGTGATTGCGATCAAAGCCGATAACGGCATCAATCGCGGCACAGCGTGGTTGCCGTTCAATCACACAGGTGTAGATATTCGACCGCTATTGAATATTGCAAGCGATGTTGTAGATGTTCGAATCGAGCCAATCAAATGATCGCCCTTGA
This sequence comes from Acidimicrobiaceae bacterium, assembly GCA_947490975.1. Taxonomy (GTDB): domain Bacteria; phylum Actinomycetota; class Acidimicrobiia; order Acidimicrobiales; family Ilumatobacteraceae; genus BACL27. The sequence goes on from CANLHV010000029.1 coordinate 6,406, forward strand.
TCCGCTACTCGTCGACGATTTGCTTTGGGTGCCTTTGATTATTGTCTTGGTCAAAGTTCTGATTGTGTTCGTCGTCGGCTTGCTAGCCACGATGTTGATGGTCTGGTTCGAGCGAAAAGCAATCGCTGGTATGCAAAATCGAATTGGGCCGAATAAAACTGGTCCATTTGGCATATTGCAGACGCTTGCTGACGGCATCAAGTTGTTCTTCAAAGAAGACTTGTTTCCAAGTCGTGCCGATCGTTTTGTTTTCGCCCTTGCGCCATTTTTGTCGTTCGTTCCTGCATTTTTGGCGTTTGCGATTATTCCGCTCGGCGGTGATTTTAGAAATGGTTCATCAGGAGAAGTGACGCTTTTTGGTCAGGTAACGCGCATTCAACTGGCCGATCCACCGATTGGTGTGTTGTTCGCATTGGCAATCTCGTCGATTGCTGTTTACGGCATCATGCTGGCAGGTTGGTCAAGCGGTTCGAAGTATCCGTTGCTTGGTTCGGTGCGCGCATCTGCGCAAATGGTTAGTTACGAGGCCGCACTTGGTTTGTCGCTGGCTTGTGTGTTGTTGTTGGCTGGCACTCTTTCGACGAGTGGCATAGTTGCTGCGCAGTCAACGATCACCGACTGGCATTTTATTTCGACCGGGATTGTTCCATTTATTATTTTCTTGATTGCCGCAACGGCTGAACTTAATCGACCGCCGTTTGATTTAGTTGAAGCCGAACAAGAACTTGTCGGCGGGTTCAATACCGAGTATTCGTCGATCCGCTTTGCTTTGTTTTATCTTGCTGAGTTCATGAATACAGTCACGATGTCAGCGTTGATCGTGACGTTGTTCTTTGGTGGTCCACAGCCGATTGCGATTGGTAATTTTGTCTTTGATATTCCGCTTTTGCCGAATGCGCTTGAAGGCACGTTCTGGTTGCTGGCAAAGATTTTGGTCTTCCTTTATATGTACATTTGGTTCAGAGCGACACTGCCTCGTTTGCGATACGACCAACTCATGGACTTAGGTTGGAAGCTGTTGATACCGGCGTCGCTCGGTTGGTTTATGCTGCTCGCGGCGCAGCGACTTGCTCGTCAAAATGGCTGGAACATTGTTTTGGTAACGGGTGGATCAATTGCAGTTCTCGTGATTTGCTATTTACTGATGCAGGCTGCGTTCGCAAAAAGCGCTCGCGATCGCTCGACACAAGGGACGATGTTCTAATGGGATACCTCGGCGGATTTCTAGTTACATTCAGGCAACACGGACCGAAGAATCGTGTGACAACGCAATATTCGGGCGGACGAATGTTTCGTCGCAAAAAACGCAATGCCAAAAAAATGGATGTCAAAATCGACAAGCCTGAGCGTCTGCACGGTCGCCATGTTCTGAACCGCTATGAAGACGGAATGGAAAAGTGCATCGGGTGCGAATTGTGCTCGGCGGTTTGTCCTGCGAAGTGCATTCATGTTCGTGGCGCCGACAACAACCCGACGTCGCCAACTTCACCAGGCGAGCGATTTGGGTGGATTTACGAGATCAATTATTTGCGTTGCATTCATTGCGACCTGTGTGTCGAGGCATGCCCAACTGAAGCGATCACCGAAACAAAGATGTTCGAGTTCTCGTTTACAAATCGCCAAGATGCGATTTACACGAAGAACGAGTTGTTGGTCGATCTAACTGGCAAACCACAACAACTTGCTTGGGAAGACTGGCGAGAGGGTGAAGATAAAAACACTTCGGGCTGGATGCGTGCGACTGCTGCATCGGGCGACGCAAACTTCACAGGCGTTGTGTCTTGGAGCGGCGAGCTGGGTCACGGTGTGCGGCCGGCCGAAGAAAAGAGCGAGTAAGTGGAATTTTTCGTATTCGTCTGTGCAGCTCTGATGGTTTTGTTGGGTGCCGTTGGCGTGATCGTGCGTAAGCATCCAGTTCATGCAGCGTTGAGCCTTGTTCTGACGCTCTTTGGTGTTGCAGTTTTGTTTGTCGCTCAAGAGGCGCACTTCTTGGCAGCGGTACAAGTCATTGTCTACGCCGGCGCAATCGTTGTGCTGTTTTTGTTTGTGATCATGTTGTTGGGTGTAGATCGCGTAGAAAATTTGCGCACAGATCCGCTAACTGCGCAACGACCACTTGCAATCATCACGTGTCTCGGTTTAGCTGGTGTGCTCGTGGCTGCGATTGTCAACGGCAATGGAGTATTCAACGAGCGAGGTGAGGGCATCAATCTGCCTGATCTGCAAAATGGTCCAGATGCCAACACTGTGCAGTTGGCAGAGTCGATTTTCTCGCGTTATGTCGTGGCGTTTGAAGTTACATCAGTTTTGTTGGTCATTGCCGTGGTCGGCACGGTGTTGCTGACTCGCAAAGCGAAGGCGAGCGCTAAATGATTTCTTTGAGTTTGACACCAACTTCATCTTGGTATTTGATTTTGTCGGCCATACTTTTTGCGATTGGCACTTTTGGGGTTCTGGTTCGGCGCAATCCGTTGGTGATGTTCATGTGCATTGAGTTAATGCTCAATGCCGTGAACCTGAGCTTTGTGGCTTTGGCTCGAGAACTCAACGACATAAACGGGCAAACGATCGTACTTTTTGTGATGGTTGTGGCTGCTGCCGAAGTTGTTGTTGGTCTCGGCATCATCGTTTCAATTATGCGCAATCGATCAGCGATGACCGTTGACGATTTGGCTGAACTCAAAGGTTGATGATGCTTGATTTAATCTGGTTCATTCCGCTGTTGCCGCTTGCCGGTGCAGTCTTGAATCTTGTGTTGGGTCGCAAATTTGGCGATCCGCGTGCTGGCTGGGTTGCGACAATCGCCACCGCTGGCTCATTTCTTTTGACCGTGCTTGTTTATTTCGAAATGCTTGGACTTGATGCAGAAGAACGAAGTCATGTTGAAACTCTGTTTTCTTGGCTACCAGTTGGCTCGCTACAAGTAGATTTCGCACTACTTGCAGACCCGCTAAGCGTGACGATGGCATTGTTCGTAACCGGTATTTCGACTTTGATTCATCTTTATGCAATTGGATACATGCACGGCGATGCCAAGTTTTCGAAGTTTTTTCTCTATTTGAATCTGTTCGTATTCAGCATGTTGATGCTTGTTCTCGGTGAGAACTTGCTGGTTACTTTCTTGGGTTGGGAAGGTGTTGGCGCGTGCAGCTATTTCTTGATTTCTTTCTGGCACACACGCGACAGCGCAGCGGTTGCAGGCAAAAAAGCATTCGTGACCAATCGCATCGGTGACTTCGGCGTAATGACTGCAATGTTTTTGGCATTCTCAGCTGTCGGCTCACTTTCTTATGGTGCGATCAACGAGGCAGCGCAAGGCGGCGAACTTGCAGCGGTGACCGCAACTGCGATTGCAATGTTGTTGTTCGTCGGCGCTTGCGGCAAAAGTGCGCAGTTGCCACTTTATTTGTGGCTACCCGACGCGATGGAAGGCCCGACGCCGGTCTCTGCGTTGATACATGCGGCGACGATGGTTACTTCGGGTGTCTTTTTGATGACGCGTATTAATCCTGTGTTGCATATCTCTTATGACTGGGCATCGACTGTCATTGCAGTTGTTGGTGCGGCGACAGCCCTTTATGCAGCCACGATTGCTGTGGCACAAAACGATATTAAAAAAGTTTTGGCATACAGCACTGTTTCGCAACTTGGGTTCATGTTTTTGGCAATTGGTTCGGGCGCATATGTCGCGGCGATATTTCACATGGTGACACACGCATTTTTTAAAGCGCTGCTGTTCTTGGGTTCTGGCTCGGTGATTCACGGCATGCATCACGAGCAAGACATGCGAAAAATGGGCGCCTTGCGCAAGGTGATGCCGATCACTGGCTTTACTTTCATTATTGGTTGGCTAGCAATTGCAGGCGTACCACCGTTCGCAGGATTTTGGTCGAAAGACGAAATTTTGCTCTATGTTTATGCGAATAACCCGGCGTTATATGTGGTCGGTTTGGTCACTGCGTTGCTCACGGCTTACTACATGACTCGTCAGGTGATCATGGTGTTTTACGGCAAGGCGCGATGGAACGACCACAGCGAAGACCACGGCGCACACGGCGAATTTACTCCGCATGAAAGCCCGAAAGTGATGTTGATTCCGCTTGTCGTGTTGGCGGTGCTTTCGATTTTTGGTGGCGCAATGCAGTTGCCATTCAGCAAAAAACTTCACTTTCTAGAACACTGGCTAGCACCGGTAGTAGAAGAATCAGAAGCGTATATCGGCAAAACATGGGCGTACCAAAACAAGTATCTGCTTCTCGTTGTGGCGATAGTTGTTGCATTAACAGGCATCTTGATATCAATTGCCGTCTACGCAAAAGAAAAGTTCAAGGTTGTTGAGCCAAAAATTCTCGAACAAGCGTGGAAGTACGATGCGACAGTTAGTCGAGTCGTCGGTGGTCCTGGCGCCTCGGCGTTTAACTTGATCGCGTGGATTGATGCAAACATTGTCGATGGCATCGTCAATGGAGTCGGCGAATCTATTCGCGGCGTAGCTGGATCGACGCGACGCATTCAAAGCGGATTTGTTCGCACTTATGCGCTGCTCATCAGTCTCGGCACAGTATTGATATTGGCTTGGTTCTTGTTGCGTGGAGTTTTGCTGTGATTGCGGCATCAAGCGAAGTGTTGAGTTTTCCGATTCTCTCATCGCTTGTCGTTCTGCCTTTGTTGGGTTCGATCCTTGTTGCATTGCTGGGTAAGTCTCGACCTGAGTGGGTCAAACTTGGCGCACTCGTTTCAAGCGTTACAACAGGTGCACTTTCACTTTGGTTATTGGCTGCGTTCAAGTCTGGTGAAGCGGGTTTTCAGTTTGTTTCACAACACCTTTGGATCTCGCAGTGGGGCATTTCATGGCATCTCGGAGTTGATGGCATCTCGCTGTTTTTGGTTGTACTCACGGGCATTTTGTTTCCGTTAGTCATCGTCGGTATTGACCCGCACCACAACGAAACCTCTTACTTTGCTTGGATGCTTTTGTTGCAGGCCGGAGTAATGGGCTCGTTCCTTGCGCTCGACTTGTTCTTGTTTTTTGTGATGTTTGAAATCGTTTTGGTACCGATGTATTTCTTGATCGGCGGTTGGGGCTACGACCAGCGCATTTATGCAGCCACGAAGTTTTTCTTGTACACAATGGCGGGGTCGGCGTTTATGCTCGTGGGCATCATCGCCACAGTTGCACTCGCACAGCGTGATCTTGGCGTCATAACTTTTGATGTTGTCAAAATCGCAGAAGGAGCCAGTTTTTCGACCAATGCGGCTCGATGGTTATTCGTTTCGTTTGCGATCGCATTTGCCGTCAAAGTACCCCTGTTTCCATTTCATACTTGGTTGCCCGATGCACATACTCAGGCGCCAACTGGTGGCTCGGTGATTTTGGCTGGAGTGTTGTTGAAGATGGGCACATATGGTTTCTTGCGCTTTGGTGTTTATCTGTTTCCGCAAGCGGCGATGTGGGCGAGACCCGTCTTGTTTACTCTGGCAGTCATCGGCATTATCTATGGAGCAATCGCTGCAACAATGCAGCGCGATCTAAAACGACTAGTTGCTTACTCTTCAGTTGCTCACCTTGGCTTCATTGTTTTGGGCACATTTGCTCTTAGTTCACAAGCAGTAACTGGCGCTGTCATTCAGATGGTCAATCATGGTGTTTCGACTGGCGCTCTGTTCTTGATGGTGGGCATGATTTACGAACGACGTCACACACGAGAGATCGCCGAACTTCGCGGCATTCAACATGTCGCCCCAATTTTTGCGGGTGTGTTTACAGTTGTGATGCTTTCATCAGTTGGCTTGCCGGGCTTAAACGGATTCGTTGGTGAGTTTTTGATTTTGATCGGTTCATTCGAGTCGGCGCGGTGGTGGACTGTCGTGGCGACTGTCGGCGTGGTGCTGGCAGCTCTTTATTTGCTGTGGGCTTATCAGCGAGTGTTTCATGGCGAGCCCGATGAAGCCAATTCATCTTTCAAAGAACTCAACGCGAAAGAGGGAATGCTGATGGCTGTCTTCGTGGCGATCATTTTGTTCACAGGTATTTATCCAAAGCCGATGCTCGAGCGCATTGAGCCAAGCGTCAACTCATTTATCGAACATGTTGAAGGGCGAACAAAGTGAACGATCTATC
>CANLHV010000030.1 GCA_947490975.1 Acidimicrobiaceae bacterium
TTGCCTGCGAGAATAGATTTACTAATGAATACGCAATCAGTTGAGACTCAACTTGATCTGAGCCTGACCGGCATGTCATGCAATGCATGTGCAATGACAATCGAAAAAGGACTCAAAAAGATTCCGAGTGTTCAAGCATCTGTCAATTACGCGACCGAGTCTGCACGCGTCAGTTTCTCGCAAAAACAAACAAGCACTGACGAAATAATTAACGCGGTCAAATCACTCGGCTACAACGCTCGCCTGCTTGAGAACACAACCACTGAAATGCTCGAGGCCGAGGTCAGTGAACGTGTTTCGATGCTCTTGACTCGACTTACCGTGTCGATAATTTTTGGGGTTCCAGTTGTAATCATTTCAATGTTTGCAGCACTGCAGTTCAAAAACTGGCAGTGGCTTGCACTTGCGTTGAGTCTTCCGGTTGTTACTTGGGGTGCATGGCCATTTCATCGTGCCGCTCTGATGAATGCCCGACATCGCTCCACAACTATGGACACGCTGATCTCAATCGGAGTATTCGCATCAGCGGCCTGGTCGCTATGGGCAATCGTCTGGGGCGATGCAGTTGAGCACGTCTATCGCGGGTCATCTCATGCAATGAATATGACTGGCATGGTGATGAAGTCTGGTGACAGCACTCACATTTATCTCGAGGTTGCTGTCGCAGTGACAGTGTTTTTACTTGCCGGAAGATACTTTGAGGCTCGCGCCAAAAATCGCGCCGGCGATGCATTGCGTTCGCTACTCGCGTTGAACGCACGAACTGCAACCGTCATTCGCGACTCACAAGAAATGACAATTGATGCTTCAATGGTGCGCATCAATGACCTGATGGTCATCAGACCTGGGGAGATCATTCCGGCGGACGCCGTGGTAGTTGAAGGTAATTCGTCTCTTGATGTTTCGATGTTGACTGGTGAAAGCGTGCCGGTAGATGTTGAACCAGGCAGCGCAATTGTCGGCACGACCGTGAATCTGACAGGTCGATTGCTGGCGCGCGCAACGCATGTGGGAGCCGAAACAACATTTGCCCAAATTACCCGTCTCGTTCGTGATGCCCAATCGACTAAAGCCCCAGTTCAGAAACTTGCCGACCGTGTAAGCAGCATTTTCGTGCCTGCTGTCATCGGTTTGTCAATCGCAACATTTGTTGCTTGGTTTTTCTTGGGTGACTCGACAACGTATGCGTTCACCGCAGCAGTGTCTGTTTTGATTATTGCTTGTCCGTGCGCGCTTGGTCTTGCTACACCGACCGCGCTAATGGTTGGCAGTGGACGTGCCGCACAGATGGGCATCGTGATCAAAGGCGTCGATGTTTTACAAAGCACACGACGTATTGACACCGTCGTGTTCGACAAAACAGGCACGCTCACAACTGGCGTCATGCAACTGGTCGATGTCGTCGTCGCACGCGGAACAAGCCGAGACGAAGTTCTCAAATTTGCTGGATCACTCGAACATGCCAGCGAACACCCTGTCGCGCGTGCAATTGCCAACGCGGCACGCAAAGAACTTGGCGTCTTGTCAGATGTAAGCGATTTCGTTTCTTCACCAGGCATGGGCACTTCAGGCTTAGTTGAGTCACGAAAAGTTATGGTCGGACGAGAGTCGTTGTTTAGCGACTCGCAGATAATCATTCCGGGTGACTTACGCGAAGCGCTCGCACAGGCACGCAGTGCCGGAAACACCGCGGTGCTTGTCGTTATTGACGGTCTCGTAAAAGGTGTCTGCGTAGTAGCCGATCAACCAAAACCCACCAGCGCTCAGGCGATTGCCGAACTGAAATCGCTTGGTCTCAGATCTGTTTTGTTAACGGGCGACAATGACGCAACTGCTAGCGCAATCGCACTTCAAGTCGGCATAGAAAACGACGAACAACATGTAATTGCAGGCGTTCTACCGAGCGAAAAAGTTCGCGTTGTTGCAGACCTACAAAATCGAGGTTATGCGGTAGCGATGGTCGGAGATGGCGTCAACGATGCAGCGGCACTCGCGCAAGCCGATGTCGGTGTTGCAATGGGTACCGGTACAGACGTAGCGATGCACGCAAGTGACTTGACGATCATTAGTGGTGATCTGCGCCTCGTCGCCGACGCAATTTTGTTGTCGCGAGCAACATTACGCACAATCACTGCAAACGTATTTTGGGCCTTTGCCTACAACACGGCCGCTATTCCGCTTGCTGCACTTGGTTATCTCAACCCGATGTGGGCAGGATTAGCAATGGCGCTATCAAGCATCTTTGTGGTCACAAATAGTTTGCGACTTCGCACAACGAAACTCACACCACACACTGCGTTCGTGCACGCAACTCGCTAATCGCCGCAGCGCGCCAAGCACGAGCGGTGCGCTCAGCAATGCCGTATTGTTTAGCGATAACCGCAGCGGTATCGCCACTTGCAACTGCTCGCAAAATCGCAACATGTCTTGGATTAATGCCTTGACTTATTGCCGTTTTGATCAAACTTTCTAAACTCACGTAGGGAGCAAACTCACTTGTTTCTGGTTCGGCCACGAGTTCGCCCAATAAGTTTGGTTCAACAGCAAACATTTTGACTTTCTTCGCTCGGTTGGCCTGCACGAACGCGAAATATTCACTGTCCAGAACGAGATTCGAGGCAACTTTATTTGGGCGACGGTGCCACGGGTATTGGCGAATGACCGTCCATGCGGTTGGCAGCACCTCGGCTATTGCGGCGTCAATTCCGCCGTCGATAATTTGTCCTCGGCGACGCGCAATCGCAACAAGTGGTGGCAAGATTCGTTGCAGCACAATACGCGCGGCTAGTTCTTCTTCGCTGGCTCGCTTAACTAATTGCCACAAATAGCTATCGCCCTGCGAGTCATCGCGAGCAGTGTTAAAGCCCGCGCGTACGAGAACTTGATCTAAGTTCGTCACTTTCTTTCCGGGCAGGTTCCAAGAGTTAACCACATCAACTTCTTTTTGTCGCTGACTAATTAGCTGCCACTCTTTTACCAGTTTGGAAACTGGGCTATTAGAACGCTGGGTTAGCCCAGAGCTCCAAACCAACTGCGGTGTATCTAGATTTTGGGTCATGCCCCAAATCGTTGAAAACAGATTTCACCCCAGATGCAACCTCAAGACTCACCGGAGGTCTCACTAACCAAAACTTAAGCAAAGTTACGGTGCATACTTATTAGATGAGAATTAATCTGCCGTCCGGAACCGCCTGCGAAATCGATAAAACCGTTGCCAATCCAAAAATGGGTCTGGTAATCGCGCCCGACATTTTTAGTTTGCGAAGTCTTTATGACGATCTTGTGAAACGCCTCGCTACAGACTGGCAAATGGCTGTGTGTGCCGTTGAACCGTTTCCAGGTTTAGAACTTGGCCCAGAAATTGAACCCAGATTTGCCGCGGTGTCTTCACTCGACGACGAAAAACACTTGCGTGACTTGCACGACGCAGCGGATGCTCTCGGCACACCTGAAGTCGGTTTACTCGGCTTTTGCATGGGTGGAATGTATTGCTTCAAATCAGCTCGATCGAATCGATTTAAAAAAATTGTTTCGTTTTATGGAATGATCAAAATTCCTGATGGATGGAAAAGCGCAACTCAAAGAGAGCCTCTCGAATACTTGAAGACAGGACATGCCGATCGCGTCTTGGCAATCATCGGGGGCAAAGATCATTACACACCGCCTGTCGATGTTGCCGAATTGGCGAAACTAAATGTTGAGACTCAGATCTATCCAGATGCCGAGCATGCGTTTGCTCATGACGCTTCTCGCCCTTCGCACCGCGCTCAAGATGCAGCCGACGCTTACCGCCGAACCGAAGCTTGGCTTTTGAGCTAAACGTTTAACTTGCGCGAAACTCTAGTTTTGCGCGCATCAAAATGTGATAGCGACGATCGTGTTGTTCAATCCACCCGAGACGAATGAAACTTGCAATTGCTTTGTTCACGCGTTCACGTGACGCACCGACCATGCCGGCAAGTTCTTCTTGGGTAATCGGCAAGACAAATTCGTCTTTTCCGTTTGAGAGTTCAAGCAATCGCTTTGCGGTTCTGCCCGTTACGTCAAGAAACACGCTGTCTGACAAAACTTCATCCATGGTTCGCAATCGCTTAGCCAAGAGTTTGGTTACGCCCCACAACATCGACGGGTTTGACTCAAGTTGCTCACGAACTGACTTGTAAGCAATCTCTAGTACTGACGATGGCTCGATTGCTCTGGCCATTGCACTGCGTGCGCCGCCGTCAAGCAAACCAAGTTCGCCAAACAAATCGCCACGCTCCATCAATGCGAGCATGCTTTCGCGACTATCAAGAGGTCGATTGCCAATGGCGATTGCAATTCGCCCAGATAACACAACGTACATTGATTCTGGTTTGTCGCCTTCGTTAAACAGCACATCGCCGCGTTGCAGATTTTTGGTCTCACCACGCGAGACAATAAGAGCTAAAACATCATCGGATGTCTCGGCAAAAAACTCACTACCTTTTAGAAGTTCGTCGTGTCCCATAAGGTAATGACGGTACTACCCTAAATAGGCGTGAACACCGTCTCAAAACAACGAGTAGGTGAAAAAATCTGGACGATTGTGGTCGCCGCTGGCTCTGGAACACGATTCGGCAGCCCCAAGCAATTTGCACTAATTAACGAGCGTCGAATCGTCGATTGGGCAGTCGAAACTGCTCGAATCGCAAGCGACGGCGTCGTAGTTGTTTTACCCGCAGATCAAGCTCAGCGCGAGGGAGGTGTCGCTGGTGGCGCGACTCGAAGCGCTTCAGTTAGATGTGGTCTGGCCGCAGTGCCAAAAGATGCAACGATCATCTGCGTTCATGATGCCGCTCGCCCGTTTGCGTCTGAATATTTGTTTGACGAAGTGATTGATTCTGTTTGCACTGGTGCTGATGGCGCTGTGCCAGGTTTGCCAGTTGTTGACACGATCAAATTTATTGATGCAGCAAAAGTTATTAAGTCAACGCCTGATCGAAATCAACTTGTCGCCGTACAAACACCGCAAGCGTTTCGAGCAAATGTGTTACGACAAGCACACAGCAATAATCCTGAGGGCACCGACGATTCAACATTGGTTGAAACACAGGGTGGCAAAGTTGTTGTAGTTATGGGTGATCCGTTGAATCGCAAGATCACAACACCTGAAGACTTGAACTGGGCTCGCGCAATCTCGCGCGGCGAGGTGTAAGAATTTAAATCATGACGATGCGAGTGCGAGTTGGCCAAGGTTTTGACATCCATCGTTTTGTCGACGATGTCGTCAGCGACCGAAAGCTCATTTTGGGTGGAGTTCATTTCAAAGGTGAACGCGGACTGATCGGTCACAGTGATGCTGATGTTGTCGCTCACGCAACAGCCGAAGCGATTCTCGGTGCATGCGGTCTTGGAAACATCGGTGAACACTTTCCTGATAGCGACCCAAAATATAAAAATGTCGACTCGATAAATTTGCTTGAACTTGTCGCGACAATGGCACGCAATCATAAGTTCGATATTGGCAACGTTGATTGCAGCGTTGTCTGTGAACAACCCAAAATTGCCCCGCATCGTGACGAAATGCAACAAAAACTTTCGCTTGCCGTCGGCGCACCAGTCACGGTCAAGGGTCGACGAGCAGAAGGTCTCGGTGCAATCGGTCGCGGCGAAGGTATCGCTTGCTGGGCAGTCGCAATTGTGACTCAGACTGAATAGAAGTCAGCACCGATGCCAAAAAATCCAAAACCAAACAAGCGAACTGGCCGCGCCACTAATCGTTACGCGAAGACTGGCTCAAAGCCCAGAAATCCAAACAGCCCCAAACACATAAACGTTGCCAGCCGTTCAAATCGCTATGCCAGCAGCAATCGTCCGCAGCAAAAAGAACATGGCCTTGGTGGTGAACAAATAGAGGGAAGACAAGCGGTGCGTGAACTTTTGCTTGGCCAGCGACGCAGAGTTCGTGAAATTTGGATTGCGAGCGATATTGAAGCCAGCCCTGTAATCGATGACATTTTAGATTTGGCTCGCGATCAAAGAGTCCAAGTAATGAGTGTCTCGCGACGAGAACTCGAGCGCGAAGCACGTAGCGAAGCACCCCAAGGCGTTCTCGCTAAAGCTGATGCGATCGACGAAACTCTGCTCGCAGATTTATTGGTTGAGTCGCGCGATACGCCATTGTTGTTGGTTGCTGTTGACGGCGTGACCGACCCAGGAAACCTCGGTGCAATTTTGCGTTGCTGTGACGGTGCTGGTGTCGATGCTGTGATTTTGCCGCGTCATCGCGCCGTTCATGTGACACCAACGGTGGCGAAGTCATCGGCTGGTGCAATTGAGTATTTGAACATGTGTGTTGTCGGCGGTTTGCCAAGTGCGCTGGCAGAAATGAAACAAGCAGGCGTATTCATCGTCGGACTCGACGACGCTGCCGACAAGAGTATTTTTGAAATTGGCGAGACCGCCAAAGAATCAATTTGTTTAGTGCTCGGAGCAGAAGGTGCCGGTATGTCAAGACTCGCGCGCGAGCGATGCGATCTACTCGTCAATATTCCGATGCTGGGTTCTTTGTCTTCTCTCAACGTTTCTGTCGCTGCAGCACTTGCAACTTATGAGATTGTTAGATCTCGACGCAGCAACAAATAACCGTCGGGGTAGCAAATTCGACCGTACACTGATTGCGCAATTAAGACGCCGGGGTAGCTCAGTGGCAGAGCAACCGCCTTGTAAGCGGTAGGTCGTGGGTTCAATCCCCACCCTCGGCTCAAAACCTAATTGAGGCAACTCGTTAGAGGTAAGTTATATAGGTATGAGCCAAGAACAATCACGCCCTCGTCGCGCCCCTTCTGAACGTCGCCAGTCAAGTGGTACTACAAATGTGAATTCAACGCTCTCGATAATTATTGCGGTGCTGGCCGTTTTACTTGGTTTTTTTATTCTCCGCGACATTCGCAATGATCAAACAGGCCAGACGACTGTCGCCGCAACCGAACCAGTAGTTGAATCTACAGAAACAACAGTGGGCGAAGTTGTCGTGCCGACAACTTTGGTTTTGACCTCATTCAAGATTCAGGTAACTAATGCATCAGGCATTTCCGGAAGTGCCGGACAGTTAACAACCGAACTTCAAGGTCGTGGATACATCGTTCAGCCTGCCAATAACAAGAGTGAGATAACTCCGAAACAAACTGTCACAGTTGTTTATTATCTTTTGGGTAGCGAACAGGCAGCAGCTGCAGTCGCAAATGCGCTTGGCGGTGTAGGCATTGCTGCGATGCCAGAACCAATTCCAACTGAAACCGGCAATCTTGGTGAAGCAACAGTTTTGATTCTTCTCGGTACAGACGTAGCAGGCAAGCCGCTGGGTACAGGTGCGGCAGTCAGCGTGCCGGTTGTACCTGCTGTCACAACGACCACAGGCTGAGTGTCTAACTAAAGCTTGAGATCGCGCAAAATCTTTAGCGCGGCGTGCTCAATGCAGTGCAACGGTCTAGCGAAAGCTTCGTCACGACCGAAAGTTTCTACAAGGCTCACACTGTTTATATGTGAACGCACGTCTGGGTGAATCTCACCACAGATTGCTGCGATTTGAATTTTTCGCTCGCTAGCAAGTTCGGCCATTGAACCAACTACTTTGCCAGCAAAACTCTCGCTATCCATAAAACCCTCGCCCGTGATAACCATGTCGATATCAGATAGCAAAACATCGAGTTCGACTTCTTCGGCGACGAGATCAAAACCCGGCACTAGTTGAGCACCGAGTGCGGCCAGGCCACCAGCCAAACCGCCGGCAGCGCCCGCACCAGAAATTTCTGAGACATCAACGCCATAATTTTGTTGATAAACCTGAACGAGTTTCTCGAGTCGTGTTGTCAAGAACTGAACTTGAGCAGGTGACGCACCTTTTTGCGGACCGAACACTTTCGCAGCATCTGTAAATTGCGTCGTGACATCACATGCGACAACGAACTCAACGCCCTTGAGACGTGCCGGAGTCTGAATCGCTTTGACAGCACCGAGGCCTCCGTCGTTTGTAGCAGAACCGCCAAGACAGACAATTATTCGTTTGGCGCCTAGGTCAAGAGCAGCATCGATTAATTCGCCAGTGCCAGTAGTCGTTGCGGCAATTGGATCGTTTTTTTCTTTACCACCTGCAAGTAACAAACCAGATGCGCAAGCCATTTCGATAACCGCAGTTCCGCGATGTAAACGCCAGGGTGCTTGCACGGGTTTGCCGAGCGGACCGGTGACAAGCGTCGTGCGATTTGCTCCGCCAAGCGCGTCAAGCGTGCCCTCACCGCCATCGGCTAACGGCCGCTCGACACAATCATGTCCGAGTTGCCAGCATGCATGACCAATTGCGGTTGCAACTTGAGCCGCGGTTGCGGTGCCACGAAACTTATCGACTGCGGCCAGCACTTTCATATGCTCACACTAGAGGTTGCTGTAAGCACGATGACAGTCAACTCACCAATCTCACGCCTAATATCGTTAAGCATGTTTCTTGCAGGCAATTTACGAAAGTCACTTTTTGCGGTGGCGATCGTGAGCGGTTTGCTTTCGCTATTTTTTGCACAGCGTGGTGTTGATACGCCACCACCGACGACGATCGAGGCAGTAGAGACAACCGTTGTCGTAACAACAACTATTTATGTCGCGCCGATTCGTTATGTCGTGCAACTCGGTGACACCCTTTTTGGAATCGCCGAAACAAATCGCTTAGACATGCGAGTGCTAATGGAAATGAACGGCATCTCAGACCCTGATCGTGTTGAAGCGGGTCAAGAATTGATATTTCCGCCGGCTAACGGTTTTATACCCGTCGCCCCTTCGACAACGATGAAACCCTGAGTTAGCTCTTTCGCCTACTTACAGCTAGATCTGCAATATCACGCATAATTCTGGCGATATCAAAATCTTTTGGCGTATAGACAGCAGCAACGCCCAATTTTTTTAACCGAGCACGATCATCTTCAGGAATGATTCCACCGACAATCACAGGTGACACGACTTTAAGTTTCTTGAGTTGCGACATAACTTCAGGAACCAAGTCGAGATGAGAACCAGAAAGAATAGACAAGCCAATTACGTCTGGGTCTTCGTCACGCGCCGAAGCGGCAATTTGTTCGGGCGTCAAACGAATGCCGCTGTAAACGACTTCCATTCCTGAATCTCGAGCTGCAACTGCAATTTGCTCAGCACCGCTTGAGTGGCCGTCAAGGCCGGGCTTGGCAACCAACAACCTCGGCGGCCCGCCAGCAATTGTCTTTACGAACTCAACCACATTGTCTAACAACTGTCCGTGTCGTCCAGATGAGCCGCCGACTCCAGTTGGGGCGCGAAATTCACCAAACACATCGCGAAGTGCTTGCGACCACTCGCCTGTTGTGCCGCCAGCGATTGCCAATTCGATTGATGGTGGCATCAAATTCGAGTTGTTCTGCGCTGCAGTTTTTAACGAAGCCAACGCACGATCAACGGCCTGCTGATCTCGAGACTTGCGCCATTTTTCGAGTTCTTTGACCATCTGTTTTTCGATTTTTGGATCAACTTTCAAAATATTGTCGGTGCCACCCAGTGGCGACTGCGCGGTTTGCGTAAATGCGTTTACTCCAATCACGCGCTGATCGCCTTTTTCGATGCGACTTGTGCGGCTTGACATTGATTGCACGAGACGACCCTTGAGTGCTTCAACGGCTTCGAATGCTCCACCAAGACTCAAAATCTCATTCATTTCAGCCCAGGCTTTATCGACGAGTTCTGCCGTTTTAGCTTCAATCACATGTGAGCCGTTGAAAATATCTCCGTATTCCAAAAGATCGGTCTCAAACGCCAAGACTTGTTGCATTCGTAGCGACCACTGTTGATCCCATGGGCGTGGCAGACCAAGGGCTTCATTCCATGCAGGAAGTTGCACACTGCGCGCCCGTGCATCTTTTGACAGAGTCACAGCCAGCATTTCTAAGACAATTCTTTGCACATTGTTCTCGGGTTGCGCCTCGGTCAGGCCCAATGAATTGACTTGAACTCCGTATCTAAACCGCAACGCGCGTTCGTCGGTAATCGCATAGCGCTCGCGACCCACTCGGTCCCACAATTTTACGAACGCCCGCATCTTGCAGGTTTCTTCGATGAACCGAATGCCGGCATTAACAAAAAAAGACACCGACGCAAATACCTGCGGAAACTCTTGGTCAGAAATCTGGCCACTACTTTTGACCGCATCCAAGATATCGATCGCGTTTGCGAGTGCGAATGAAATCTCTTGGACAGGCGTGGCGCCAACTTCTTGAAGATGATACGAACAAATATTTATCGGATTCCACTTTGGTGCATTTTTTGCGCACCAGGCGATCATGTCAACAATAATTCTCTTTGATGGTTGTGGCGGAAATATAAACGTTCCGCGCGACAAATATTCTTTGAGAATGTCGTTCTGTGTCGTGCCGCGCAAATCGGTCGTCGCGACACCTTGCTCATTAGCATTTGCGACATAAAGCGCCAACAGCCACGCGGCAGTTGCATTGATTGTCATCGATGTATTCATCTCACCTGGCGGAATACCGTCAAGCAAAGTCTTCATGTCGCCAAGATGTACGACTGGCACGCCAACTTTGCCAACTTCGCCACGAGCAAGAATGTGGTCGGGGTCGTAGCCAGTTTGGGTCGGCAGATCAAACGCAATCGATAAGCCTGTTTGTCCTTGCGCCAAATTCGTGCGATATAACTCGTTTGAGGCCCGAGCACTTGAGTGACCCGAATAGGTGCGCATCACCCATGGCTCGTCGCGCTTAGTCGTGTTTTTTGAGTCGCTCACCACTAGATAAGGCTAGGCGCGAGATTATTGGGTTACGGCAATCTCGAGTCGGCGCAGGTACTCATCACGTTTAATCGACACGGCGCCAAGGCTCGCTAAATGTGGGGTTAACCACTGCACATCAAGAAGCGACAAATTTGATGACTTCATCGTCTCAACTAGGGCCATCAGTGCAACTTTCGAGGCATCGCGTACAAGGTGAAACATTGACTCTCCTGCAAAGAACTTGTTGATTCGCACGCCATACAAACCGCCCGCAAGTAAACCACTCTCGTCAATCACTTCAATGCTGTGAGCCCAACCGAGATGATGCAACTTCACATAAGCATTGATGAAGTCTTCGGTGATCCAGCCATTGTCACGGTGTGGCGCAGCACAATTGCGCATCACGTTTTCGAACTGCGTGTCGACCCGAATTTCAAACTTTTTTGCGCTCCGACGCATCGTGCGTGAAATTTTTAAACCGTCAAGCGGAATAATCGCACGCATTTGAGGTGACCACCAAAGTAAATCACTTGAAGCATCACTACTTTCATTTGAAACCATCGGAAATACACCGTGACGATACGCATAGATCAAAGTTTCAGGCTCGAGGTCGGCACCCCTACCGACGACATCGTGCCGGGGCCACTTTGTTTTATCGGGAAACTCCCAGACAGACTCGCCAAGACTTGTTGGCAAGTCGTTGAATTTCATTTTGCTTGAAACTAGTAGCTGTAAAAACCTTGTTTGGTTTTTCGACCGAGCTTGCCTTCGCTAACCAGTTTCTTCAACATTGGTCGCGGTTCAAGGTTGGCCGATTTAAATTCAGCATGTAGCGCATTAAGAATCGCAACCGATGTGTCGAGTCCGACAAGGTCAAGCAGGGCAAATGGACCCATCGGAAAGTTGCAGCCGCCTTTCATCGCCACATCAATATCTTCCATCGTCGCGGTGCCAGCCTCGAACATTGCGATTGCGTTGTTCAAATAAGGAAACAACAAGGCATTGACAATAAAACCAGCACGGTCAACAACCTGAACTGCATCTTTCGCGCACGCTTTGACAAAACCATTGGCCAATTCGATTGTCTCATCGCTGGCAGTAATCGGCCGAATGACTTCGACCAAAGGCATCAAAACTGCCGGGTTGAAAAAGTGAATGCCACAGACTTTGTCGGGGCGATTTGTAACTTTGGCCATTTCGATAACGGGCAGAGTGCTCGTATTCGTCGACAAAATGCAACTTGGCTTGACAACTTTGTCGAGTGCAGTGAAGAGCTCTTTTTTTGTTGCGAGATCTTCGGCCACTGACTCGATGATTAAATCACAGTTCGCCAAATCTTCGAGTTTGCTCGTTACACAAACGTGGGCCATTGCTGCTTCGAGTTGTTCTTGTGTGATTTTCGTTTTGGCAACTTGTTTTTTGAGACTATTTTCGATCGCGTTCTTGGTTGCATCAGCTGTTTCTTGACTGCGCGACCGAATAACGACGTCGATTCCTGATTTGGCGATTACCTCGGCGATACCCGAGCCCATGATGCCTGAACCAATTACGCCAACGAGTTTCACCCGTGCGACTTTAGTAGCGCCCGATTAGTTTGCCAAACCGTGGCTTGAAGAACACCTTGCATTAACTCGGCACAGATAACCTCGGGC
>CANLHV010000031.1 GCA_947490975.1 Acidimicrobiaceae bacterium
GGATGACCCAGAACTAAAGCGAAGACTGATTGCTGCAAGTTCAGCTGACCGTATAGACAGCGAGATTCATTTAATGGAATCTCGAATTGATAAATCAGTGCAGTCAGTGAGTGCCAAGTTTGACGATCTCGTTCGCTTGATGGAGCGCCGTGGTTATGCGTCTAACTGGAGCCTGACCGATCAGGGACGATCGCTGTCGCGAATTTTTCACGAACTAGACCTCGTCATCGCCGAGTCTCTTAGTGAGGGACTATTCGATGGTCTCACGCCAGCAGAATTGGCTTCGCTTTTGAGCGTTTTCGTTTATGAATTTCGTCGCTCCGACGAACCTCCTAAGCCTCGCATTCCAAAAAACTTACAGAATCAGTGGAAGTCAATCAAAAATCTGAGCGAAAGAATTACCGAAGATGAGAAAGTCGCCGGAATCACACCGCATCGAGCGCTTGATGCCGGATTAATGGAGATCACGTACGACTGGGCTAGTGGCAGTGATCTAATTGATATTCTCAACGATGATTTGACTGCTGGAGACTTCGTTAGAACAATGAAACAGTTGATAGATCTATTACGGCAAATATCACTTATTGCTTCTAATTCGGCGACGACTGTTTGTGCCGAACAATCGGCTTCAGCACTTCTGCGAGGTGTCGTGGCTGCATCTCACGGATCATCTGTAGACAGCAAATGACAATTCGCAAAGGTCAAGAGTGGGGCCACTTTGAAGAAAGACCAAGTGATCTGCAGTTGGTAGCCGACGATGTCGCCGCATGCGAAGTTATCTCTAAGTGTGTCATTGAATCGAGTTCGTGTTTAAATCTCTCAATCTCAAAATCTGACATGGCCAGAACACTCGGCATCACGGGCGCAAACAATCTAGATAGACAGATGTTGTGCACCAAGTTTGACGTCATTGAGGCAACTTATTTGCTCACCAATTCTGAAGAGACGAGACGTCGATGTTTCATTGGGCGAGCGTTTATATCGGAGAAGCTATTTTTCGGTCGAACGATTGCTGTGTTGAATTCGTCGTTTGTCGGCAACCGTGACTGGGCGCCAAAAGCCCACCCAAACGACGGCAAACTTGACCTAGTTGAACTAGATAGTTCGATGAATGTGCGTCAGCGCCTGACTGCACTCAAGCTGATGAAGTCGGGGTCGCATCTTCCACATCCGCAAATTCGATATAGACAATTGTCTGAATATGAATATGCCACCGAGGATTCTGCATCTTTGTCAATTGAAGGAGTTCGAATGGGCTCCATTAGACACTGTCTTTTCAGGGTCTTGCCCGACGCGGTGAATTTATATTGGTAAGTATTAACCTTGCGATATGGCTTCAACAATGACGATTCAACAAATAAGTGAACTGAAACAGAGCGTTTGTCGTGACATAGATGCGCGCAGAGGCGATCTAGTAAGTATTAGTCATCAACTTCATGAGAAACCTGAAACGAACTTCGAAGAACATTTCGCCCATAAAATTTTGACTGAATACATTGCCGACTCGAAGGTAAATGTCACTCGTGGCGCTTTTGAACTTGACACCGCTTTTGATGTTCGCGTCAAGGGCGGCCAAGGACCAACAGTTGCAGTTTTATGTGAGTACGACGCTCTGCCAGGTATTGGTCACGCCTGTGGTCACAACATCATCGCCACTGCGGGTCTTGGCGCGGGTCTTGCGTTGAGTGCAGTTGTCGAACAATGCGGTGGCAATCTCGTCTTGATGGGCACCCCAGCTGAAGAAGGTGGCGGCGGAAAAATTGAAATGGCACGCAAAGGTGCATTCACAGGTATTGATGCGGCAATGATGATTCATCCTGCAGACGCCGATCTTGCGCGAATGAATGCGATCGCCATTCAAAACTTGTTCGTGAAGTTTCACGGGCTTGCAGCGCACGCTGCTGTGTCGCCACATAGAGGAAAGAACGCTTTAGACGCAGCAGTGCTCGGTTATATGAATGTCGCAGCTTTGCGCCAACACATTTTGCCCACTGAACGTATTCACGGCATCTTCACTAACTCGGGCGAGAAGCCAAACATTGTTCCCCGTGAAACCGAGATGGACTGGTATGTGCGTTCACCGACGATCGAGACTTTGCAGCCGCTAAAAGAGCGGGTAGCAAAATGTCTTGAAGGCGGAGCAATGGCTGCGGGTTGCACAGTTACTTTCGATTGGAAGAAAAATACTTTCGCCGACTTGATCGATAACGTGCCTTTACTTGAGAGTTACATTCGTAACGCTGAGCAGTTTGGACGGCAAATGACAACTGAGTTTTTGCCCGGCACAGGCGGAGGGTCAACGGACATGGGCAACATTAGTTACCTAGTGCCATCGATTCACCCGATGATGCAAGTTGCGCCAAGTGGAGTTTCACTTCATAGTGCCGCATTTGCTGATTACACCAAAGGTGAAGAAGCTTCACGGGCGATTGTCGAAGGCGCAAAAATAATGGCCATGACGGCGATCGACATGTGGCTCTCAGCCGATTTGCAACGCGAGGTCAAGGCGGCATTTGGTGACGGGGTAGTGCCTGAGGGTGTGATTTAACTCTAAATAGAGGCAAAACTCAGCCGAATTTGTAATCCCGCTTTAAAGCCGTGCGGACTCGTAAGATATCGCGCCATGACGGTATATGTGCCAGAGGTCTTCACCGAAGACGAGAGTGAGATTCTTCGGCGCTACTTTACGAACTTAGACGGGCCAGTTTTTGCCCTTGTAAATCTGCCCGAGGTCGTCAAGGGTGCGCTATTTGCACGATATAGCCGCAGTGCAAAAAGTTTGCGTCGTTTGTTTCTCGACGAGTTTGTTAATGATTTAGATCTAACTGGTGATACATCACTTGACGCAACAATCGGTCTTGAACGTGCCGAAGATCTTTATGAAAAGGTGTTCGTCGAATATGGAGACGACAGCGTTGCGCAATTGGGAGGTGTTCACCTCGCATGCGAACAGGCATCGAATCTTCTAACCAAGATTCTCGAGCGCGGACGCCTGATGAGCTACCTCGAACAAAGTACGCGGTACATCAACTACGACGCTCGTCTCGGAGGCCGTTACCGCTTTTATAGAGACGCAGACATATTGAATGGTCCGTTTGGCACTCGTTATGTAGGTGACATGGACCGAATGTTCGATTCTTATTCAACAATGGTTGAATCTGTTACAGAACATATTCGCAAAACAGTCAAGCGTGATTCAAACGTTTCTGACTTTGTTTTCAAGCAAGCAACTCGCGCCAAAGGACTTGATGCAGTGCGAGGTGTGTTGCCAGCAGCGTCATTGTCTAATCTTGGTATTTACGGCTCTGGTCAGGGTTATGAAGCTCTTTTGCTTCGTATGCGCGGACACAGCCTGCCTGAGGCGCGACTGTATGCCGACATGATGCTCACTGAGTTGCGCAAAGTTGTGCCAAGTTTCTTGCGTCGAGTCGATGTTGCCGATCGTGGCGAGCGCTGGACAGAATACCTATCTGATCGCGAGGGCGAGACGATAGAACTCGTCGACGAATATTTTGGTGCACTTGACCCACATGAATCTCAAGAAGTTGTGCTCACTGATTTTGACCCAGATGGTGAGGACAAATTGTTAGCGGCGATTTGCTACTCGAGCTCACATTTACCCGAGTCGCAATTGTTGAATGAAGTACGAGAGTTGAGTCACGATCGACGTGTTGCGTTGATTCGCGCGTATGTGGGCAATCGTGAAAATCGTCGACATAAACCGGGCAGAGCATTTGAGCGAATCGACTACAGGTTTGATGTCTTGGGTGATTACGGTGCGTTTCGAGATTTGCAGCGGCACAGACTATTGACGATCGAATGGCAGCGTCTGACACCGCATCATGGCTTCGTTCGACCTGAGTTGATTGCCGATGCGGGACTAGGGGACCAATTCGACGAGGCTATGGAGCGTTCGAGTGCTCTCTATGACGCTCTATTGTCTGATTACCCGAGTCAGGCGCCTTACGCAGTGTCAATGGCTTATCGACTGCGCTACGTCATGCAATTTAATGCTCGTGAGGCTATTCACATGCTCGAGTTGCGCTCTTCGCCCCAGGGCCACCCTTCGTATCGTCGAGTAGCAATCGAGATGCACAGATTGATTGCTGAACAGGCGGGTCATAAGGCAGTGGCAGAGGCGATGACACATCTGGTTAAAGATGCACCCGAATTAGAGCGACTTGACTCTGAGCGGCGCGCAGAGGCGAGGCGAAAATAATGGGTCACGCACCGATTTGGAGTTATGGCCTCGGATATCCGATACTATGCGCGCTTCAAATGAATCTAGTTAATCGAGTTATAGGACATCATGGCTGACGAAGAAGAAATTGAAATTGAGGGCACTGATGAGACCGTCCCAGACGAAATCGGACCGGACGACTTAGCAGATGTTGAAGTTGACATCGACCCTGAAGAGCTACTCGAAGCCGAAGATGATCTCGAATCTGACCCTGATGTTTTAGTTGTTGATCCGTTAATAACTGACGAAGGTTCGACCCTCGCACCAGTTGACGCGACTAAACCAAAGTCAACAGATGATGACGAAGACGAAGATGATTTGCGCACAGAAGATGATGTTGAAGCCGACTTGTCGTCGATCTTGCAAGAAAAATTGTCGTCACCGCAAGAAACTGCACCGGAAGAAGAGGAAGAAGTTGTTGGTGATGATCGAACAGACGGCGTTGAACGACTGCAACCACGTCGACCTGATGAGACCCAGTGCACTCACTGCTTCTTGCTGGTTCGACAAACTGCGCCTGGATGCCCGGTCGAAGATGACGCTTGTCCATTGTTCAAAACCGCGTAGCTTTCGTCGTGCAGGTTTTTACTCGCAGAGCATCTGAGAGTGACTGCGAAGTTCTAGAACAACTCGAAACAGAGGCGCGTGAAACTCTTGATCATTTTCGGGGCGGAGTGCGTCATGGAGATGACTTCGAATCAATAGGCAAGCAGTGGGCAAAAGTGTTATCTGATAGATCAATCGTCACTTTTGTTGCTGGTGTCGATGAAGTCGTGATGGGTTATCTGATTGCAAAACAAGGTCAGGCAAAGTCAGGAAAGATCGCAACAATCGAACAAGTATTCGTGACAAAAGATGCGCGCAATACAGGTATCGGAGACGCTTTGGTTAACGCAGCAATTTCTTGGGCCAAAGCCGAGTCTCTAGTCGCGCTTGACGGCTTTGCCTTGCCTGGTGATCGCGAAACTAAAAATCTCTTTGAACGGTCAGGTCTCGTCGCACGCTTGATAACTGTGACTACTGATCTAAAAGATTAGAAGTCTGAAAAATTATTTTCCTTGCCAGTTTGGCGGGCGCTTTTCGATGAAAGCAGTGAGACCTTCTTTTGTGTCTTCAGATGCCAATACTGCACCGAATTCTTTGTTCGTCATATCGATCAGAGTTTGATCAGACTCAGTCTCAGAAGCCAAAACGATCTTGCGACTAGCCCAAACTGCAAGCGGGGCGGCCTTGCAGACACGCAAGGCGAGGTCTAGAGCAGCGTCAAGAGCGGTGTTTGGCTCAACAAGTTTGTTGACCATGCCAAGTTCGTAGGCCCGTTGAGCAGAAAAGGGTTCACCTGTGAGTATTGCTTCCATTGCTACGGCTCGACCGATCGCACGGGGCAATCTGAAGAGACCGCCAGCGCCTGCGATTAGGTTTCGCGTTGCTTCAGCCAGACCAAAGGCCGAACGAGTAGTCGCCACGAGCATGTCGCAAGCGAGAACTAGTTCGCATCCACCTGCAGTTGCCAAACCGTCAACTGCTGCGATGACTGGCTTTTTGCGATCGCGATATACGAAGCCACCAAAACCACCACGTTCCGTATTTAATGCGGCTGCCTGACCAGAATTAATTGCTTTCAAATCAGCACCGGCACAAAAAACTGGGCGCTCTTGGCCGGCAGTGTTTGCAGCCAATATGCCAACCCAAACATTTGAATCGGCTTCAAGCTTGTCGATTGCCGCCTCGAGACCGCTAGCGACATCGCCATTGACGGCGTTACGCGCTTCGGGGCGATTCAGTGTGATGATTGCGACTTTGCCGCGGACTTCGTATTCAACGATGTTTGCCATAAGGCAAGGTTAATTGATTAGGCGGATTGGCTCGCAGTTGAAATTGAATCACCGCTTGAAGAGTCGGTTTCTGCTGGCATGTCAGCGGCTGGGGTTGGATTGGCGAGGTCTGAGTTGGCGTGCTCTGAACTGACGCTGTCGGGTTTAGCGCCATCAGACTTCACGGCTTTTGGCTTTCGTTTGAACTCACGCTTCGGGCGAGGTGGGCGCAATGGGCGAGGCGTCTGGGCACCTGGTTTAACTTCAATTGCAAAAAGCGCGGCGATTTGTGGAATAAGAGGTGCGAGTCGCTTCACAGTTTGTCGAAGCGCATCTGTAGTTGCTTGTGGTGCGCCAAGAGGTTTAACAGAAGTTCGAATTGGTGAGAAGGCGAGGGCTTCGAGAATCGCTATCCAACGGTCTGAACTTGCTTCGTTTGACAATGAGTCGGCAGTTGCCTTTGTGAGTTGTTGGCCGAGATCTGCAGGAAACAGAACGCCTGCTTTGGGTGGCTCACCTGAAAGTTTGATCGCCCGCAATACTCGTGTCGCTGCGAGTGCAGCCTTGATGTCTTCAAGCCACTGAGTCATCTCGGTCTCTTGACGTTGCTTAAGGGCAATCTTGAGTTCGGTCGCAAGTGAACGTGTTGTTTCGTCGCGAACAACCATCGGGTCGTCTGCACCGACAACTACTGCGCGCAAATCGCGCAGGTCGAGTAGTGCAAGATCGCTTTTGGCGGCTTCTGCTTTGTCGAGCCACTCTGCGACGCGAAGTTTCGGCAAAATATCTTGAGCCATTGAAATTAAACCGTCTGCCTTAACTTCAGGCTTGCCCTCGGCTTTGAGTTGGGCGTTCTGAGTTTTAATGGCCTCACGCACGGCACGAATGCCACCTGCGAGTGCACGCTCGGCGACACTTCGTTGCTCAACTGGCAGCGATTGCAAGACAGCCGAACGATGTTTGCGGTTTGGCTTAAGTCGTTTGGCCACAGGGCGAACAGGAAGTTGAACTACGGGTGCAGTCGACTTGTCAGCAGGCGTGCGTGGCGCGCGATCGCGAGGCGGTCGTTCGGTGCGTGGCTTGCGCTCGGCATTGTCGGTGCGTGCGGGACGATCGGTTCGAGGGCCACGCTTGTCGCGTTGTGGACGGTCTGATTTCGATTTTTTCGCGAGTTTTTCTGTGACACCTGTGAAAGGTTTGTCGTCGATCAATTGCAGGAAGGTCGCTTTTTGCGACTTGTCGCGTTGCGGTACGACGGAGAGAACAGTGATGCCATCAATGTCGAAGTCGGCTTCGATTTTTAGTACATCGCCAACTTTTGATTCGTTTGGCAGAAGCGATGATTCGACGACGCCCTTCGGAACTTTGGCCCCGGCTGCACGCCATGTCCATGTTCCGTCTTCGCGCGTGCTTGTTAATTCGATCTCAAGACGCCTAGACATGAGCCTTTACGGTATAGGCAAACTTGCGGTTTAACATATTTACATTATGAAACTAGTACCGTAATTTTGTGGCAATTTATGCATTGGGTGATCGCGTGCCGAAGATTCATGAGACCGCGTTCGTACATCCAGAAGCTGTGGTAATTGGCGCAGTTGAAATTGGTGCAGAGTCAACAATTTGGGCTGGTGCAGTATTACGTGGAGACGATGGCGAGATACGCATTGGTGCACGCACGAGCATTCAAGATAATTGCGTTATCCACACGACACCTGAGACGCCGACGATTGTCGGTGACGACTGCGTGATTGGACACATTGTTCATCTTGAAGCATGCACCATTGCATCTGGTGCGCAGGTTTCAACTGGCGCAATCGTATTGCATCGGGCGGTCGTTGAAACAGGAGCGATCGTTGGCGCAAATTCGGTCGTTTTGAACGACACCGTAGTGCCTGCTGGCGCACTGGCTGTTGGCTCGCCAGCCGTGATTAAAGAAGGTCGGGCGCGAAGCGCAGATATCGAACACGGCGTACGTGTTTATGTGGCGAAGGGCAAAACTTTTAAAGAGAAACTTCGCAAGATCAAAGATTAATTTTCGTCACGTTCTGAGGCGACCTGCAGATTTTTAGCCGACGATTGCCAAGAGTTGAGTTAGGTCAAGCCGTTCGGACTCAACCAAATAGTGATGAGCGGCATCGCGTCTGAATTGCGAACAGAGATCGGGTCTAAAAAAGCGAGCGCCCTCGCGAATTACATAGTTGAGTATGAAAAATCGATAGGCGAACGGCAAGAATTCGATCTCGGTTCGACTAAGCGGATAAACCTCGTGATACGCAGAGATGAATCGAACGAATCTTGGTTCGGTAAGCGTGTGTGCCGAGTATGAAAACTGAGTTTTATCGCCGGTGCGCGAAGACACACGACTGAGGAAATAAAAATCAAGTAGGCGAGACTCGATTCGAAACCAGTCGTAATCCCACCTGGTTGAAAATTCAAACGATGAACTTTGGTTTTGACTAGACGACCGCACCGAGAAATTGCCGAGATTCCAGTCGACCAAAATTGGTATTCGAACCCATTCGTCGTAGTGAATTTTTTCAAGATGCAACAACAAGTCGTGTGTATATCGCTGCAGTGTAGAGATAGCCAAAGAATCAAGTCCAAAATGTGATTCAGCTTCGTCGTCGCGAAGCAGATCATATAAATGAATCGCGTCACCCTTGACCGAGTTAGATGTCGGCGGCAAACTTGGACTGATCGCGGCACACGCCAAGTGAAACTCAGCAATTTCGCGAGCAAGAGACACCACATCAGCGTCATTTAAAATTCGGGGCAAACCTGTGTTGCCTTGGACATCTGTATAGAAGACCGCCCAGCAGTCGCCGTCGTACCACGTGAATGGACGCCCATTTTTTGTTAAGACTTCGGCGAGAAAGCCTGACCATCGACCACCTCGTAACAACGAACTACAGCGAGCAAGGCGGTCATGGTCTTCGGCAAATTGAAAATATGAGCCGTATGAACTGACTTTGGCAATCAGTTTTGAACCATCAGACATTGTGAGACGAAACACGCGATTTGTCGAAACGTGAGCGGAGACTTCATCGAAATTGACGACCTGTCGACTGTCGCCGAAACTGGCCCATGCGTCGAGAACATTTTGTTTAGCGTTCGGTAATGATTCGCTAATAACTTGCGCCCCGAAAGCCATGCTTCATTCTCGCAGAATTGCGACGAGCGAACGCGAGATTACTAAGAGCGAGCGCGAATGCCGATTGGTGCGATCAGATGAAACCCTGCTTGATGGCGCTGCTCTTCAGATTCGCCACCCCAGAAACCATATTCGTGATGATTGCGAGCGAAGTCACGACAAGTTGACAGCACCTCGCACGTCTCACAAACTGCGCGCGCCATTTGTTCACGTCGTTCACGTGCTTGCGGTCGCTCAGCGGCAGGCGGAAAGAAAATATCTGACAAGCCACGGCACGCGGCGTCGTTCATCCACTTATCGTCGGTCTCAAGTCTTCTCTGGAAGAAGTCGCTAGCGGACACATCAGCAAACTAGGCGATAACTAACTGATCAGTCAATTAGATCTTGAGCGCTTGTGAAACTCCGTCGGCGAAAAGATCGATGTCTTCCAAAGTCGTATCCCAGGCTGTCATCCAGCGGTATTGATTGCTGGCGACGTCCCAATCCCAGAAGAATGTCCACTCTCGAAGGGCGCTTGCGACTGTGCTCTCAATCGTCGGAAACAGGCTGTTGACCACAGGGGGAGTAGTCAGCCCGAGCGACTGATGGTGTCGAGTTTTCTCATAAAGGGCGAGTGCCATCGAGTTGGCGTTGGCTGCGAGTTTGAAAAGCAAATCGTTTTGCAGAAACTCGACATATTGCGCAGATACGAACCGCATCTTCGAATTAAGTTGACCAACTTGCTTGCGGATGTATTCGACACGCGAAGCAAGACTCGTGTTGAAAAAGACGACTGCCTCGCCAAACATCAAACCTGCTTTAACACCACCGAAACTCAAAACATCGACGCCGGCATCGATAGTGAAACTTCGCAAGGCTTTCGCACTTGCACCAAGTGCGGCCGAAGCGTTTGTGATTCGTGCGCCATCCATGTGAACGAGCATGTCGAGTTCGTGGGCCGTCTCACAAATTTTACGAACTTCGTCTGCCGTATAAATCGTGCCCATCTCAGTTGCTTGAGTGATCGAAACAACTGCTGGTTCTGCGTGGTGAATGCTTCCGCGAAGGTGAGCAACACTCAAAATGTCACTCGGGCGAAGTTTGCCATCGATAGTTGGAACGTCAATCAACTTTGCGCCGAGAAATCTCTCAGGTGCGCCTGCCTCATCTACGGCGATGTGTGCAGTTGAAGTGCAGACAACTGCCTGCGCTGGTTTGAGCATGCAGGCGAGTGCAAGAACATTTGCGCCGGTACCACCAAAGACAAACTCAGTTGTGACTTCGGCATCGAAAAGTTGATTGAAGAGCATTTTTGCGAGTGGCGTGTGCTGGTCGTGTCCGTATCCGAGAGCATGGAAACTGTTTGCTCGAGTTACAGCCTCAAGAATCGCGGGGTGGACACCAGCGGCATTATCAGAGGCCATCAAGCGCTTGGGTGCGGGCAACGAAATCTTCACCAACCAAGTATGCCTGTAGATAATCCACCAAATAGCTGGTCAAGAAGCGTAGGTTTTTGTCATGACGAAATCGCTTGAAACTGTCAGCTCTATGACTGAAAAGGCCGTCGATTTATCTCGTTGCCAATGGTGTCGTTCGCCAATAAGTCAGCGTTCAGGTGCTGGGCGACCAAGGCGGTTTTGCAGTCAATCTTGTCGCCAATGGGACTGGGTGGCCCGCCAGCGTGCCAGTGAACTGGCCCTAAGTGAAGACGAACTCGTCATCGCCCGCAAAGAACTTGACGCGCTGCGCGACCAGGTCTACGTGTTGCGATGCGCGATAGCCGACGTCGAGGCTGATCTAGACCCATCAGTCGACCCGACAACACGTGACTTCAAAGCGGCTTTGAAATGGTTGCTTCAAGCAGCCAAACCTTTGGCTCAAGATCAGTTACACCCAAGTCCGAGCCGAGCGGCATGATGAATGAAACCCAGTTGCCGGTGCTTATTGCGGTTCGCAGTTTCGCCCATAATGTTAGTTATGTAAAGTTAATATAAACCAGAATAAGTCAGATAAAAACTTTGAACAGCTCCCCGTCACCCGTGTCGCCAGCACAGAAAAATCACATGCCGCCTAAGGGCTGGTCGGCCGACGATGTTTTTGAAGGTCTAGAGGCAATGCGAACTCGAGACGTGCGATGGCGAGAAGGCCGAGCATTTAGTCTCGCCTACCACGCTGGTGCTGAGGCGTTGGCGGTCGCTGAGGAGGCCTACAGGCGCTTTAGCGGCGAGAACGCTCTGAGCACCGACGCCTTTCCGAGCCTGAAACAGATTCAAGCCGAAGTTGTAGCGATGGCTGGGGTCTGGCTGGGCGCGACGCCTAGTTCGGCCGGGTTCATGACCTCAGGGGGCACAGAAAGCATCCTGATGGCTGTCAAGGCGGCTCGAGATCGTCTGCTCGCCGAGCGCCAGATACGGCAACCAAACATGGTCATGCCGACTTCGGCTCATGCTGCCTTTGCCAAGGCTGGGGCGTATTTTGGCGTTGAGGTTCGGCGCGTTGCCGTCGGTTCAGATTGGCGTGCCGACGTCGCAGCGATGCAAAGTCAAGTGGATAAAAACACGGTGCTGATCGTCGGCTCAGCGCCGCAGTATCCGCAGGGTGTTGTTGACGACATCGTTGGCATTGCAAAAATCGCGACCGATGCCCAAATAAATTGTCATGTTGATGCGTGCATGGGCGGTGTCACGCTCGCCTATCTACAGCGCCTCGGTGAAAATATTGCACCCTGGAATTTGCAAGTGCCAGGCGTTAGTTCGATTTCTGTTGACCTTCACAAATTTGGTTACACATCAAAAGGCGCTTCGGTGATTATGTATGCGTCAAAACATTTGCGTTCTTTTCAGGGCTTCGTCACCGACGATTGGCTTGGTGGCGTATACGGATCATCTGGCGTGCTCGGCACTAAATCTGGTGGGTCAATGGCGAGTGCTTGGGCTGTGATGCACTTTCTTGGCGACGATGGATATCTGCGACTCACTCGGCAAGCTCGCGAAGCCACTTTGCAGTTGGCCAC